>JAFVAO010000035.1 GCA_017480445.1 Lachnospiraceae bacterium
CAGCGGTGATATTTGTAATAAGGGGCTCCACCAGTGCCTCAAATTCCTGTCGGCACTTTATGGCTTCCTCCAGCCTCATCCTCCCATATGCCGACAGAGGGTGAAAGCTACGCGCCATATGCAAAAGGAGAAGAATCATGGACGGACAGAATTTACAAAATGAAAATGAACAGTTGAACAGCCAGCAGACGCCTGCCCAGGAGCCGGTAGTGAATCCTGCGGGTGCTGTCGACAATGCTGCCCAGACCGGTAATGTATATCAGAACAACAATGATCAGAGTGGTGCTTATCAGGGCAATGCAGAGCAGAGCAATTCCTATCAGAGTAACACATACCAGAGCAATACCTATCAGAATAATACGTTCCAGAGCAATCCGTACCAGAGCAATACTTATCAGAGCAACACGACCGCAGCGCCTGACAACAGCTATCAGAGCAGCATTGTGACGCCTGATAATAATTACCAGAGCAATTCTTATCAGAGCAATAGCTACCAAAACAATACTTATCAAAACAACAGTTATCAGCCGAATACGTACCAGAATACGAATACCTATCAGGATAACACGGCGCAGTACAATACGTATACCGGACCGACACCTGAGGTATACGGTGAGCCGGACGCGCCCAAGACACCGGGTGTTGCTGTGGCGTCGTTGATTCTGGGTATCGCAGGCATCGTATTTTCCTGCTGCTGCGGCGCGGGTGTACTGTTTGGTATTATTGGCCTGATCCTTGCGATTGTCGGCAATAAAGAGCAGAAGACCGGCGTGGGTACCGGTGGTCTGGTGTGCTCCATCATCGCTATTGTGCTGAGCCTGCTCGGTGTGATCGGTACCTTTGCGCTGGGTGGCTTGGAGTCCTTTTCTTCGATGATGTAACAACGGATGCATACATTGTAGTGACAGCATGGTGATGACCGGATGACGTGGGTAGCATATGAATCAGATACAGGAGCAACATAGCAGTAAGAGGAAAAAAATTGATTTGGAGCACATGAGCACGGAGGATGCGCTGTATTTCTTCGGGCTGATCACCTTGCCGATCTATCTTGCGGCAGCATTTTTTGTGGTGGAATGGGTAGTTCCTCATTTTCCGGATGCACAGTGCATTTTCTGGTCTCTGTGGGGTGTCTATTGCCCGGGGTGCGGCGGTACGCGGGCGCTCACAGCTATGGTGCACGGACATTTTGTGCAGTCCGCGTGGTATCATCCGCTCATCATGTATTGTGCGGTGCTGTATGCGTTCTTTATGCTGAGCCATACGTTGGAGAAGCTGCATGTACCGCATATCAAGGGGATGCGGGTGCACCTGTGGATGCTGTATGGGATGTTGGTGATCATTGTGGTGAACTGTATTTTGAAAAATGTACTGAAGTTTGCATTTGGGATTGTCATGGCGACTTCCATCGTGCTTTGACGAAGCGGTTTACGCAGGTTTACAGCAAGATTTTTTAATGAAAATTTAATAAAAATGCGTGTTTCACTTGACGAAAGTGCTTACATGTATTAAGATGAACTACGAATGAATTTTACAGTCCGAGGGGACAGAAAAGGAGAAAATCATGGATAAAAAAGTTACAGGTGTGTTTGCTTATCTCGGCCTTATTTTCTGGCTGATTGCCTTTTTGGCAGGTGACAAGGAGGGCGCGAAGCTCCATTTGAATCAGGGTCTGGTTCTTGCGATCGCTTCTCTGATTCTTGGATTCTGCGCAATGATTCCCATTGTGAATATTATTGCGTGCATCTGTGATATTGTTTTGCTTGTATTTGCAATCATGGGTATTGTTTCCGCAGTGAAGGGTGAGGATAAGCCGCTGCCTTTGATCGGTGGTATCCAGCTGCTGAAATAAGACGGACACTGAGAATGCATAAAAACGGCGTAGTCATTCGTGGCTGCGCCGTTTTTTATGCATTCTGATGATTGCGTGTCAAAGGTACTTTCTTAGAACCATTGGGCTCAGTGAGGCTGTCAGGGAGATGCGGAGGTTGATACCGCCGTTGGTTCATTGCCGTGCAGGATGTCAATGATCACCTGCACCCGCTTGAACGCCCGGGCGGAATTCTCTCGGGCATAGGCCGCCGTCTCCGCGTTATAGTCGTTGTCCGCGTAAGCGAGATGGTAGCTTTTGACTGCCTCCTGCATATAGGTGCCGGCCTCATCCGCCACCGGCTCCAGATAGTCATAGCTTTCCGGAAAATCCATCTGCGCAAAATCCTGGAATGTCTGATCCAGCTGATCCAGATAGGACAGCGCGAGCTCGGACGCATTTTCCGCCTCCGGATCGATCGCGTTGATGGCATCGTCTATCGTGGCGATGGATGTACAGAACGTGTCCATATCCTCCCGAAACTGGGTCATTTTCGGATCTGTTCCGCAGGCTGTGAGCGCGCAGGCAAGCAACAAACCGGCGAAAACGCCGGATTTTCGTCTATGTAAGTAATGCAATTGTTTATCCTCCTGTACAGATACTGGTGATACTTCTAAAAATTTATCATATTTTGCGTAGATACGCAACAGGAAAGATTTCAAAAAAATGCCAGAACTTGCATAAGATATTTGCCTGATGTGCCTGTTCTGTGGTATATTTAAGAATAATGCAAATATTTATGGATGGAGCTGATCATATGACAAAAAATGAATTTGCAAAATGGACAAGCGATAAGCTCATTTATCTGGACGGAGCCACCGGCTCCAATCTGGTAAAAGCCGGCATGCCCTCGGGGGTATGTCCGGAACAATGGATCCTTGAGCATCCGGACATCATGCAGAAGCTGCAGGAGGATTACGTCAAAGCCGGAACAGATATTTTATATGCGCCGACCTTTACAGCCAACCGGATCAAACTTGCCGAGTACGGGCTGGCGGATCATATGCGGGAAATGATACAGGGTTTGGTGGCCATCTCGCGCCGTGCGGCCGATACGGCTGTCGGACGGAACGTGTACATAGCCGGAGATATCACCATGACCGGCGAACAGCTTCGCCCCATGGGACAGATGGAGTTGGAGACCCTGATCGACGTCTATAAGGAGCAGATTACGCTGCTCGCTGAGGCGGGGGTGGATCTGCTTGTGGTGGAGACGATGATGAGTCTTGCGGAGACCAGAGCGGCGCTCATCGCGGCAAAGGAGTGCTGCGATCTTCCCGTGATGGTGACGTACACCTTTGAACCGGAGGGCAGAATGCTGTATGGCACCGATGCATCCACGGCAGCGATTGTGGCAGAGAGTCTCGGCGCCTGCGCGGTCGGCGCCAACTGTTCCACAGGGCCGGATCAGATGGCGGCGGTGATCGCGCAGATTGCAGCGGTCACGACCATTTCGGTCATCGCGAAGCCCAATGCGGGACTGCCGCTTCTGGACAAGGACGGCAACACCTATTACGGGATGGATGCAGAGACCTTCGGCACACAGATGCAGCTGCTCGTCGACAGCGGCGCCTGTGTCATCGGCGGCTGTTGCGGTACCACGCCGGATCACATCCGTGCGATACACGAGCGCTACGGCGACAGGCGCACGATCCGGGTGCCCCGGAGACCGGACGGCATCCGTTATCTGACCAGCGAGCGGCAGACGGTGGCGTTCGGATTGCACGACCGATTCATGGTGGTGGGGGAACGCATCAACCCGACCGGCAAAAAAGCTCTGCAGGCGCAGCTGCGTGAGGGTAATACCGATCGCGTGCTGCAATTTGCGGAGGAACAGGAGCAGGGCGGCGCACAGATTCTGGACATCAATATGGGTATGAGCGGCATTGATGAGAAGGCGATGATGCTGCGCGTGATCGAAGAGGTGAGCGGCGTGACGAATCTGCCTCTTTCCCTCGATTCCAGTCATGTGGACGTTCTGGAGGCGGCGCTCAGACAATATCCCGGAAGAGCGCTGATCAACTCCATCTCGTATGAACAGGAAAAATTTGAAAAATTATTGCCCATCGCGGCAAAATACGGTGCGATGTTTATTTTGCTCCCTTTGTCCGACAAGGGGTTGCCGGAGAATCTGGAGGAGAAAAAAGAAATCATCCGGCGTGTGAGCGAGCGGGCATATGCGCTTGGCATGCGGCAGGAGGATATCGTGGTGGACGGTCTGGTCGCAACGGTCGGCGCCAATCGCAGGGCGGCGCTGGAAACCTTAGAGACGATCCGTTACTGCAAGGAGCAGGGCTTTGCCACGATCTGCGGACTCTCCAATATCTCCTTCGGCATGCCGGAGCGCAGCTTCGTAAATACCGCATTTCTGACGCTGGCCATCCGGGAGGGACTGACCATGGCGATCGCCAACCCGTCCCAGGAACTGCTGATGTGCTGCGCGCTTGCCACAGATCTGCTGCTGGCGAAGGACGGAGCGGATCTGGCATACATTCAATATGCGGGGGAAGTCAAGGAGCGGCGGGAGGCCAAGGAGGAACAGATGCGTGCGGCGCTGGACGCTGCGGCTACTGCGGGCGCGCCGGCAGGCGCAGGGAAGGTCAGACAGACAGAGGCACCAGGCGCCGGTGACCGACCGGGCTCCGCTGCGGAAGGCGTGAACGGGACCGCTGCGTCCCCGGAGAGAGAGGCGCTGTACAATGCCGTGCTCAAAGGCAACCGGAACGGAATCGCCAAGCTGACACAGTCTGCGTTAAGCGCAGGCGAAGCGCCGGATGCAATGCTCAATGAGGTGTTGCTGCCGGCGATCAATCAGGTGGGCGTGTATTTTGACAAGGGCAAATATTTTCTGCCCCAGCTGATCGCCAGTGCGGAGGCGATGAAAAATGCCATTGAAGTGTTGGAGCCGCTGCTGTTGCAGGAGACCGACGCGAACAATATGCCGGTGGTGGTGATCGCGACGGTGGAGGGAGATATCCATGATATCGGGAAAAATCTTGTCGCACTGATGCTGAAGAATTATGGCTTCCGCGTAATCGATCTGGGAAAAGATGTACCGTCGGAGCGTATCATCGCAGCGGCCAGGGAGCACAACGCACAGATCATCGCGCTCTCCGCGCTGATGACGACCACCATGCAGCGGATGCGGGAAGTGATCGCGGATGCGCGCAGGGAACAGCTTGCCAGCAAGGTAATGATCGGCGGTGCGGTGATCACACAGGACTATGCGGACGAAATCGGCGCGGACGGGTACTCCAAAGATGCGGCTGACGCAGTAAAACTCGCGAAACGCTTGAACGAACAGGTATAGTTGTGGTATAATAAATAATGATTGACTTTTTTGAAAAGGAAACGGGATTCGCAGACGGATCCGTGAAGGAGGAACTGACAATGATTGGTGCAGATGCCATTGTGAAATGCTTGGAGGCCGAGGGCGTAACTACGGTATTCGGTTATCCGGGCGTTGCAATCTGTCCGTTTTACAATAGTATTTTGGCATCCGACATCCGTACGATTCTGATTCGCACGGAGCAGAATGCCGCACATGCCGCGAGCGGCGTGGCGCGTATGACGGGGAGACCCGGCGTGTGCGCGGTGACCAGCGGCCCCGGCGCAACCAACGTCATCACCGGTATCGCGACAGCTTTTGCGGATAGTATTCCGCTTGTCTGCATTACGGGGCAGGTGAACAGCGAACTGCTCGGCAGCGATGTGTTCCAGGAGGCGGACATCACCGGTGCGGTGGAGTCTTTTGTGAAATACAGTTATCTGGTGAAGGATGCGGACGATATTCCGCGTGTGTTCAAAGAGGCGTTTCACATTGCCAATACCGGTCGAAAGGGACCGGTGCTGATCGATGTTCCCATCGATGTGCAGAACGCGGTGTGCAATAAATTCAAATATCCGGAGGAGATCTCCCTGCGCACCTACAAGCCGACGGTAAAGGGGAACGCAGTGCAGATCAAGAAGGTGATCAAGAGCCTGGAGCGCGCGAAGCGCCCCCTGATCTGCGCCGGCGGCGGCGTGCTGTTGGCAGACGCCCAGGAGCAGCTGCGGGCATTTGCTGAGAAGCATCAGATCCCTGTCGTATCTACGATGATGGGCATCGGGATCATGCCCACCAGACATCCGCTGTATTTCGGCATGGTGGGCAACAACGGCAAACCTTATGCCAACAGAGCCATGAACGAATCGGATCTGTTGATCATGGTCGGCGCGCGGGTTGCGGATCGCGCGGTGAATCAACCGGATCTGATCACGCGCAATAAGGTGCTGGTACATATCGACGTGGATCCCGCCGAAATCGGGAAAAACGCCGGACCGACCATCCCGCTTGTGGGCGATGCAAAATATATATTCGAGGATCTGCTTGCGGAGACCTTCGAGACAGATTCCGCAGAGTGGATCAAGGATCTGGAATCCGCGAGGGTGACCATGGCGGTGAAGCGCAGCCCCAATCCGGCGTATGTGGATCCTGCGGCCTTTATCGAGATGCTTTCCGAGCAGATGCAGGACAATGCAGTATATGTGGCTGATGTGGGCCAGAATCAGATCTGGTCCTGCGCGTATCATATCGTGAAAAACGGCAAGTTCCTCACCTCCGGCGGTATGGGTACGATGGGATACTCCATTCCGGCGGCGATGGGTGCGAAGCTTGCGGCGATGGACAGACAGGTTGTTGCCGTGTGCGGCGACGGTTCCTTCCAGATGTCCATGATGGAGCTCGCGACGATGCGCCAGCACAACATTCCTGTGAAGATCATCGTACTGAAGAACAATTATCTGGGAATGGTGCGGCAGTATCAGCATTTTACCTACAAGGACAATTATTCCGTGGTAGACTTAAGCGGCAGCCCTGATCTGGAGAAGCTGTCCGCTGCGTACGACCTGCCGTTTTTGCGCCTGGAAAATATGGACAAGGCGCAGGAGACGATCGCAGCGTTTCTGAAGGATGACCGATCTGTGCTGTTGGAGTGTCTGATCGATCCCATGGATCTTGTATAACAATTCGAGAGGAACAATACATGAAAAAGCAGATTTATTCCGTTCTGGTAGAGAACCGTTCCGGTGTGCTCTGCAAAGTGGCCGGCCTGTTCTCCAGAAGATGTTTTAACATTGACTCACTTGCGGTGGGCGAGACGGACGCGTCCGATGTGTCCTGCATGACCATCGTATCCACCGGCGACGAGCACACGATCGAGCAGATTGAGAAACAGCTGAACAAAAAACTGGATGTCATCAAGGTGAAGACCTATGAGGAACAGCAGTGTATCACACGGGAGCTGATGTTGATCAAGGTGAAATACAACAAGAACAACCGCCGGGAGATCATGGAGCTGTGCGAGGTGATGAAGGCGCAGATTGTGGATATGTCCAAGCATTACATGATGATTCAGCTGTGCGATACACCGGAGCGCATCAAACTGATGCTGCAGCTGCTGCAGTCTGTAAGCGTTGTGGAAGTAGCCCGCACCGGCACTCTGGCGCTGGCGAAATGCATGGAACACGAAGATTAAAAATAGTTGAGGGGAGGATGAGATATGGCAGAGAAAAAGAAGGTTTTACTGCTGGGAGATAACGGAACGATCATGGATGATATTTTCATTCGACTCAGAGATACCTACACGCTAATGTCCAGTTCGATCCGTTATGAAGATATGGAAAATCATATGTTCTTTTTCCAACCGGATGCCATGATTTTATGTATCGGGCAGAAGGAAGAACAAAACATGCAAAAGATCATTACGCTCAAGCGGAAACTGACGAGAGAGTATATCGCGTTCGGTATCATCGGCTCGCCGGAGGAGTGCGAGCGCTTCCAGCGGATGTCTATGAACATGGCGGATATTGTCATGCCCAGACCCATCAAAATGGAGACAATCAAGGAAATGATCAATGATTTCCTGCAGGAATCGGAATTCTTCAAAAACGAGAGTTCTTATATGACAACTGCGGCAGCGGAGGAAGCGGGCATCACACTGAATGGAAACACTCGAAAACATGTGCTTGTCATCGACGACGATCCCATGATGCTAAAGATTGTCAAAGACCATCTGCATGACAATTACGATGTGGCGACAGCGCCCAGCGGCAAGATTGCGTACAAATTCCTGGAGAAAAAGCATACAGATATCATTTTGCTCGATTATCAGATGCCGGATGAAGATGGCCCGACCGTGCTGAAAAATTTGAGAAAACAATTTGACATGAGCAAGACGCCTGTGCTGTTTCTGACGGGGGTGGCTGACAGAGAAAAAATCAGAGAGGCGCTGGCGCTCAAGCCTCAGGGCTATCTGTTGAAACCCATTGACAAGGAAAAACTTCTCGGTAATCTGGATAAATTTTCCAACTAGGAGGAATCGAGGCAATGGCAACGTTGCGCAGGGAAAAACTGAAAGATTTAGACCATATTCACTTGACGGATATTATGGATACCGAGATGCTGCAGCAGATTCAGGATGCATTCTCCGACATGACCGGCCTTGCGGCGATCACAACCGACGCAGAGGGCAAGCCGGTCACCAAAGCTTCCCGCTTTACGGAGTTTTGTAAGGATTACATCCGCTCCAATCCGGTCGGCTGCGCCAGCTGTGAAGAGTGTGACAAGATTGGCGCCATTATCACGAGAAGTAACGGACAGGCAACGGCATACCGTTGCCATACCGGCGTTGTGGAATTTGCCGCGCCCATCATGTTGGAGGGGCGTACGATCGGTTCCTTTGTCGGCGGACAGGTGTTGCCGGAGCCGCTCACGGAGGATGAGGTCAGAATGTCCTCAGAAGCGCTGGGGATCGACTACGACAAGCTGTTTGCGATTTCCCGCAAAATTCCGATCCAGTCGGAGGAGGAAATCGATTCCAAAGCAGATTTCCTGCTCAAGCTTTCTTCGGTGTTGTCCAATCTGGCCTATGGACGCTATGCAGCCATTCGATCCAGCGAGGAGATCGAGGCTGCGGCTTCCATGAAGTCCGATTTTCTGGCGAATATGAGCCATGAGATCCGCACGCCGATGAACGCGGTGATCGGTCTGGCAGAGATGGCCCTGCGAGAGGATCTGCCGCCGCTTGCCAAAGAATATATCAATCAGATCAAATCTTCGGGCAGAGCCCTTTTGAATATCATCAACGATATCTTGGATTTCTCCAAGATCGAGGCCGGCAAACTGGATATCACGACGGTGGAATATGAGCCGCTGTCCATTGTCAACGATGTGGCCAATATCATTCTGGTGAAACTCAAAGACAAAAAGGTGGAGCTTTTACTGGATATCAATCCTGATTTTCCAGCGCTTGTGGAGGGAGACAATCTGCGCATCAAGCAGATTCTTGTAAATCTTGCCAACAATGCCGTGAAATTCACGAACAGCGGTTATGTGAAGATCGTGATGGATTTTGACCAGATAGACGCAGACAATATCAACATCAATTTCAGCGTGGAGGATACCGGTATCGGTATCAAGCAGGAGGATCTTGGCAAGTTGTTCAAATCCTTCAACCAGGTGGACAGCAAGCGTAACCGCAACGTGGAGGGAACCGGTCTGGGTCTGGCGATCAGCAAGCAGTTGGTGGAGCTGATGTACGGAGCCATCAGTGTCAAGAGTGTATATGAGCACGGTTCTACCTTCCAGTTTTCGATCCCACAGCGCGTTGTGAATCGGGACAAGGCAATTACGATCAAGGATGCGGAGAATCTGTTTGTCATGGGATTGTTCCAGCATCCCGATCTCAGAGAGCAGTTTGTCATGGATGTCTCCCGCTTGGGGGTAGATTTCCAGATCATGCGGGATTGGGACGATATTCTGGCGCATCTGGAACAGTTTAAGGATTCCAAACCGAAGCAGCTGTATCTCTTTACGGAAAAAGAGATGCATACGGAGCAAATGAACGATATTTTGGTAAAATATTCCGACATACATTGCGTGATGGTGGAGGATTTCTTCAGCGATGAGAAATCCATGTATCCGAATCTGCGCATTATCAAGAAGCCGCTTTCCACCATCCGGCTTTCCATGGTGTTGAACGGTGATGAAACGGCCTCCTTCGATCATGAGTCGGATGCCTATCAGATGGATTTCATCGCGCCGGAGGCAAAGATCCTGCTGGTGGATGACAATTCCATCAACCTGACGGTGGCGGAAGGCCTGATGGAGCCACTGAAAATGAAAGTTACCTCCGTGACCAGCGGTAAGGAAGCGCTGAAACGGATTGAGGACGAAACCTTTGATATTATCTTTATGGATCATATGATGCCGGATCTGGACGGCGTGGAGACTACGCGTCTGATCCGTCGGTTCCACCCGAATTATGCCAAGATTCCGATCATTGCACTCACGGCAAATGCCATCGAAGGTGCAAAGGACATGTTTTTGTCGGAGGGCATGAACGATGTGGTGACCAAACCCATCGAGGTGCGGTTCCTGGTGGCGAAGCTCAAGCAATGGCTGCCGCCGGAAAAGCTGCAAAAGGCGACCGAGAAGCACGAGGAAGAACCCTCGCAGACGGCACCTTCCGAAAACGGCGAGATCAATCTGGATACCATGACACTTGCGGATCTGGATACGGCCGGTGCAAGACAGCTTCTGGGCAACGACAAGCTTTACCTCAACATCCTCAAGAAGTTTTACGAGTCGATTCCGGCGAAGGCCAAGACCATCAAGGGATTCTACGACGAACAGGACATTCATTCTTATACCATCGCCGTGCATGCACTGAAGAGTGAGGCTAGGCAGATCGGCGCAGCGGAGCTGTCCGCGATGGCGGCAGAGCTGGAGAAGGCCGGGAACGAGAACGATACGCGTATTATTCGCGAGAAGACGGTTTTCATGATGAAGAAATATCTCTCTTATCTGCAGGATTTGAAACCGTTCTTTGGCGGGGAGGAAGAGCAGGCAACCGCAAAGGCTGCGATTGACGACGATACGCTGCATGCGTTGTTCGATAAGCTCACGGAAGCGCTCGACGAGCTGGATATGGACGGCATGGAGGAAGTGTCCGACAAATTGGATGCATACGCCTACGAAGGCGAAGAACAGGAGCTCTATGAGCAGTTGAAGGAGGCCATCTCCGAGATGGATATGGATGCCTGCGAGGAGCTCATGAACCGCTGGAAAGCGCTGCGATAATCTGTATAGATACATGCAGATAATTTTGGGTGTCAGATTGACACTGACGCTTTAGTGTGCTATAGTATTTTTCAGCGGCATTGTCTGCGCTTTGTAAAAGAGGAAGGTAAGAACATGCGTCAAAAGGTTTTTCAGTTGTTGGTGGACAATACATCGGGCGTGCTGAGCCGGATCTCCGGTCTGTTTTCACGCCGCGGATACAATATTGAGAGCATTACGGCGGGCGTGACCGCAGATCCCAGATTTACCCGCATTACGATTGTGACAAGCGGAGACGATGAGATTCTGGAGCAGATTGAGAAACAGTTGGCCAAGCTGGTGGATATCCGGGTGATCACGGAGTTGAAGCCGGAGGAGAGCGTGTACAGAGAGCTTGTGATGATCAAGGTGAAAGCGACGCCGGAGCAGCGTCCCGGCATCATTGCCATCACAGACATTTTCCGCGCCAAGATCATCGATGTATCTCCGGAATGTCTGATCATCGAGCTTACCGGCAATCAGTCCAAGATCGATGCGTTTATCGCTCTGCTGGACGGTTATACGATTTTGGAGCTGGCGCGCACGGGGATTGCCGGCCTGTCCAGAGGCATTGAGAACGTGACGATTCTGTAGAATCTGCCGGCTGTAGAAGACTTGTTAGCTCTAGGAGTTTACTCCTATCAGTTATATGTGTATTTTTAATTATATTATGAATGCTATGGAGGAAAAGAAAATGGCAAAGATTTTTTATCAGGAGGATTGTAATCTTTCCCTGCTGGATGGCAAGACCATCGCAATCATCGGTTACGGCAGCCAGGGACATGCACATGCGCTGAATCTGAAGGATTCCGGTTGTCATGTGATCATCGGTCTGTACGAGGGATCCAAATCCTGGGACAAGGCTGTAAAGCAGGGATTTGAGGTATTTACCGCTGCTGAGGCTGCAAAGAAAGCGGACATCATCATGATTCTGATCAATGACGAGAAGCAGGCGGATCTTTACAAGAATGATATCGAGCCCAATCTGGAAGAGGGCAATATGCTGATGTTTGCACACGGTTTCAACATTCATTTCGGATGTATCGTACCCCCTGCAAACGTAGATGTGACCATGATCGCACCCAAGGGACCCGGACATACAGTAAGAAGCGAGTATCAGGCCGGCAAGGGTGTTCCCTGTCTGGTAGCTGTACAGCAGGATGCAACCGGCAAGGCACAGGATCTCGCACTGGCATATGCACTGGGCATTGGCGGCGCAAGAGCAGGCGTTCTGGAGACAACCTTCCGCACAGAGACCGAGACAGACCTCTTTGGTGAGCAGGCAGTGCTTTGCGGCGGTGTTTGCGCATTGATGCAGGCTGGTTTTGAGACCTTGGTTGAAGCTGGCTACGATCCCAGAAATGCTTACTTTGAGTGTATCCATGAGATGAAGCTGATCGTAGATCTGATCTATCAGTCCGGCTTCGCTGGCATGAGATA
>JAFVAO010000036.1 GCA_017480445.1 Lachnospiraceae bacterium
CAAGCGGTTGTTGGAACTTGGGGATGTGGAGTGTCTGTACCGGGAAATCGTGGTTGAGATGCTACATGAGATCCGGGTATACGAGGATCGCAGGATCGTGATTGTCTATAACTTTTCGGATGAGCTGGATGAATTGTTTCAAGATGCTTATGAGCAGGAAGGAGTCAAATGAAGTCAAATGTACAAATTATGACAGATAGTGCAGGCCATAAAATAGTGGTGCTGCCGGAAATTATTTTTAGGAACAAGCAGAATATAGACTGGAAGGCAGTGGAGGCTTATCTGCGGCGGTATGTGGGCGAAATAATTACGATTGTTGAAACGCAGGATGTGGTTTATATTGGAAGTACTTTTCCGGAGGAGTTTAAGGGATCTAAATATACAAAGCGTTTAAAAGGTGCCAATGCTAAAGTGAAAGCAAATGCGGCACAAGGCATTACGAAGATGCTGGAGATTGCTACGGATAAGCGTTTCAAGGAAAACCGTGAAGAGAAGCACAGTGAAGATGCAGGAAACGGTTGGTATTATTATACAACACGCTTTGCGATGCCGATTTATGAGAATGAAACTAAAACGGATAATTACAATGTGTTTTCAGCTTGTTTGCTTGTGAATCATGCAGAGAATGGAAAAATGTATTTGTATGATTTAGTAGACATAAAAAGGGAAGCGCGTACCCCACTCACGATCAGCGAGCTGACCCCATGGTAAAAAAACCGCTTCCCTTTGAACATAAGATAACATCTTAGAGAGAAATTGTCAAACATTTTTGGCGGAAATCTCGAATTCTAAAGATCAAATTACGATTCAATACCATTCGGTAAAATTTACCGCAATTTACTATCACCACATGGCGGCGCCAACCCCGGTGCGCAATATAATGGCAGAAGAGAGTCGGACGATGCGCTGGCGTTAGCCATGGCGGTGGGCGCGATTCTGGAGGACAATGGTGTGGATGTGTATTACACGCGCACGACGGATATCTATGAGTCGCCGTATCAGAAGGCGCAGGAGGGAAATGAGGTGGGCGCGGACTATTTTGTGTCCATCCACAGAAATTCGAGTCCTTATCCCAATCAGTACAGCGGCGTGGAGTCGCTGGTGTACAATCGGTATGGTCGGGCGGCGCAGATGGCGTACAACATCAATGCACGGCTGGAGCAGGTGGGATTCGTGAATCTGGGGGTGAATGAGCGGCCGAATCTGGTGGTGCTGAACGCGACGTCCATGCCGGCGGTGCTGGTCGAGGCCGGATTTATCAATACGGATGCGGACAATGAGATCTTTGACGAGCGGTTTAACGAGATGGCGGCGGCCATCGCCGGAGGAATATTGGATACGTTGTATCAATAGAATGTGACAAGGATGGATGACGGGCGGAAAACGCATGACGTGGGCGAATATAGGGATCTTGGCGGGCGGGCTTGTACTCTTTTTGTTCGGGATGCATCTGCTGGGTGTAGGATTGTCGGCGCTTGCAGGTACGCAGATGGAGCGCTTTCTGGAGCGGATGGTAAACTCCGGCGGGCGGGCGCTGGCGGCCGGGGCCGGCGTGACGGCGCTGATCCAGTCCTCCTCGGCGACGACGGTGCTGGTGGTAAAGCTGGTGGATGCGGGCGTGATGCGGCTGGAACAGGCTGTGGGGGTGATCTTCGGGGCCAATATCGGCACGACGGTCACAGCATGGCTGATGGTTCTGGCGCAGGGCGGCGGACGGGAAAATGCGTTTGGGCTGACAAGTCCGGCCGGGCTTGTATGCTTGTCTGCGGTAGTGGGAGCAGTGCTGTTGGTTTTGGCAAGGGGAAAACGGATGCTGGCGATCGGAAAGATCCTGACGGGATGGGCGCTTTTGTTGTTCGGGATGGAGGCGCTGGGAGAGGCAATGACGCCGCTCGGCGCATCGCCGTACATGCGCGCGCTGCTTGTCCGTTTCACAGCGCCGCCCATGGCGCTTGCCGCCGGTGCCATCTTTACGGCGCTGATCCAGTCGTCGTCCGCATCGGTGGCTATCCTGCAGGCGCTTGCCCAGAGTGGCAGCGTGCCCTATCGGACAGTGATCCCTGTGATTCTGGGACAGAATATCGGTACCTGTGTGACCTCGCTGCTCGCTTGTGTGGGATCGGGGCGGAACGCGCGGTGGGCAGCCTATATCCATGTGGGCTTTAATCTGGCCGGCGCAGCGCTCTTTTGGGCAATATTTTACGGGCTTGACGTAGTCCTTAGGTTTGACTTCCCGGCAAAGCCCGCAAGTGGGTGTGGAATCGCAGGATTCCACAGTATATTCAATATAGTGTCTGCCATGCTGCTGTTTCCCGGCTTTCGGAAAGCGGCAAGATATATGGAGCATGCAGACCGTCAACCGGCATGGCGGAAGGAACCTGCGAATTACCGGTCGGTAGAGTAGCGCACGTACTGCGTGCATGATCCTAGGAGATAGACTCTGCCGGCGCTTGTTGGGCGGCAGGTTCCTTGTGCTGTGCAGAGGCAGCGGCGGTGTCCGACGGTATGGAAGCTGTGGTGGGAGCCGTGTTTGCAGCCTCGTTCTCCGTGGCGTTTGCTGTCTCCGCCGACTCTGCCGGTTCTGCGTCCTTGTCTGCCTCGGCCTCCGCCGTATCTTGTGCGGGGGCCGGAAGGGTCAGGAGGATTTTCTGGATGCGGTTTTGGAAAATGCCCTGCACCTGCAGGCGGGTACCGTCTGCCAGGGTGACCTCCTCGCCGTCCTCGGGCAGGTCGTTCAGCTGTTCGATCAGGATGCCGCCGATGGAATCATAGTTTTCGCTTTCCAGATTGGTGTCCAGCGCGTCGTTGACGTCATCTAACTTCATGCGGGCCTCCACCAGATAGGTGCGGTCGGAGACTGCCTGAATCAATTCTTCCTCGTCTGCATCGTATTCGTCGCGAATCTCGCCGACAATTTCTTCCAACAGATCCTCCAAGGTCAGCATGCCGACGGTTTTTCCGTATTCATTCAGGACATAGGTCATATAGGTAGTTTTTTCGCGGATCTCTAAGAGCAGATCTGCCACTTTTTTGTATTCGTAGGTATAATGGGCGTCCCGCAGGATGTTTTTCACCCGGAAATTCTTGGAGCGGGCCAGCAGGATAAAGTCCTTGATGTTGATCAGGCCGATGATGTTGTCCTTCTCGTCCTGGTAGACGGGAAGGCGCGTGTACATGGATTCGCGGAATACGCTTAACACCTTGTCGTAGGTGGCGTCGATGCTGACGGTCACCATATCGATGCGGGGCACCATGATGTCTTTGGCCACCGCGTCGGAAAAATCGAACACGTTGTAGATCATCTCGCGTTCCTCGGACTCGATGACACCGTCCTCATGGCTGACGTCCACGTAGGTTTTTAATTCATTTTCGGTCATGGCACTGACCTTTTTGGTGGGATCGATATGTAAAAGCTTCAGAATCAGCCCGGACAGCTTGTCCACGACAAAGATCACCGGCGTCAAAAACTGCATCAGTCCATAGATCAGGTTGGCGTAAGCGAGCGCGAGCTTTTCGCTGGAGACCATGGCCCAGGTTTTGGGGACAATCTCGCCGCACAGCAGGACCACGACGGTCAAAATGGCCGTAGCGATACCCACCGCCAGGTTGATTTTGAGCGCAAGGGTAGTAGCCAGCGCGGACGCGGACAGGTTTACAATATTGTTGCCGATCAGGATGGCACTGAGCATTTTGCTGTAGCGGTCGAGAATTTTATTGACCGTGGCCGCCCGTTTGTTGCCTTCTTCCTCCAGAGAGCGCATGCGGACACGGTTCACCGTGGTGAGCGCCGTCTCTGCGGACGAAAAAAAACCGGACAAAAGAACGAGGATCATCAGAACAATTGCTTCAATCATTGTGTTGGCATCTACTGCCGGAGGTTGTATGACACTGGGGTCCAAAAAAGTTCACTCCTTTTTTTGTAATATGTTGAAAACAGTATATTGAAAAAAATATACAATACATTGATAGCAGTTGTCAAGTTTGAGTTGGGACTTGCATATACATAGAAACAAATAAAGGCAAATCATATAGAAAAATCATCAAAGGGGGAACGACATGGTAAGCAGTGCACATGTAAAGGGCAGAAAAACAGCGGATCACAGCAGAGGGGTGGTATTTTCCCTGTTGAAATGTCTTCTGGGATCCTACATATTGACGGCTGTGTTGTTGATGCTGTTGGCTTTTCTGCTGTATCGGTTTGATCTGACGGAACGGCCGGTTTCGGTGGCCATCATTATCATTTATGTGCTTTCGACGATTTTTGCGGGCTTTCTGGTGGGAAAACGGATGCAAAACCGGAAATTTCTGTGGGGATTGTGTCTGGGAATCGGGTATTTTACGGTATTGGCGCTGGCGTCGCTCGTGATGGGGAATGGCTCTGCGGTTTTGGGTAACGCGTTTTTCACCACGCTGGCGCTCTGTGCGGGAGGCGGAATGTTGGGTGGAATGCTTAGTTGACAGACAACATAAAATGTGCTATACTTCAAAAAAGTATTTTGTACAAATTGAAGTGTATGAATTAAGGAGGCTTATTTTATGAAGCATATCAAGACTTTGACAACCAGAGATTTAAAGGAGTCCATGAAGAAGGGCGGATGCGGCGAGTGCCAGACCTCCTGCCAGTCAGCTTGCAAGACTTCCTGCACCGTTGGCAATCAGAGCTGTGAGAAGATTAAATAATCAGTTATGAATTGAATCATGATGAGCGGTGAGCAGCGATCACAGTCGCTGCTTTCGTTACGTATAGGAAACAGCGTCCGTCAGGACGCACTCAATTCAGGAGTTGCGAAGCAACTCTCAGAAATAGCGCGAAGCGCTTTTTCTTACGTATAGGAAACAGCGTGAAATAGGAGTTGATGAGAGAAAAATCATGATACATCAGTACAAAAGTAATGGCTACAATATTGTCATGGACGTCAACAGCGGTTCGGTACATGTGGTGGACGATATTGTATATGAGATGATTCCGCTGGTGGAACCGTTGGTGAACGAGGGGATCAAGGATGCATCAACGATCTCGGCGGCGGTGCTCAATCTGACGAGTAAATCTTATCCGGAGGAAGAGGTCCGCGAGGCGGTGGACGAGGTGCTGGCGCTGGAGCAGGCCGGACAACTGTTTGCACCGGATATTTATGAGAATTATGTGTTTGATTTCAAAAAGCGGCAGACCGTGGTGAAAGCGCTTTGTCTGCATATCGCACATGACTGTAATCTGGGATGTAAGTATTGTTTTGCGGAAGAGGGAGAATATCACGGAAGGCGTGCGCTCATGTCCTTTGAGGTGGGCAAGGCGGCGCTGGATTTTCTGGTGGCGAACTCCGGCAACCGTGTGAATCTGGAGGTGGATTTCTTCGGCGGCGAGCCGCTCATGAACTGGGACGTGGTAAAACGGCTGGTAGAGTACGGCAGAAGCATCGAGGAGGCGCATCACAAGAAATTCCGCTTTACCCTGACCACAAACGGGGTTTTGCTGAACGACGAGATTCTGGAATTTGCCAATCGGGAGATGGCAAATGTGGTTTTAAGCATCGACGGACGCAAGGAGATTCATGATAAAATGCGGCCGTTTCGGGGTGGTTCCACCCGCAGCAGTTACGATGTGATCGTGCCGAAATTCCAGAAGGTGGCGGAGAGCAGGGGGCAGATGAATTATTATGTCCGCGGCACTTACACCCACAACAATCTGGATTTTGCGGAGGATGTGCTGCATCTGGCGGATCTGGGCTTCAAACAGATCTCGGTGGAGCCGGTTGTGGCGCAGCCCACGGACGATTACGCGATCACGGAGGCAGATGTGCCGATTCTGCAGGCGGAGTACGACAAGCTGGCGCTGGCGATGCTGCAGAGAAAAAAAGAAGGACATGCTTTTAATTTTTTCCATTTTATGATAGACTTATCCGGTGGGCCGTGTGTGGCGAAGCGGCTGTCCGGCTGCGGATCCGGCACGGAGTACCTGGCGGTCACGCCCTGGGGGGATCTGTATCCCTGTCACCAGTTTGTGGGAAATGAGGAGTTTCTCATGGGCAATGTGGAGGAAGGAATCGTAAGAGAAGATATCCGCGATGCCTTCAAATGCTGTAATGTCTACGCGAAGGACAAATGTAAGAAGTGTTTCGCCAAATTTTACTGCAGCGGCGGCTGTGCGGCGAATTCCTACAATTTCCACGGCAATATCAATGATGCTTATGACGTGGGATGTGAGCTGCAGAGGAAGCGCATCGAATGCGCGATCATGCTGAAGGTCGCGGAGATGTATGAGGAAGAGGCGGCGACGGAGTAGTACCTCATAGACGGTTCTGCCATGCAGAAGCGTTTTAGGATAAAAGGTAATTGCAAGAGATAGCAAGAAAGGACAAGAGGAACATGAAAAAGAGCAAAGCAATTGTAATCCTGCTCTGCGCGGTGCTGTTGCTGGCAGGGATCACGTATGTGGATCTCTACGGATTTGACGGTGCCGGATCCGGCAGTGCGTCGGATATCAAGCTGGGCCTGGATCTGGCAGGTGGTGTCAGCATCACGTATCAGGCGGTGGGAGACGGAACCCCCAGTGTGACGGATATGCAGGATACCATCAACAAGCTGCAGAAACGTGTGGAGAATTACAGCACAGAAGCAATCGTGTATCAGGAGGGACTTGACCGAATCAATATCGAGATCCCCGGCGTGAGCGATGCGAATGCGATCCTGCAGGAGCTGGGTAAACCCGGCGCCCTGTACTTCATCGCACAGACGGATGCAGACGGCAATCAGAACTATTCTGTGCAGACGACAACAGATGCGGACGGCAATCTGCGCAGCGGTTACGCGCTGAACAAGACGATCGATGAGTTGATCGCGGATGGCTCCGTTGTGTTGGTGGGTACCGACGTGAAGGATGCCCGCGCTGTCACCACGAGAGATAACATGCAGAACTCCGTATTCGCAGTGGATCTGACGATGACGGAGGAGGGAACTGCCAAGTTTGCGGATGCGACCAGAAATGCTTACCAGAAGGGCGAAACGCTTGCGATTTACTATGATGGCGCATTTGTCAGCGTACCCAGCGTAAACGGTGTGTTCACCGACGGTAACGCACAGATCACTCCGATGGAGAGCGCGGAGGCCGCTGAAGCGCTCGCGTCCACCATTCGTATCGGTGGTCTGAAGGTAGAGCTGGAAGAGCTGCACTCCAAGGTTGTGGGTGCACAGCTGGGCGTGGAGGCGATTGACACCAGCTTGAAGGCGGGTGCGATCGGTCTGGGAATCGTGATTTTGTTCATGATCATCGTGTATACGGTTTCCGGTTTTGCCGCAGCTTTGGCACTGTGCCTGTACGTGGCAATGATTGTGCTTTTGCTCAACGGATTTGATATGACCTTAACCCTGTCGGGCGTGGCAGGTATTATCCTTTCCATCGGTATGGCGGTGGATGCGAACGTGATTATTTTCGCGCGTATTCGTGAGGAGATCGGCGCAGGCAAGAGCGTACAGAGCGCGATCAAGACAGGATATGACAAGGCGTTGTCGGCCATCGTGGACGGTAACATAACAACGCTGATCGCGGCGGCGGTGCTGTTTTTCCTGGCACCCGGTACCATCAAGGGATTTGCGGAGACGTTGGCACTCGGTATCGTGCTGTCCATGTTCACTGCATTGGTGGTGACCAAGTTTATCATGAATGCATTATATGCGCTGGGCATCAAGGATGCAAAGTGGTACGGCGCATCCAAGGATCGCAAGCCGATCAACTTCCTGTCCAAGAAGGCAATTTTCTTTGGCCTGTCCATCGCAGTGATCGTCGCAGGTTTCGTGATGATGGGCGTGAACAAGGCACAGACCGGCGATATGCTCAACTACAGTCTGGAGTTTAAGGGTGGTACGGCTACCACCGTCACCTTCAACCAGAGCATGACGCTGGAGGAGGCTACGCGCGACGTGGTGCCTGTGATCGAGCAGGTGACCGGCAGCGCAGTACAGGTACAGAATGTACAGGAATCCAACGAGATTATCTTCAAGACCAACAGTCTGACCGTGGACCAGAGAGAGGCGCTGAATGAGGCGCTGATGGAGAATTTTGGCGTGGCGGAGACCATGATTACCTCCGAGACGATCAGCTCTACGATCAGTGATGAAATGAAGTCTGACACCGTGATTGCAGTGGTTGTGGCGATTGTCTTCATGCTGCTGTATATCCGCATCCGTTTCAAGGATCTGCGCTTTGGTGTCAGCAGTATCGCTGCACTGGTACATGACGTGCTGGTGGTGCTTGCGTTCTACGCGGCGGCGAGAGTATCGGTGGGCAATACCTTCATCGCATGTATGCTGACGATCGTGGGTTACTCCATCAATGCGACCATCGTTATTTTCGACCGTGTGCGTGAGAATATGGCGGTGATGAGCAGAAAGGATGACCTGCAGGAGGTGGTCAACAGAAGTATCACACAGACGCTGACGAGAAGTATCTTCACCTCGCTGACCACGTTTATCATGGTGGCTTGTCTGTATGTGCTGGGCGTGACCAGTATTCGGGACTTTGCACTGCCTTTGATGGTGGGTATCGTCTGCGGCGCATATTCCTCCGTGTGCATCACGGGCGCGCTGTGGTATGTGCTCAGAAAGAAGTTCCCGCCGAAGACTGCAGCATAAATCATTTGCATAAAAAGGGAGAAGAAGCGCCGGTAGGATTATCGGCGCTTTTTATACGATATGGAAAAATGGATGGTGGCCGCAAAGAAGGCTGATTTTGAAAAGTGGGCGAAGGATCTCGGGATTGCGCCCGTGGTGGCGCGGATCATACGCAACCGGGAGATCACAGAGGAGGAGCAGGCGCGGAAATTCCTCTATGGAAGTCTGGCGGATTGTTACTCCCCCTGGCTTATGCGGGATATGGATAAGGCGGTGGAGGCTGTGCAGCAGGCGATCCGGCAGGGGGCGCGTATCCGCGTGATCGGGGACTATGACGTGGACGGGATCTGTGCGGCTTATATTCTAAAGCGTGGATTCTCATTCTTAGGGGCGCAGGTAGATGCGGTGATTCCGCACCGGATTCACGACGGCTACGGCCTGAATGATCATTTGATCGAGACGGCGCAGGCAGACGGTGTGGAGCTCATCGTCACCTGTGACAACGGGATCGCTGCCGCGAAGCAGGTGGAGCTGGCGAATCGTCTGGGGATGCAGGTGGTGGTCACCGATCACCATGAGGTGCCGTATGAGGTCGTGCAGCAGGCGAATCCTGACGGGGACGGCGAGGTGCGGCGGGAGATACTGCCGCCGGCGGTGGCAGTGGTGGATCCGAAGCGGGTAGAATGTACGTATCCGTTCAAGGGGATCTGCGGCGGCGTCGTGGCGTTTAAGCTGATGCAGGCGCTGACCGAGGGCAGGGATGACGCGGCCGGACTCCGGGAGGAATTTCTGGAATTTGCGGCGTTGTCCACGGTGTGTGATGTGATGGAGCTCGTCGATGAGAACCGCATTCTGGTGCGGGAGGGCTTAAAGCGTATCCAGCGCGGCGGGAATCAGGGCCTGCGGGCGCTTCTGGAGGTCAATGCGCTGGAACCGCGGGCGGTCAGCGCGTACCATCTCGGTTTCGTCATCGGTCCCTGTCTGAACGCCACGGGAAGGCTGGATACCGCCGGCAGGGCGCTGGAGCTTTTGTGCAGCGAGACGAAGGCGGAGGCGATGCGTGCGGCCGGGGAATTGAAGGAGTTGAATGACAGCAGGAAAAACCTGACGGTGCGCGGCGTGGAGGAGGCGGAAGACTACATAGAGCGGCAGCGTCTGTCCGAGGATCGCGTGCTGGTATTGTTTCTGCCGGAGGTACATGAGAGCCTTGCGGGGATCATCGCGGGGAGAATCCGGGAACAGTACAATAAGCCTGTGATCGTCCTGACCCGCGGGGAGGAAGGCGTCAAGGGATCCGGGCGGTCGATTGAAACCTATTCGATGTATGATGAGCTCTGCAAGGTGAAGGAGCTATTTAGCAAATTCGGCGGGCATAAGATGGCGGCGGGGCTCTCTCTGGAGGAGCGTAATATCGAAACGCTGCGCCGGCGTCTGAATGAGAATTGTGGGTTGACGGAGGATGATCTGGTGCCCCGGATCCACATTGATGTGCCCATGCCGATTCAGTACGCCACGGAGGAGCTGGCAGGACAGCTGGAGCAGCTGGAGCCGTTCGGTGTAGGCAACCCCAAACCGCTGTTTGCGCAGAAAAATGTGCGGTTTCTCTCTGCAAGCAGGATGGGCGCGGAGGGAAAGTGCGCAAGACTGCGGGCTCAGGCGGAGGATGGGAGTATCTGTCAGATAGTTCTGTTTCGGGATCTGGAGGGGTTCGAGGCGCTGCTCGCCGCAAAATACGGGCCGGACAGTGTGGAAAAGCTCTATGCGGGAGAGGGGATGTACGAGATCTCCGTGACGTATCAGCTGCAGATTCATGTATATCGGGGCAGGCGGGAGAAACAGCTGATCATACAGAATTTTTGCTGACTTTAGAATTAAATTATTTTTTGGACACATTTTGGACACATTTTTTCGATAGAATACAATCAAGATAGTTGAGCAATTCACTATCTCCCCCTCATAAGAAACGGAAGAGTCCTCGGCGATGCCGAGGCTTTTCTGGTTTATGGGGGAAATTTTCATGCAATTTCTTTGCGGTTTCCGATAAAAAAAGGTGGTAGAAACCGCGCAAATGGAGTACAATAGATAAGATATAATAGGGTTTATATGGGCAGGAAGGAATATGAGGGATGGAAGAGAAAACAATGCTTTTGTCTGATCTGCTGCAGCACATCGCGTATACCTGTGTCCAGGGACAGACGGACAGACCGGTGCGCGCGGTGATCTATGATTCCAGAAAGGTGTGTGCGGGGTGTCTGTTTATCTGTATCAAGGGCGCGAATTTTGACGGGCATGCGTTCGCGGCGGAGGCTGCGCAGAAGGGCGCTGCCGTGCTGGTTGTGTCGGAGGATGTGCCGGCGGTGGCAGAAAGTGACGTGACGGTGATCCGTGTGGCGGATACCCGCTATGCCATGGCGTTTATCTCGGCGGCATGGTTCGGCAATCCGGCGCAGAAGCTGAAGACGATCGGCATCACCGGCACCAAGGGGAAAACGACGTCCACTTATCTGGTAAAATCCATCTTGGAGCACGCCGGATATCGTGTGGGACTGATCGGTACGATCGAGATCATCATCGGAGATACCCATATCCATGCGTCGAATACCACGCCGGAATCGTATCTGTTGCAGGAATATTTTGCACAGATGGTGGAGGCGGGGATCGAGATCGTGGTGATGGAGGTGTCCTCCCAGGCGCTGATGCTGCACAGAACGCAGGGATTTGTGTTTGATTACGGTATTTTTACCAACCTGGAAGCAGATCATATCGGACCCAATGAGCATGCGGACTTTGCGGATTATCTGCGCTGTAAGGCGCTTTTGTTCAAACAGTGCCGCATCGGCATCGGCAATGGGGATGACAGGCATTTCGCACAGGTGATGGAGGGGCATACCTGCACACTGGAGAGCTTCGGACTGGGAGAAAACTGTGATATCCGCGCAGAGCATCTGGCGCTGATACATAAGCCCGGAGAATTGGGTGTATCCTTTGATGTATGTTTTGGAAATGCGCAGGGCTTTGCGGTGGAGGTGCCGACGCCCGGACGGTTCAGCGTATACAACGCGCTGACGGCGATTGCGATTTGCAGGCATTTTGAGGTGGCTGAGGAAGCGATCAGGAAAGCGCTTCTGCAGGCGCATGTGAAAGGGCGTATCGAGATGGTGAAGGTATCCGATGATTTTACCCTGTTGATTGATTATGCGCACAATGCGATGGCGTTGGAGAGTCTGTTGACGACGTTAAAGGAATATGAGCCGCACCGGCTGGTGTGTCTGTTCGGATGCGGCGGCAACCGCTCGCGCTCCCGCAGATTTGAGATGGGTGAGGTGAGCGGCAGACTGGCGGATCTCACGGTGATCACCTCCGATAACCCGCGGTTCGAGGAACCGCTTGACATCATAGCCGATATCCGCACAGGGATTGCCCGGACGGACGGGCGCTATGTGGAGATCTGCGACCGTAAGGAGGCCATCCGCTATGTGATTGCACATGGGGAGCCGGGAGATATCATTGTATTGGCCGGCAAGGGCCATGAGGATTATCAGGAGATCAAAGGGGTAAAATATCCCATGGATGAGCGGGAGCTGATCCGGGATATTCTGGAAAACAGGTAAGAAATCGATAAGGTAGGAAGCGACGTGCCGGAACAATACGCGGATATCATTGTGGATATTTCTCATGAAAAATTGGATAGACCGTTTCAGTACCGCGTACCGGCGGCGCTCCGTGACCGGCTGGAGCCGGGGATGTGCGTGGAGGTTCCGTTTGGCAACGGCAACAGGCGGCTCAAAGGCTATGTGCTTCGGGTGGGGACGGAATGCGCGTTTGATCCCGCCCGCACGAAGGAGATCCTGCAGATTGCCGAGAAGGACGCGGACGCCACGGGAAAGCTGGTGGAGCTGGCGGCATGGATGCGCAGGCAGTATGGCTCTACGATGATCCAGGCGCTCAAAACCGTGTTGCCCGCCAAGCGTTCGGTACAGAAGCTTTCCCACAAATATGTGCGGATTCTGATGAACCGGGAAGAGCTGCGGTCGCTTCTGGGGGAGAGCATGCGCAGGAAGCAGACGGCCAAAGTGCGGCTGCTCACAGCGCTTCTGGAGCAGTCGTCGGAGCAGGAGCTGCAACCGATTCCGTATGCATGGATCGTCGGGAAACTCCATGTCTCGGCATCCACGGTAAACAGCCTGGTGAAGGCCGGTGCCATACAGGTGCTCTCCACGGAGGAGTATCGCAATCCGGTGCGAATCGCAGGCGGGAAAGCGCCGGAGAGAAACCGCCTGAGTGAGGACCAGCAGACAATTGTGGACACGGTGCTGGCGGATTTTGACCGGGGCGACAAAAAGTGTTATCTGCTGCACGGTATCACCGGCAGCGGCAAGACGGAAGTCTATATGGCGCTGATTGAGGCGGTCGTGGAGAGAGGGTATCAGGCGATTGTGCTGATTCCGGAGATCGCGCTGACGTATCAGACATTGATGCGGTTTTACGGGCGATTCGGCGATCGGGTCAGCGTGATCAATTCCAATCTGTCGGCCGGAGAAAAATATGATCAATGCGAGCGGGCGAAGCGGGGGGAGATCGATGTGATCATCGGACCGCGGTCTGCGCTCTTTACACCGTTTGCAAGGATTGGCCTCATTGTGATGGATGAGGAGCATGAGGGAAGCTACAAAAGTGAAAACGCCCCCAAATACCATGCGCGGGAGGTGGCAATACGGTTGGCTAAGCTGCACGGAGCCAGTGTGTTGTTCGGGTCCGCGACCCCTTCCCTGGAGGCCTACGCCAAGGCGGAACAGGGAGAATATCAGTTGTTTACGCTGACGAAACGGCTGACCGGCGGCACTTTGCCGCACGTCTCGGTGGTGGATCTGAGGCAGGAGCTTGCGAGCGGTAATCGCTCGATTTTCAGCATGCGACTGCAGACACTGTTGGCGGACCGGCTGCAAAAAGGGCAGCAGAGTATGTTGTTTCTGAACCGCCGCGGATATGCGGGGTTCGTATCCTGTAGAGGATGCGGGTATGTGATGAAATGTCCGCACTGTGATGTGTCGCTGTCGGAGCATGGAAACGGTCGGCTGATGTGTCACTATTGCGGCTACAGTGCCCCCAAGCCGAAGGTCTGTCCATCCTGCGGATCGAAATATATTCTGGGATTTCGCGCAGGTACGCAGCAGATCGAGGAGAAGCTGCGGGAATTGTTTCCGACCGCGCGCATTTTGCGCATGGATCGGGACACCACGCGGACAAAGGACAGCTATACACAGATATTATCCGCGTTTGCCAATGAAGAGGCAGATGTGCTGATCGGCACACAAATGATTGTAAAGGGACATGATTTTCCCAAGGTGACACTGGTGGGCGTGCTGGCGGCGGATCTGTCCCTGAGCGCCGGGGATTTCCGCTCCGGAGAGCGTACCTTTCAGCTGCTGACGCAGGCGGTGGGGCGCGCCGGAAGAGGGAGTTTGCCGGGGGAGGCTGTGATCCAGACCTATCAGCCGGAGCATTACGCGATCACCTACGCGGCGGCGCAGGATTACGAGGGATTTTATCGTGAAGAGCTGCTGTATCGGGAGTTGGGCGGGTATCCGCCGGCGGCGCATATGCTTGCGGTGCAGGTTTTCTCCGGGGAGGAGCAGGCCGGTATGCAGCTGGCCGGACGGCTGGCCGCGCAGATTGACAAGAGTCAGGTGCAGGTTCTGGGACCGGCGCCGGCGACGATCGGGAAGCTCAATGATGTATATCGGACGGTGCTGTATGTCAAATCCGCAGATTACGCAAAGCTGATACAGGTCAAAGACGTGCTGGAGGCGTACGCCGCCGCACATGCAGAGGAAAAAGAACAGGTGCAGTTCGATTTTGATCCCATGAATTGTATCTGAGGCGGTCCGACCGCTGCAAAGGGCGGCGGATCAATTGATGAAACACAAGGAGAAGTGAATTATGGCCATTCGAAACATTCGGGAGTACGGAGACGAGGTACTGACCAAGAAGTGTAAGGAAGTAAAGGAAATGACGCCCCGCATCAAGGAACTGATCGAGGATATGCTTGAGACCATGTACGAGGCGAACGGTGTAGGGCTTGCAGCCCCGCAGGTAGGCGTGCTGAAGCGGATCGTTGTGATCGACGTGACGGGGGAGGATCCCTATATTTTGATCAATCCCAGAATCGTGGAGAGCAGCGGGGAACAGGTTGGGCAGGAGGGGTGCTTAAGTGTGCCCGGCAAGAGTGGCCAGGTGACCCGTCCGGACTATGTCAAGGCGGTCGCGCTGGATGTGAATATGAAGCCCATAGAGGTGGAGGGAACGGAGCTGTTGGCCAGAGCGATCTGTCATGAGCTGGATCATTTGGACGGACATCTCTATGTGGAGAAGGTAGAAGGACCGCTGCAGGATGTGAAGGCGGAGGATGAGGAAGACTAAGCGTCCGGGAAATGGAGTGAATGTATATGAAAGTGGTATTTATGGGGACACCGGACTTTGCGGTGGGCGCACTGGAGGCGCTGATACAGGCGGGACATGAGATTACGGCGGTGGTGACACAGCCGGACAAGCCCAAGGGGAGAAGCGACAAACTGGTGCCGCCGCCGGTGAAGGAATGCGCGCTGCAGCATGGGATTCCGGTTCTGCAGCCGATGAAAATCAAGACGCCGGAGGCGATTGAAGCGCTGCGACAGTATCCGGCGGATGTCTATGTGGTGGCTGCGTTCGGGCAGATTCTGTCACAGGAGATTTTGGATATTCCGCCCTACGGATGTCTGAATATTCACGCGTCTCTGTTGCCCAAATACAGAGGGGCGTCGCCGATCCAGCATGTGCTCATTGACGGAGAGCAGGAGACCGGTGTGACCATCATGCAGATGGATGCGGGGTTGGATACGGGAGATATGCTGTATCGAAAGGTGATTCCCATCGAGGCGGAGGATACCTTTGAGACGCTGCACGACAAGCTCATGCGGCTGGGCGGCGAGGCGATCACAGAGGCGCTTGCGCTGCTCGCAGAGGGGAAGCTTACCGGAGAAAAGCAGGATGATGCGAAGAGCTGTTACGCGCCGCTCATCCGGAAGGAACTGGGAAAGCTGGATTTCGGAAAGCCGGCAGCAGCGCTTGACTGTCTGATCCGCGGCGTGACGCCCTGGCCCAGCGCATATACGTTATACAGGGGGAAACAGCTGAAGATCTGGCGGGCAAAGCCGGTAGAGCTGACGGAAAGTGCTGCGCCCGGAACGATCGTACGCGTAGAGAAGGACGCGTTTCTGGTGGCCTGCGCGGACGGTGCGCTGCAGGTGCTGGAGGTGCAGCTGGAAGGAAAAAAACGGATGCCTGTGCGGGATTTCCTGCTTGGCGTAAGATTATGTGTGGGTGAGGTGCTCGGATAGCTATTAAAATAACAATAGAAAGGTTCCGGAAAATTGGCAGAGAATACCAGAGAGATCGTGTTGGATACGCTGCTTTCCCTCGAGCGGGAGGAGGATTTCTCCCACAGACTGGTGCGGGCGGTGCTTAATAAATACAATTACATGGATGAGCGCGACAAGGGGTTTATCAAGCGCGTGACCGAGGGGACGATCGAGCGGCAGATTGAGCTGGACTATTACCTGGATCAGTTCTCCAGTGTGCCGGTGCGCAGGATGAAACCGCTGATCCGCTGTCTGCTGCGGATGAGTGTCTATCAGCTGCTCTACATGGACAGTGTGCCGGACAGCGCCGTGTGCAATGAGGCTTGCAAACTGGCGCAGAAGCGTAAGTTTGCCAATCTGAAAGGGTTTGTGAACGGCGTGCTGCGCAAGATCAGCCGCGAAAAGGAGCACCTGCCGCTGCCGGATGAAACGCAGGGTCGCAGGGCATATTTGGCTGTCCGCTATTCCATGCCGCGCTGGATCGTGGATCTGTGGTGCGGCCAGTACGGAGAGGAGCGCACGCAGAGGATTCTGGAGGGGCTGTTGTCCGTGCATCCTGTGTCCATCCGTTTCCGGACGGATCTGGCGGAGGCGGAGCGCAGACAGCTGGTCGACCGGATGACCAAACAGGGCGCACGCCTTACGCAAAGCAGTGCGCTGCCCTATCTGTACACCATGGAACACGCGGAGGATCTGACGCAGCTGCCCGGCTATGCGGACGGTGCGTTTCTGGTGCAGGACGCCAGCAGCGTGCTCGCGGTGGAAGCGGCGCAGATCGCACCCGGGGATGCTGTGCTGGATATCTGTGCGGCACCGGGCGGCAAGGGTATGCTGGCGGCGGAGCTTGCCGGCGCCAAGGGGTGCGTGACGGCGCGGGATCTCACGGAGAAAAAGACAGCGCTGATCGAGGAAAACAGGGCGCGCATGGGGCTTGAAAATCTGCGCGTGGAAGTGTTCGACGCCACGCAGACCGATGCGGAAAGCGTGGGGAAAGCCGATGTGCTTCTGGCGGATGTCCCCTGCTCGGGACTGGGCGTTCTGGGCAAGAAGCGGGATATCAAATATCGGATGACGCCGGAGAAAATGAAGGAGATCGCTGCACTGCAGCGCAGGATTATAGAGAACAGCTGGCAATATGTCAAACCAGGTGGTGTGCTGTTGTACAGCACCTGTACCATTCACGCGGAGGAGAACGAGCAGATGGCGCGTTGGATTGCGGCGCAGTTTCCCTTCATGCTGGAGGAGGAGAGACAGTTTTTGCCGGGCGAGGATGAGACGGATGGATTTTACTATGCAAGACTTCGAAGACAACGGGAATCATAAACCGGATATCAAGTCCATGACGCTTGCGGAACTGGAGGAAGAACTCGCGAACAGGGGAGAGAAGCGGTTCCGGGCCAGGCAGATGTATGAGTGGATGCATGTGAAGCTGGCGCGCGGCTTTGACGAGATGACCAATCTGTCCAGGGATTTTCGGGCGTGGTGTGGGGAACACTACCGGTATACGGCGCTAGAGCAGATCCAGATGCAGGAATCCCGCATAGACGGCACGAAAAAGTTTCTGTTTCGTCTGGCGGACGGCAATATGGTGGAGAGCGTCTGGATGCGCTATAAGCACGGCAATTCCGTGTGTATTTCCTCGCAGGTCGGCTGTCGTATGGGGTGTCGTTTCTGCGCGTCCACGCTGGACGGACTGGAGCGCAGCCTGACAGCTTCGGAGATGCTGGATCAGATCTATGCGATCACCATAGCCACCGGAGAGCGGGTATCCAATGTGGTCGTGATGGGGATCGGCGAACCGCTGGATAACTATGAGAATCTGCTGCGGTTTCTGCGGATGCTGACGGATGAGAATGGGCTGCATATCAGCCAGCGCAACGTGACGGTCTCCACCTGCGGCATTGTGCCGAAGATCCGCGCGCTTGCGGACGAAAAGCTCCAGATCACGCTGGCGTTGTCCCTGCACGCGACGACGGATGAAAAACGAAAGAAGCTGATGCCGATTGCGAACCGGTACAGCATCCGCGAGCTGATGGATGCATGCGCCTATTATTTTGCGCAGACGGGGCGCAGGATCACCTTTGAATATTCGCTGGTGGGCGGCGTCAATGACACGGATGAGGACGCGGGAGAGCTTAGCCAACTCGCGGCCGGAATCGGCAGCCATGTGAACCTGATTCCGGTCAACCCGATCAAGGAGCGGGATTTTGTACAGTCGGAAGCAGCCAGAATACAGGCTTTTAAAAATAAGCTTGAAAAAAACAAAATAAATGTTACTATTAGAAGGGAAATGGGACGAGACATTGACGGTGCCTGCGGGCAGCTCAGACGAAAGAATCTGGCTGCGCGGGACGCCGCATCCATGCCCGTTTAGGAGGACAAAACCTTGCTCAAGACATTCTCGATTACCGATATCGGTAAGAAAAGGAAAGTAAACCAGGATTATCTGTTTACTTCAGAGGAACCGGTAGGCAACCTGCCCAATCTGTTTATCGTAGCGGACGGCATGGGCGGCCATAACGCCGGAGATTACGCGTCGAAGCTCACTGTGGAGACGATGATCTCGGAGATCACAGATTCTTTTGAAAAAAATCCTGTATTGATTTTCAGAAAAGCAATTTCTGTAGCCAATGAGAAGATTCTGCAGACGGCAGCGCAAAGCCAGGAGCTGGAGGGTATGGGAACGACGGTGGTAGCTGCCACCTGTATGGGCAAATATCTGCAGGTAGCCAATGTGGGAGACAGCAGATTATATATTGTGAACGACAAGACGATCCGACAGATCACCCGGGATCACTCGCTGGTGGAGGAGATGGTGCGGATCGGCACCATTACCCGCGAGGAGGCCAGAAATCATCCGGATAAGAATATCATCACCCGGGCGATCGGTGCGAGTGAATCGGTGGAGGCAGATTACTTCACGGTGGAGCTGGAGGATGGAGATGTGGTATTGATGTGTACGGACGGTCTGACCAACATGTTGGAGGACGAGGAGATCCGTATGATCATGAGCGGCGCCAGAGATATCGTGGAGCAGGCGCAGACGCTGGTGGACACTGCCAACAGAAACGGCGGTAAGGACAACATTTCCGTGGTGTTGATTGAGCATGAGAATAAGTGATCGGTAAATAGAAAAGGAAAGCAATATGATCAAGATGGGTATGATGGTAGGCGACCGGTACGAGATCCTCGAAAAGATCGGAACCGGTGGCATGTCCGATGTATATAAAGCGAAAGACCAGAAATTGAATCGTCATGTCGCTGTCAAGGTGCTGAAGCAGGAATTTTCGGAAAATGCGAATTTTGTATCGAAGTTCCAGACAGAGGCGCAGGCGGCAGCAGGCTTGGCACATCCCAACATCGTCAATGTGTATGACGTGGGGGAGGAAAACGGTATTCACTATATCGTGATGGAGCTGGTGGAGGGGATCACCCTCAAGAAATATATTGAGAAAAAGGCGCGGCTTTCTTATAAAGAGGCTGTGAGCATCGCGATTCAGGTCAGCATGGGAATCGAAGCAGCGCACAACAACCATATCATCCACAGGGATATCAAGCCGCAGAACATTATCATTTCCAAGGACGGTAAGGTGAAGGTGACGGATTTTGGTATTGCGAAGGCAGCCACGAGCAACACCATCACCTCCAATGTGATGGGATCTGTGCATTATACCTCTCCGGAGCAGGCGAGAGGCGGCTACAGCGATGAGAAGAGCGATATCTACTCGCTAGGCATCACCATGTTTGAGATGTTGACCGGGCGTGTTCCGTTCAACGGGGAGACGACGGTTGCGATCGCGATCAAGCACATTCAGGAGGAGATGCCGTCGCCCAAGCAGTATGTGCCGGAGATTCCGACCAGTGTGGAGAGTATTGTCCTCAAGTGCTGTCAGAAGTCTCCCGACAGACGGTATCAGAATATGGCGGAGCTGATCGCGGACTTAAAGCAGTCGTTGATGAACCCGGACGAAGATTTTGTCGTGATGGCAGACCCCGATATGGAGGGCGGCACCAGGGCGATCTCTGAGGGGGATATGGAGCAGATCAAGAACCGGAGCCGGGCGGGACTGGCAGCGGAGTACGTGGACAGAGAGGACTCGCTGCGGCTGCGCTCTGACACGGAGGCTGAATATGAGGGCGCTGCTGGAGAAGAGGGCGAGGAGGAAGTCTATGAAGAGGATCCCCGCATGGAACGGATCACGACGATTCTGACGGTCGTGGCCGGCATCGTGATCCTGATCATTGTGCTGATTCTGGCGCTAAAGCTGCTTGATACCAACGCGTCTGAGGAGGAGAACAACGGTCCGATTATCTCGGAGGAGAGTACCAGTACGGAGTCCCAGACGGAAACGCATATGACGGTGGATATGCCGAATGTGACGGGGATGACCTATGAGGATGCCAAAAATACATTGACAGGTTTGGGACTGCTCACAGAGGTGGAGTATCAGGAGTCGGATACCATCGATGAGGATGTGGTGATCAAAGCCAGTGCGAATGCCGGCGATCATTTGGAAGAGGGCAGCACGGTGACGCTCTATGTCAGTGCGGGCAAATCCGGCGTAGTGGTGCCCAATGTCACAGGGACGACCTACACGGAGGCCAACAGCAAGCTGGCCAATCTGGGCTTTCAGGTGACCAAGACGGAAGTGTACTCCGATACGATCGATGCCGGCGTGGTGATCGCCCAGTCGCCGGTGGGGGAGACCAAGGCGCCGCAGGGCAGTGTGATCACAGTGACGGTGAGCCTCGGCAAGGAAAAGCAGAAGGTGCGCGTGCCGAATCTGGTGGGACTGACGGAGGAGGACGGAACCTTCGAGGCCTATGAACTGGGCTTGAAGATCGGCAGTGTGACGTATGTGTACAGCTCGGAGTTCGCGGACGGCTATATCTGTTACCAGAGCTATTCTCATGGCACCTATGTGGATCCCGGGACGTCGGTGGACATCAAGGTCAGTCAGGGTGTGGAGAAGGTGACGTACAAGTGCAACACCAGCATTACGGCACCTACGGCGGCAGAGGCGCCGGATTATACCTCTGGCACAGAAGTGACCATCAAACTTGTCACGGATGACGGACAGGTGCTTCTGGAGACGAAGACGACCAATTTCCCGCAGTCTGCCAACTATTACGGATTGAAGGCGTCCGGCGGTACGCTCACGATGACGTATAAGGTGAATACCCCCGGCGGCACGACCATCAATCCGGAGAACGGAGAGACCATCAGTATCCCGGGCAGCTCGGAGGAAAAGAGCTTTACCAGAAGAATCGAATTTACGCAGGAGTGATACATGCAGGGGAAAATTGTCAGGGGAATTGCCGGTTTTTACTATGTGCATGTCAAAGATACTGCGGAGAACGGTACGATCTATGAATGTAAGGCCAAGGGGATTTTCCGCAAGGATAACCGCAAGCCCCTTGTGGGGGATGATGTCGAGATCGCGGTGCTGGATGCGGAGAAAGCGCTGGGCAGCATCACAGCGCTTCTACCCAGGCGAAGTGAGTTGATCCGCCCCGCTGTGGCCAATGTGGATCAGGCGCTCGTGATTTTTGCCATCGTGAAGCCGCAGCCGAATTTTAATCTGTTGGACCGGTTTTTGATCATGATGGAGCGGCAACAACTGCCGGTTATTGTCTGTTTTAACAAGCTGGATATCGACGCGGACGGCGTGGGAGAGCAATATCAGGAGATATATGAGCGTTGCGGGTACAAGACACTGCTTGTCAGCGCTGGAAACGGACAGGGCGTGGAGGACCTGAAACGTCTGCTGTACGGCAAGACGACCACGGTGGCTGGCCCGAGCGGCGTGGGCAAATCCTCGCTGGTCAATTGTTTCCAGAGCAGTATCCGGATGCAGACAGGCTCGATCAGCGAGAAGATCGACCGAGGCAAGCATACCACGCGGCACACGGAGTTGATCGCAGTGACGGAGGATACGTATATATTGGATACGCCGGGCTTCAGCTCTCTGTATCTGGCGGACATGTCGAAGGAGGAGCTGCAGGGATATTATCCGGAATTCGCAGCGTACGAGTGGTTCTGTAAGTTCGCAGGGTGCGCGCACGTGAACGAGCCTGTGTGTGGAGTGAAACAGGCCGTGGAGGAAGGCGCGATTCCCCGCATGCGCTATGAGAATTACAAGTTGCTCTATGAAGAGCTGAGGACAAATCATAAAAACAAATAAAAACAAAGATAAATACAAATCATAAAACAGCCAAAAACCAAGCAAAAAGAAGGGATGAAGCATGAAAAAAGAATTGATGGACAGAAGTGAACGCAGGGTGATGGAGAAGTTCTGGAGCATGGCCGAAGGGGAAGCTTTGAGCGTCTCAGATCTGGAGCAGTTATTTCAGGGGGAAAAGATCAGCAAGGTATCCATCTTCAAGGCAGTGCAGGCTTTGTCCGAGAAAGAGTATATCCGCATTGCAAGCTTGGAGCGGGCGGGCATGGTGTATGCGCGCAAGTTTGAGCCGGCAATCACCAAGGAAGCGTATGCTGCGATTCTTCTGGCGGACAGCGGGATCCGATCCTCGTCGCTGGGCAGTCTGGCGCTCGCGATGATCGGCAACGATCGGGATGACCGGCCGGATGCATGTAAGGATGAACTGTTGATCCGCGATTTGGAGCAGGTCATTGCGAAACTGCGGAACGGAGAGGTATGATACACCTGTTAGAGAAGGATTATTATGGGTTACTGATGTTGTTCCTTGATGCGGTCAGAAAGGATCTTTTTTTGAATGAATTTGCCTATCTCTCCACGATCTGTCTGACCAGCCTGTTGATTCTGTTGTGCTCGGCGACAAGAAAGTTGTGGTATGCGCACGGCGGAGCGGGCATCACCGGTTCGCTGGTACTCTGCGGCGCCGCCGCATTCCAGCTGCTTTGTCCGGTGGATGCCGGATGGCAGAAGCAGGTGTTTCTGCCGCAGGTGCTGAATCCGGTCATGCGTCTGTTTCAGACGCCAGTGTTTATCCGGGGAACGGTGCACGTGACATTTTGGCAGGCATTTCTGGGCATATGGGCTGTGGGAGGGACGTTTCAGCTGTGCCGTCTGCTAAACGGCAGGCGCCGTATGGCGCGCCTGGTGCGGGAGCTTCCCAAAAGCAAACTGGACATACCGGATCCGGTGCGGGGATGCGTGCCCCGCAACACAAAATTGTACCGCTGCAGCGGCATCTCCGTGCCGTTTAGCATCGGGATTCTGCACAGAACGATTCTGGTGCCGGATCAGGTATATACGGAGGCGGAGCTTTGTGATATTTTGCGCCACGAGGGAGCGCATCTGAAGCATCTGGATACGCTGGCGGCTTTCCTGACGGACTGTCTGTGCGCGGCCTATTGGTGGAACCCGTGCGTGTATATCCTGCGGCGGGATATCGAGCGCAATCTGGAGCTGCGCTGTGACGCTGTCGCTGTGCGCGGAATGGACAATCTCCAGATGGCTGCATATATGGAGACGCTGCTCAAGGTATTCCAGGGCAGACATGGCAGAGTCTGTCAGGGCGGACTCGGTATGCTGGGAAGCGGCGAGCACCTGCGCAGACAGATGCGGGAGCGTTTTGCCGTGCTGGAACGAAAGAGCGCCGGATACGTATCTGCCGAATGGCAGGGAATGGTTGCGAATGTGACCATCGCCGTACTCCTTTTTGCGCTCAGCTATTGTGTGGTATATGTGCCGTATTTTGCGCCGACACCGGATATGCTCGAGCCGGGCCCCGGGGCATCGGAGGCGCCGATGGAGGCCTATTACGTGGTGGCCGAGGAGGCGTACATCGTCAATTACGGCGACAAGCGGTATGTGTTGTACACGCCGCAGGGAGAGATCGAGCTGCCGAAGGAGGAGGCCGAACTGCTGGAAGCGGACGGAACGGAAATCCGCTACGTGTTGGAGTGAGCAGGCGTTTGGCTGGCCGGATCGCAGGTTTGACCGTGTGAAGTACAGATTTGGGTGTATGGAGCCTATTGACAAAACCGGAATTTGTGTTAGAATAGCCTAAGTACGTAAATAAATCCACAGGTGTCGGAAGAGCGGTGCATACGCGCGGCTTGTTCCGGTGAAAAGGGAAGCAGGTGAGAGACCTGCACGAACTCGTCACTGTAAGCGATGCAGGACAAAACCCATAAGGGAGAGCCTTGAGTCACTGGAAACGGGAAGGCGGTTTTGTCGGGAAGCGATTCCCATCGCAAGTCAGGAGACCTGCCTGTAGGATTGACCGGAATAAGCCACGAGTAACTGGTTTGCTGTCAAATAGGAATCCGATACGCTCCGCAGTTATGCAGAGTGTGGTTTTGTTTGACGCAATTGGATAGATGGATAAAACTCCTGGCTGTTTGGTCAGGGGTTTATTTTTGTATGGGATTGTATGAGTCCCTAAAATATCCGAACAGGAAGAGAAAAGAGGAGAAACGTATGAAAAGAAAAGCAGTAGCGTTATTGTGTGCAGGTGTATTGGTGTGCGGCGCATTTGCCGGTTGTGGCAACACGGCCACAGAGTCGAGTGTGGAAGACCGTGCAGAGACAAGTGCATCGGCATCGACGGAGGCTCTCTCCGACGAGGAGGCAGCTGCGCATGTAGCGGATCTGATCGATCAGATCTATGTGCAGGAGTGGACCGAGGAGACCGATGCACTTTGCTCGGAGGCGAAAGCGGCATGGGATGCGCTCACTGATGCACAGAAGGAGCTTGTGAGCGGCGAGGAGGCTGATCCGGATTATTTCGGCAGAGACACGGGAGATGCATCCAAGGATGATCCTCTGAATCAGGACGGCATCGGGGAGAAGGAGATTCTGGTGGTGAGCTTCGGCACTTCCTTCAACGACAGCCGTGTGGCAGATATCAGCAGTGTGGAGAAGGCAATTCAGGCGGCCAATCCCGACTGGTCCGTGCGCAGAGCGTTCACGGCACAGATTATCATCAATCACGTGCTGGCACGGGACGGTGAAAAGATTGATAACATGCAGCAGGCGCTCGACCGTGCGGTGGCAAACGGCGTAAAGCAGCTGGTCGTGCAGCCCACGCATCTGATGCACGGTGCAGAGTATGATGAGCTCGCCGAGGCGGTAGAAACGTACAAGGATCAGTTCGCATCCGTTGTGATCGCGGAGCCGCTGCTCGGACCTGTCGGCACAGACGCGACGGTGATCAACGAGGATAAGGCGACGGTTGCACAGGCGGTGACCGAGCAGGCGGTAAAGACTGCCGGCTATGAGTCTGTCGACAAGGCGGCTGCGGATGGTGTTGCCTTTGTACTCATGGGGCATGGTACATCACACAATGCAAAGGTGACCTACAGCCAGATGCAGACTCAGATGGAGAAGCTTGGCTATGCGAACGTGTTCATCGGCACCGTGGAGGGTGAGCCGGAAGAGACCGCTTGCGAAGAGGTCATCAAGAAGGTGGCTTCTGCCGGCTACAAGAAGGTTGTGCTCAGACCCCTGATGGTTGTAGCCGGGGATCACGCCAACAATGATATGGCGGGTGAGGATGAGGATTCCTGGCTGAGCATGTTTAATGCTTCCGGCAACTTCGATTCTGTGGATACCCAGATTGCAGGTATGGGTGAGATCGACGCGGTGCAGGCACTCTATGTGGCGCATACGGCTGCAGCTAAGGCACAGACATCTGCGACCACGCTGGAGGACGGCGTATACACGGCGGTATTCAACACGGACAGCAGCATGTTTAAGGTGAATGAGACCAAGGACGGCAAGGGAATCCTGACCGTGGAGAACGGCCAGATGACCATTCATGTCAGCCTGGGCAGCAAGAAAATTCTGAACTTGTATTCCGGTCTGGCGGAGGATGCGCAAAAGGATGGCGCGGTACTCCTTGCGCCCACCGTCGATACAGTCACCTACAGCGACGGACTGAGCGAGGAGGTCTACGGATTTGACATTCCGGTTCCGGTGCTGGAGGCAGAATTTGATGTGGCGCTGATCGGCGAAAAAGGGAAATGGTATGACCATAAGGTGAGCGTATCTGCACCGGAAAAAATGGAATAATGATGAATTCAGACGGGGAAGCTCTGCAACAGGGCTTCCCTTTTTTTGATAAAATGCGTCTTAAGAATACCTGCGCTGTCCAAATGGCCTTCCGCAATCGCCGGATTGACAAGTGCGCTGTGGGAAAATATAATGAGAAAGAGGGCGCGGGAAGCTGCGCAAATGGAATTCCCATAAAAAATTTGCATACAAAATGGAGGGGTTGCGATGAATATTGCCGAGAAGATCAGATATGTCGGTGTGGCAGATCGGGAGTTGGATCTGTTTGAGAGTCAGTATCCGTTGGAGAACGGGATGTTGTATAATTCCTATGTGATCCTGGATGAGAAAATTGCGATTCTGGATACGGTGGACAAGCGGGCGGTAGAGGACTGGCTTGTCAATGTGAAAAATGTGCTGGGGGATCGCAAGCCGGACTATCTGGTGCTGCACCATCTGGAGCCGGACCACTCAGCCGGTATTGTCAGGCTGCATGAGTTGTATCCGGATATGAAGCTTGTGGGGAACGCCATGACGTTTCGGATGCTGCCGCAGTTTATCCAGGCGGATTACACGGCGCTGTATGAGACGGTGGCGGAGGGGACGACACTTTCTCTGGGCACACATGGGTTGACCTTTTACATGGCGCCGATGGTGCACTGGCCGGAGGTGATGGTGAGCTATGAGACGGCGGATCATGTGCTCTTTGCGGCGGATGCCTTCGGAAAATTCGGCGTGGAGACGGACACGGACGACTGGGCGTGCGAGGCGAGAAGATATTATTTCAATATCGTCGGAAAATACGGCGCACAGGTGCAGATGCTTCTAAAGAAGCTGGGCGGCCTGGATATTCAGACGATCTGTCCCTTGCATGGACCGGTGCTTTGCGAGAATCTGCCGTATTTTATCGGACTGTATGACACCTGGAGCAAATATGAGCCGGAGGACAAGGGTATTTTGATCGCCTGCGCTTCCATTCACGGCAATACCATGAAGGCGGCGGAATTTTTGCGTGACGAGCTGGTGAGCTTGGGCGGGGAGAAGGTGGTATTGACAGATGTGCCAAGGGCGGATGTGGCGGAGGTCATTGAAGACGCGTTTCGCTATGACCGGATGGTGCTGATGTCGTCCTCTTATGATGCGGGACTTTTCCCGCCGATGGAGACTTATCTGTATCATCTTGTGGCGAAGCAGTACTGCAATCGAAAGGTGGCGCTGGTACAGAACGGGACATGGGCTCCTTCTGCGGCAAAGACCATGCAGAAGATATTAGAGCCGTTAAAGAACATTGAATATGTGGGCGATGTGATCACGATTAAGACCACGATGTCCGAGGCGAACAAAGAGGAGTTGAGGGCATTGGCGAAGCTGTTACAGTGATATAAAAAGCCTCGACGGAGATGTGCATGTAACTGACAGAAGGAGAAAACCCGGAATGGGTGTGCCTGTGGTCGTCTGACTGTAATGGTCGGATGACTGCGGGCTTTTTTGTTATAGCGGGGAAATTGTATGCGCAAATGAACCTTTTGGTACTCTCATTACGATATACTAGTGAAAGGGCAAGATGAAAGCTTTCAAAATCAAGATATCTTGAAATGGTGTAACATGAACAAAATTGAACTTGAGGTTTTTATCGGAAAATATGGCAGGGATATATATTCTTTTTGCTGCTATCTGACAAGAAGTAAGCAGGAAGCGGATGACCTCTACCAGGATTCTTTTGTACAGATCCTTGAGAAGCAAGGACTCCCGGAAGATGAAGAGGGTGCAAAGAATCTGGCGCTTTCTACTGCTGTCAGGTTGTGGAAGGATAAGAAACGCAAATTTACCCGGCGCAGGCGGATTGAGGAAGAAAAATATATTCCTATGACCCTTGCTGATGATGAGTGGAAGACATCGGCTGAAACACCGGAAGCAGAGATGTTAAAGGATGAACAGAATGAATATATAAAAAAATGTGTAGTTGCTCTACCGGAGAAGTTGAAGTTGGTTGTCCTATTGTATTATATGGAAAACCGAAAGATGAATGAAATTGCGGATGTACTTCATATTCCGATCGGCACGGTGAAAAGCAGATTACACAGGGCCAAGGCCATTTTATCCGATGAACTGAAAGAGTATTATGAAAAGGAGGATCGTGTTTTATGAAAAAAATGGATGATGTATTATTTAATGCCCTTTCTCCGAATGATGAACCTGACGAAGAATTAAACCATAGGATTATTGATTATGAAAAGGAGAATAAAATGGGAGAAATAAAAAATATCTGGAGAAAAAGCTTTCCTGCAGCAGCGGCAGTTGTTGTGGCAGTGATGATAACATCAGTGACAACGTTTGCAGCATGGCGGTATTTGACCGCAAAAGATGTGGCAGAGAGAGCAGATGATAGAAAGCTGGCCGAAGCATTTACAGAGGAAGATGCATGGAATAAGGCCGAGGTACAGTCATATGGGGGATACGATATATCATTGATCGGACTTGTGTCCGGTACGGATATTTCAGATTATTTGTCAATCCAGAATGGAAAAGTAGTGGCAGACAAGACATATGCGGTTGTAGCTATCAGCAATGCGGATGGAACACCTATGCCGGATACATCGGATGCAGAATATGGTAAACAAGATTTTCTGGTTTCACCGTATATTGAGGGGTGCAATCCGGCAACCGTAAATATATTTTCTCTTGTTGGCGGGGGATATTCTGCGTTCGTAGAGGACGGAATCCAGTACCGCATCATGGAAGCAGAGAATATCGAAGTATTTGCTGATCATATAATATATCTTGGAGTGACTGACGGTACATTTTATAATCAGGATGCATATGTATTTGATGCCGGTTCAGGCCGGATAACGAGGAATGATTCCTACGATGGCGTGAATGCATTGTTTATCCTTCCCATCGATCGGTCGAAGGCTGACAAGGATAAAGCGGAGGAAATCTTAAGTGAGATTTTTGCTCCTTCAGACGAAAATGAGTCAGACGATCCGTATCAGTTTGCAACAGATGATGTGCGGGAGTTTATGTCAAAACTTACGGCAGACAATATTGATCTTTATGCGGAGCCTGTCGAATCCACACGGCAGACGCTTACACCAAATGAACGCGGAGAATACAGCTACAGTTATGAAATGCCTGATGGAGCCGCGGGTAGCGGGACAACAGCTGTAAGTCATGTGTTTGCACCTGGCGAGACTGGTATGAGCGGGAATTTCGGATGGTCATCTTCTGAGAATGGATTGGAAGATTTACAAATTGAAACTCATACGCTCAATGAGGATGGTACAATTACATTTGTGATTTATGTACCCATTAAGAAATAAGTTTCTAATATATTATCTAGTTGTCTGGTACGGCTTATGAGTGATTCTCTTTAAATATGATATGAAGTGATTAAAGAGCAGTAATCGTTATTATATAATTGATTACTGCTTATTTTATATGATTTTCTATTACATAAAAATGTGAAAATACACATAAAATAGTAATGAGTATTGATTAAATAGATGTTAGATGGTATAATTTCATTACTAAAAAATGTGTCTATACACAAAAATAAGGAGCAAACTATGGAAATTAAGAGAAATGCATACCTTGAACAGTTAAAGATAAGAAAAAATAATGGGATGATAAAGATTATCACGGGAATCAGGAGATGCGGAAAATCATTCCTGTTATTTGTATTGTTTAAGAAATACTTGTTGGAGAGTGGTGTAGATAATGACCATATTATTGAGATTGCCTTAGATGGTATTGAAAATGAGGAGCTGAGAGAACCGAAAAAGTGTTATCAGTATATCAAGGACGCAATGAAAGATGAGCAGAAGTATTATTTGCTTTTAGATGAAGTACAGTTTATGCCGCGATTTGAAGAAGTGTTGAACAGTTTGCTTCGGATTCGTAATATTGATGTATATGTGACCGGAAGCAACTCGAAATTTTTATCCAGTGATATTGTAACTGAATTTAGAGGCAGAGGAGATGAGATAAGAATTTATCCGCTATCCTTTGCAGAGTTCTA
>JAFVAO010000037.1 GCA_017480445.1 Lachnospiraceae bacterium
ATATGCTTATTCCTCGTCTGTCAATAAAAAAATGCTACACGTTATTTCTGCGAGTTGCAAAGCAGCAAAGCTGCTTTTACGCAACCTCCGGCTTTGAATGCGTCCTAACGGACGCAATTGCCTATAAATAAACTATTTTGTGCCGAAAATACTGTCGCCCGCGTCTCCCAGGCCCGGCACGATGTAGCCGTGGTCGTTGAGACGCTCGTCCAATGCGCCCACGTACAGATCCACGTCCGGATGCGCCTCCTGCATGGCTTTCATACCCTCCGGTGCCGCGATGATGCACATGAAGTGGATGTTTTTGCAACCCTTATCCTTGAGCATCTGAATCGCCGCGATGGATGAGCCGCCGGTCGCCAGCATGGGATCCACGACAAACACCTCACGCTCCGCGCAGTCTGCGGGCAGCTTACAGTAATATTCCACCGGTTTCAAGGTCTCCGGATCTCTGTACAGACCAATGTGACCGATTTTGGCCGCAGGGATCATCGTCAGGATGCCGTCCACCATGCCCAGTCCTGCGCGCAGGATCGGCACCACCGCCATCTTTTTGCCCGCCAGCTCTTTCGCCGTCGTCGGGCAGATAGGTGTCTCGATCTCCACATCCTCCAGCTTCAGATCCCTGGTCGCCTCATAGCAGAGCAGCATCGCAATCTCACCAATCGTCTGTCTGAAATCCTTGGTGCCGGTCTCCTTTCTCCGGATAAATCCAATCTTGTGTTGGATCAACGGGTGATCCATAATTACAGTTTTTGCCATTTGTTTCCCCTCCTGTGCGTTTGTATACTTACCTTATCAGGCTCAACAGCCTTATTGATCCTGCCCTTCTGCGTACTGATGTGTGATGTGCAGTCAGCTTCATACGGATGGATGCTCAATTAAACGGATTCTTCTTGCATGCCTCTCCTCGCCGGAAAAATCAGTTCCCAAAAAGGTGTCCACGATCTCCATCGCAAGGCTCTCTCCCACAATCCCCGCGCCCATGGCCAGCATGTTCGCGTCGTTGTGCAGTCTGGTCATTTTGGCAGAGAACGGATCGCCGCAGAGCGCGCAGCGGATGCCGGGCACCTTGTTCGCCGAGATGCTGATCCCGATACCGGTGGTGCAGATCACGATTCCTTTCTCACATTCTCCCGAGGCCACTGCCTCCGCCGCCGCGCGGCCAAACACCGGATAGTCGCAACTGGTCGTGTCGGGACAGCCGACATCCTTACAGGCAATCCCCTGCTCCTCCAAGTGCTTTTTTACCCTCTCCTTCAGTGCAAATCCACCGTGATCACTTCCGATCGCTATCATGTTCTCTTCCTCCCAATTATATCATTTCGTTAAGCAATTGCGAAACTCCATTTTTCCAATATCGAATTGGGCATATTGTACACTCCATAAACAGGGCGTAGCGAGGCGTCGGTACTTAAGTAGCGTACTTTGCTACTTTATGTACCGCTACGCCGAGGTTCGAGCGAGAGCGTCCCTGTGTTGGAGTTGTACAATGTGCACAATGACACTTGCTGAAACAAGGAGTTTCGCAAATGCCTAATATCATTTACTCCGCCTGCTCCACATGATGTCCGGCCGCCTTCAACAGCCGGTTCATAATGGCTTGTCCAAATCCTCTGGTCTCGAATGCTTCCGAGTAAATCCGTGTCACCTGCTCGTCGTCAAACTCGCGCAGAATGGTGTAGAGACCTCGCGCCACAGTAGCCTCGTCCTCCCTGCTGCCGATATTTTTTACACAGTCCGCGTCGTAGGCCGCAAAATTCTCCGCAGTGGCGATGACGCCCACCTTCTCGCCCGCCATCCGCGCTTCCCCGGCCTTGCGGTTGATATAGTCCACGACTGCCTGTCTTGTTCCCTGCACCAGTGTCAGCTCGCCCTTCGGCGCGTAATGTCTGTATTTCATGCCGGGCGCTTTGGGTGCCTGCCCGCAATCCGCGCCATCCTGCAGGATTGTGACATCCGTGTCAACTTCTCCGACCACCCGCGAAAGCATCTCTGCCGTCACATACCCCGGACGCAGGATCTGCGGCGGTTCCACTGTGAGATCCACAATGGTGGACTCCAAGCCGATGCCAAGCTCCCCGCCGTCGATGATCATGTCGATCTTGCCGTTTAAGTCCTCCGCCACATACACCGCCTTGGTCGGGCTTGGTTTACCGGAGGTATTGGCGCTGGGCGCCGCGATATAGCCGCCGCTTTCACGGATGAGCGCAAGCGCAACCGGATGGGACGGCATGCGCACCGCCACCGTCTGTAGACCACCCGTGGTTGCAAGTGGTACCGCATCCGACTTTCGCAGGATCATGGTCAGCGGACCCGGCCAGAAGGCATCCGCGAGCATGACCGCCGCCTGCGGAATATCCGCAACGATCCGCGGGAGCGCCTCCATCTGCGCAATGTGCACAATCAGCGGATTGTCGGAAGGTCTGCCCTTGGCCGCATAGATTTTACGGGAAGAATCCGGATTCAACGCGTCCCCGCCAAGTCCATACACCGTCTCCGTCGGGAAAGCAACCAGCCCGCCCTCACGAATCATCCTGCCGGCCTCACGCAGTCCTGCCTGCTCCGCTTCCGAAAACGATCCGTCAGACGCGATTCGCAGGATACGCGTATTCCTTATATCTGTCAATTGATTTTGATGTTGTTCCATTCTACTTCACAGCCTCTTTTGCATCAATGATCTATCAATGCACGCTGTTTTAACTATAGCATAGTTCACGCAAAAGGAAAAGCCTTTCTTTTTACACTTTTTACACATCATTCTGCGTATGCAAATACTGCAAAATCCCCATCTGGATCGCCCAGGCCACGCGCTCCTGATACGCCTCGTCGCACAGCTTCTCCGCCTCCGCCCAATTGGACAAAAACCCACATTCCGCAATCACAATGGGCGTGGAGGTCTTTTTCAGCAGATAGTAACTGTTGTTGGCTTTGGCCTGCCTGTGATTGGACGGATCCAGCCGCTGTACGAAGCTCCTCTGCAAAAGCTCTGCCAGTCTGTGTCCCTCCCTGCTCTCCGTGTAGTAAAACACCTGCGCGCCGCTCACATACTCCTCCGGGTAACTGTTCTGATGGATGCTGACGGTCAGCACAGGGTCGCTCTCCTCAATGATCTCGATCCGCCGTTTCATATCCTGCACCTTTTTGTTACTGACACTGTCGTCATAAAGCCCCTCCGCCGTCTCCCGGGTCAGGATCACCTCCACATCCTGCAGTTCCAGATAGCGCTTTACCAGCAGCGCAATCCGGAGATTGACGTCTTTCTCTTCCGCACCGTTGATTCCGATTTTACCCGGGTCCATCCCGCCATGACCCGCGTCAATGACCACCCGCGGTCTGGTCTTTGCCGTGTCGATTTTACCGCTGTTTACCTGCGAGGTCTCCTCTCGCCCCGCCCACAATAGCGCCGTGAGCAGCAGCGCCGTCACCAGTATTGTCCATCGTTTTTGTTCTCTTGGCAGCATCTTTTACCTCCCGACATACTTAGTTGATGCTTCGCACCTACTTATTCCTATATTTATTCCGCACAAATTATTTCTAAAACTATTGCAATCTTCCTTCTGCTTAGCGTATAATAAAGGAATGAATAACGATAAAAACAAGATATCTGTCCGTCTGGGGATTCTGTCACTTCTGTTTCTCGCAGCGGCGATAGCTTCAGTGATTTTTCAATATTCGATAGGGGAACATTCCAAGGATGTCCTGAACAACATGCAGCAGGCGGTTGCGCAGAGCTCAGAGCCTGTTTCCGTGTCCGATGGAGCCGTTTCCGACGGGGACGCTGCGGAGCAGACTGCCGATGCGACAGGCGGTGCAGACGCTGGCGGAGACGCAGACAATGCGGAAGATGCGGGACCTGAACCGATGCCGCAGGCACCCAACCCATATCAGGACAGCTTTTTAGCCAATGCCGACATGGGCGCGTGGTTAAAAATTGACGGTACTGTCATTGACTATCCCGTAATGTGGACACCCCGCGATGAGACCTATTATCTCTACCGCAACTTCGAGGGGAGAGAGGATCAAAACGGGTGTCTGCTGCTTGACACAGACAGCTGCACGAATCCGCTGACCACGAACCTGATCATCCACGGACACAACATGCGTTCCGGCGCGATGTTCGGCTCTCTGACCAAATATCAGGATGCCTCCTACTGCCGGGAGCACAGCCAGATCACACTGTACACCGAGACCTGTGAGCGTCGCTACGAAGTGATTGCGGTCTTTCGTTCGCAGGTGTACAAGAAGACGGATCAGGTGTTCAAGTTCTACAAGTTTTTCCAGGCAGACACCGAAGAAGCGTTTGATGATTTTTATCAAAATATAAAGGCACTATCCCTGTACGACACCGGCGTTACCGCATCGTTCGGCGACCACTTTATCACGCTTTCCACCTGTACCTACCATGTACAAAACGGCAGGTTCGTGGTGGTAGCCAAAGAAGTGGAAGGCGGCGAACAATATGCACCATTCCGGTAACAGAGGCGTCCTGTGCAGGCGCACCAATTAGTTTCAAGTACTTTCATTACTTCAATTTACTATGGGAGGATAAAATTATGAAATGTTTTAAGAAAGTTGTTTCCCTTGCAGCCGCTGCGGCAATCGTATTGTCCGGCAGTGCATTTGCGACTCTGCGCGCCGATGCGGCGACACCCACTACTTACTACATCAAATATGATGAGGACAAGAGCGAGTGGCGTATGCAGATCGGCAACTGGGACAAAGAGTACGAAGGCACACAGCTCTACTACTTAAACGAGGGCAATGACAAAGTCAAGGACGGCGACGTAGTTGTCATCCTGGAAAATGATGAGGGCGTACAGGGGCATGGCGACATCTCCATCAACGCACACTTGAGCAACCTGACTGTCAGCCGTACATCCGCAGTCGTTGCGGCGACTGGCGGCATTGACAACTGCTATGTACTCGGCGAGAGCACCGCTGCCATCTCCGGCAACGTGACCAACGGCTATGTATATGACGATGCAAAATGTACCTTCAACAACAACGTGACCAACTTAAGCCTGATCGCCAGCCAGGAGAACGACGTAGATCTGGACTGCTCCGTAAAAGGCACGGTTGCGTATTGCAGCGTTTCCAATCCCGGCGGCATCGTAAAGCAGTATTACAGCTTTGCAGCCAACACCTTCTACTATGATCACGCTAGCGGCCTAATGACCGACCCCAGCAACTACAGCACCAGCGGAAGCGTACCGGCTGCCTCCACTGCGACGCAGACCACCACGCAGACCACGACGACAGCATCGTCCCAGCAGTCCGCAGGCAATGCTTCTTCCGGCGCGTATGACGATGTGCCGAAGACCGGCGACAGCAACCTGGCGATCTACCTGTTTGCTTTATCCGCAATCAGCTTCGCAGGCTGCCTGGCATTCCGCAGAAAGGCTGCCTCCGACAACAACTAAGGAATTACATTTACAAAACGTGCGCCGCCAGGCGCACCAAAAAAACAGGAGACCGCATCCCCGCGATCTCCTGTTTTGATTTACATCACATTGCGATTTACAACATTGCCATTGTTCGGCATCGGCCGCATTCTGCCGCAGTTCGGGCAAAAATTCAGCTGATTGATCTTGCCACACATGCAATTCCAGTTACCTGCCACAGCGGGTCTGTAATGGATCCATCCGTTCTCAGGCGTCGGCAGAAAACAGAAATCCTTCTTGGACGCCCAGATCACAACACCGAAGGCTACCGCAAACATGGCCAGAACGAAACCCACCCAATAAAGAAGGCTCAATCCTAAGAAAAGATAGTTTTCAGACTCGGCCGCGCCCATCACCACTGCATCATAGACGCCGTGGGTCGTAGCCGGTACCACCAGCGCAAGCACCATGAACAAGACAAGATCCCGCTTGTTTTTGGTGATCTGCGCGTACTTTGCCCTGCTGTACAAGGCGCCCATAAAGACCGCAAAACACGCATGCCCGGGAACTGCCGTGAACATCCGGATGATCCCTGTCCCCCAACCGTCTCCCAGAACATATGCGACATTTTCGAGCGCCGCGAAGCCCAGCGATACAAAAACCGCATAGACGATCGCATCAAAGCTGTAGTTGAACTGCTTGCTTCTCCACGTGATGAGTACCAGAACCGCGTATTTGCCAAGCTCCTCGATCGGACCCACGATCATCGTCGCTATGATATACGCTTTCATCACAGGGATCCACGAAAGGAACAGCGTAACAATCCATTCCCCGATCGCCTCTACGATAAATGCAGGAATGATCGATCCCATCCCGGCGAAAAATAAAATGAGTAAAAACCAAATGGGCTCCTTTTCATTCTTATCCTTGAAGTAAATCAGCACCAGTAACACTATCACGGGAATTAATGCCAATGAGAATAACACCGTCTCTCTCTCCTTCGTTCATCTTCAGTAACACCCTGTTTCTCTCTCAACCCTTACGACGCGCTGTACGCCCGAATCAGTTCCCATACAAGATCCGTTCCGTACCCCAGCCGCCACACGGCCACACCGCCGATCTCGTTGGCACTCATCACATTCAGCTTCACACGGATCGAATCCGCATCCTCCAGCCAGACCTGCTTTAACCCGGCGCTCGACTGCCACTCCAGATAATTCTGACAGGTGATCTCATCCCACTGCGGCTGTGTAGACATCTGCTTCAGGAAATCCGCCGTGTTGTTCAGCGTCAGATACTCGTCCGTCACCGTAGCGCCGTCGGTCGTCCACACGATCGTATAGAACGGCAGCGCGTTGATCACCTTCGAGGACTCCATCATCGACACAGTCTTCTCAATCCCATTCGTCACATAATCAATGCTGGCCACACTGCCCGGATCCCCGCTGCCATGCCAATGCTCGTCGTAGCCCATGATGATCACATAGTCCAGAATCTCGCCCTGGATATCCAGACGATAATATTCATTATAATGAAACGGTACATAGTTGTCTACCGACAGCACCAGGCCGCTCTTTCGGCACGCCACGGACAGTTCCCGCAGGAATTGCACGTAGTGTACACCCGTCTCGCTCGCCACCTGCTCGAAGTCCACGTTGATGCCGTCCAGCCCCAGATTCACCGCTGTGATCACAATGCCGTCCACCAGCTTCTGCCGCTTGGACGTGGAGGAAAGCACCACATACTCGTCCACGGGAGTCTTCGTCTCATTTCGATAGTTAAAATTGTCCAACACGCCCCACACCTGCAGTCCCGCCTTATGCGCGGTATCCACATAGGAATTCTCCCCGAAGCTGCGGAAATTGCCCAGCTCATCACACAGGCTGAACCAGGTGGGCGCGATGACATTCATCCCCTTGGCCTCTGACGCCATCTCGTAGAAGGTGCTGTTGCCGATCTTGGCGCCAATGGCGTGAAATCCCAGACTTACCTTCCCGTCCAGCGCGATGTTCGTATACGCCGGCGCCTCATAGTCGGTCACCGGGGTCTCCTGCACCGCGTCGATCACACCGAGCCGCTTATTTTCCACATAACCGATCAGTGCGTCGTCCGTCTTCACCTTGCTCCAATTGTCCATCTGCTCCAGAAGCTCGACCGTGTCACCTGCCTGCAGATCCTTCAGAATCTCGCTCTTGATACCGCCCTTGACGCGAACCGCTGTCTTACTCTTGATCTCAGCCTGCATCCGCTCGCCCCACTCGGTATAGACCTGCACCCGCTTGTCATACATCTGATAGTCGTAATTGGTGAACTGTTTTACATAATCCGCGGCGAGATAGATCGTATCACCCTCCACCAGGCACACGGGATATCCCAGATCCTGTACGCCCTCTGTCATATTGTAGGTGCCGTCGTTGTCCGCCAGCTGCGCGCTGATCGTCTCCACCGCGTCCGTGTACAGGAGCAGATTCTCCTCTCTGTCCACATAAAAAATCTCATTCATATATCGATGCACCGTGTCCAGATCAAAATAGCACCTGCCGCCGCGTATCAGCGCCTGCTCTTCAATCACCTCGTCCTGCAGGACGATTGCCGCCCGATCTCCGGACACGTGAAAATACGTCTCTAAATCCGCCCTCTCCTTACTATAGGAATACTTGTCCATCAGACTCTTGCCGATGGTCACCCCTGCAATGATCAAAATCAATACAATCGCAAGGAAAGACATCATCACCTTTTTCTTCATTCTTTTATCCTTTCCGCGTGCAGAATGTAACCGCCGCACTGTGCAAACAGTTACATTCTAACACACGAAAACGACATCGTCATTACCTATTTTGATAAATTAAGAAATTTTAAACATGGCTGTCAGCAAACAGACCAAAAGAAAATTCCTCGCCTGACCAAAAGAAGTTTTGATAAAAATCTTTGCGTGATATATTAATGCAGATGCGCTGACCGTGCTGATCCCAAAACGGATCTTCTAAAAATATACCTGTAAAACATGTTTAAATTGAATTATATCTGTGAAAATTATAGTTGAAATACTATGAAAACCTGTCGACCAAGCACTCATGCACCTGTAAGACATCACAAAATATTCCATATACACATTCCGAATATTTTATGATATAATAAGTATAGAAATAATAAATCAACTAAAATTATAACATGTGAGCCTCCTTTCCCGCACAGGATTGTCAGAGGCATCCGCATTTATGATTATACTTTATCGTCACAGAATTTGCAAGTGTTTTTTCAAAATCTATTGACGAAATGCTCTAAAACGTATAGAATGCAGTATCATGATCTGTTTTCACGCCGCATGCCTGCGTGCAGAAAGGAGGGTCATATGAAAATCGAGAAAGTAAACGACAACCAGATTCGCTGCACATTGACCAGAGAAGATCTGGCCAGCCGCGAGATAAAAATAAGTGAGCTTGCCTATGGGACAGAGAAGGCCAAAAATCTGTTCCGCGATATGATGCAGCAGGCCAATTTTGAATTCGGTTTCGAGGCGGAGGATATCCCGCTGATGATCGAAGCCATCCCGCTCAATGCGGAATGTATCGTGTTAATCATCACCAAAGTGGAGGATCCCGAGGAGCTGGATACCCGCTTCTCCCGCTTTGCGTCTTCCTCCGGCGAGGATGATGACGATGACTACGACGATGAATATCTGCCGGAGGACGATCATCAGGAGATGCTGGATCTGTTCCACAAGCTGCAGGAGACCAAGGCCAACGTGTCTGCTCCGCAGGCTCCCGCCGAGGAGAACACGGATGAGAAGCAGCGCACCCGCATTTTTGCAATGCCTACGCTGCAGCAGGTGATGTCCGCTGCCGGCGTTGTCGCTGCGCATTATCATGGGGAAAGCACACTTTATAAGGACGAGCAACTAAGACAATATCTTCTGGTATTGACGCAGGGCGAATCCACGAGAGAGGATTTTGACCGTGTGAGCAATATGATTTCCGAATATGGTGTTCTCCAGCGGGGTATGGCTGTGAGCCGTATCTTCCTGCAGGAGCACTGTGAAGCGCTGATCCCCGAGCATGCGCTCTCGCTGCTCGCCGGTGAAGAACCCAAATAATCTATTTTTACGAGGAGGATGCTACAAATGAAGAGAATCACAAGTACCCTGCGTCGGTGCGTCGCACTGTCCATGATGCTGTTGCTCTGCCTGTGCATAGTGGGCTGCGGCAAGAAAACCTACGAGAACCTGGAAGCCTATGAGAAGGATAACCCATTGCCGGCCAGTCTGACCAACATGACAGCGCAGGCGGGTGATACGTCCGTACAGACCAGCCTGACCATCTCCGGCAACACGCTGATCATCAAATCCACGATGGGCCAGAAGGTGTTCGGCGTGGATCCCCGCGTTGACTCCATGATGCAGGCCCAGATGGATCAATATTTTATGCAGGATGCCACCAAGAAACAGTTGGACGGTTACATCGATGAGATCGCTGAGGCCAGCGGCATTGCGGCGTATCTGATCGACGCCCGCTATGAGTTCTACAATCCGAACGAGACAACGCCCGGATATACGTACACTTACAAATATTCCTATTCCAACAGTTCCAAATAGTACCAAGCAAAAAGGTGCCGCCGTTTTCGGTAGCACCTTTTTTATTACTTTTGTGTATTTCTTTTTCCGTATCGTTTCTGACTTACATGGCCTCGATCGCGCCCATCAGATCATCGATGTCGATGCCGTGCACCATCGCCGCTTCCTCCAGGGACTCACCCTGTGCGGACGGACATCCCAGACAGTGCATCCCTGCCTCTAACAGGAGGGGCGCCACCTCCGGATTCGCACGCAAAATCTCACCGATCGTCATTTCCTTCGTAATTCCGCTCATATTGTTATGCTCCTTTCGTTTTCTGTCTCTGTTTTAGGTAAAAATATTTTTATCAGTATAATACTTTCTCCCAAATTTGACAAGCTATTCTTGTCCCGCCCACGGCACAATTCTGATCTCATTCGTGACGCAGCGCCTCGATCGGGCTGAGTTTTGCCGCTTTGCGCGCCGGATAAATCCCGAAAAAGATACCCACTGCGGAGGAGAACAGACTCGCTCCCAGCACCGTGGCAAGATTGATGGACACGCGGAATCCGATCGCCCCGCAGACAATGGCCGCACCCGCCACGCCGATCAGGATGCCGATCAGACCGCCCAACAGTGTGATGATGACGGACTCCGCGAGAAACTGCAGGAGAATCGATCCGGTACGCGCGCCCAGCGCCTTGCGGATACCGATCTCACGGGTGCGCTCTGTCACCGACACCAGCATGATGTTCATGACGCCGATACCACCCACCATCAGCGAGATGGCCGCCACAAACACCACAAAAATGGTGATGTAATTCAGAATTTGATTGATCTGTCCCATATAATCGTTGAAATTCTGCACGGAAATGACATTCTGCCCGCGTACATTGTGCCGGTTCTCCATCAGGCGCACCGACTTCTCCGCCACCTCTGAGGCATACATCGGGCCGTCACTGATGATCAGAAGGTCGTTCATGGGCACCTGAAAGCCAAAGTTCGCCTCCAGTACGGACAGCGGGCATTCCATACTGACCGTGTCAGAATTCAACAACCCCATCAGCTTGGACGCATTGTCCTGCCGGATGCCGATGATCGTAAAATCCTGTATCACACCATACAGGTTTGCCTCCACCTCCATGCCGAGCACATTGGTCGTGCCGAACAGCGTCCGCGCACTGCCCTCGGTGAGCACACACACTTTATTGGCCGTGTAATAGTCATTGTCGTTAAAATATCGTCCCTTTACGATCGGATCACTGTTCGAATACTGCAGCCCCGGCATACCCATGGATGCAGAACCGTCAAAGGTGCCCCGCCTGCCGGTGAAGCTCCCGGGGAATCCCCAGCTCGGCGTCACCGCCTTAATATGTGGCACTTTCTCCTGCAGTGCATCGATGTCATCGTTTGTAAATTCGATCTCCAGGCCTTCCTCGTTCTCCTGATTGACATAGATATAAATCTGCCCGCCGGCCAGCGAATTCAATTCACCGTTGATGCCGCCCTTCACACCGTTTCCGATGGAGATAATCATGATCACGGAGGAGATGCCGATAATGATACCCAGCATCGTCAATACCGAACGCCCTTTGTTGCTCTTGATATTCATCAGAGCGATTTTGACATATTCATACAGCTGTGTCATAATCCCTCTCCTTTACATCTGCGGTGTGACAGTCACCGCTGCGCCCTCCTCGAGACTGCCGACATAGGTCTGGATCACGGTGTCGTCCTCCGTAATCCCTTCGAGGATCACCGCATAGGTATCGTTGGAAATCCCGCACACCACGCGCTTCATCACAGCCTTTCCATCCTCCACAACATATACGAAATCTCCGTCCCGATCCGCGTTGATCACCTCTACAGGCACCAACAGGGCATCCTCTTCCTTCTTGGTATAGATGGTGAACTTGGCGTCCATCCCAAGAATGATCCGGTCGTCCGGCGCATCCAGCCGGATCTGCGCTCCAACGAGCGGCGTGTTGGCCGCGTTCCGCTCCGCCATGCGGTTGATCTTGCTCACCTTGCCCGTATACACATTGCCGGAGATCGTCACCTCCGCACTCTGCCCGATCTGCAGCTTCTCCACATCCTGCTTGGACGCGCTGAAGGATACGCGCACCTCGCTGCTGCTCTCCAGCGTCAGAAGCTGTGTGCCCGGCGCCACATCGGCGCCCTCCACCACATTCACCGCTGTCACAATGCCGTCAAACTCCGCACGGATTCCGTCTTTTACCTCATTGTAGGCGCTCTGGGCCTCCTCGTAGGTCATGCCGGACAACTCCTTATCCGCCTCGTACCGCACCTTGTCATAGCTGTCTAAGACAGATGCCTCACTGCTGCTCTTCTGGCTCTCCATCTGTGCTTTATAGGACTCACGGTCCGCAATAAACTCCTGTACGCGCTCGATTTCCTCTTCCATCTCCGCCACATAGTCAGAGGAATTGGCGATCGCCTGCAGATAATTATTGCGCGCGATGTCCTTTTCGATCTTTTTTAATTTACTGTCGTAGTCTGCATCATCCTTGTCCAGATCATTCAGCTTGCGGTTCAACTCATAGCTTTCCTTGGAAAGCGCGTTGGACGTCTCGCGCTGGCTCTGGCTGAGCTTGCTCTTCAAATCCTTCAGATAAGCCTTGTGATCCTCAATCTGCTGATCCAGGATCGCCAGATTGTGATTGGCCTCACTGAGCTTTGACTGACTCTTGCTGTTATCGGCAATCGCGCCCTCATAGGAGGCTGTGGCCTTGTCCTGCTCCAGGCTTGCCTGTCTGTAGCTTTTCTCCAGTGCATCGGCGTCGTAAGCGATCAGGATATCACCGGCTTTCACCGCGTCGCCGGGTGCCACAGTGATCTCTTCAAGCGTCCCCGCCACCGGCGCGAAATACACCTTCGTGTGCTCGCCCTCCACCGTGCCGCCGGTGCTGATGCTCTCCTGCAATTCCCCGCGAAACGCGTTTGTGGTCGTGACGATGACGCCGATCTTCCCGGCCGCCGCACAACCACGGATCACGACAAGTGCGATCACCAACACGACGATCAGCACGATCGTCAGTTTCCTGTGTCGCCCGAACCAGGTGCGTTTTCGATTATTCTGTGCACCTTCCGCACTGTTTTTTTCACGCTTTTTCATATGTAGCCTCCTGTATCGTATCCGAAATGATCCGCCCGTCCTTGATCTTGATCACCCGCCTGGCTCTGGCGGCAATCTCGTTGTCGTGGGTGATGATGATCACGGTTCGGCCGTCTCTGTAAAGTCCCTCCAGAATATCCATCACTTCCTGTGTGGAATGACTGTCCAGATTACCCGTGGGCTCATCCGCCAGGATCACCGGCGGCGCCTGGGCAATCGCGCGGGCAATCGCGACGCGCTGCTGCTGGCCGCCCGACATCTGCGCCGGACGGTGTTCCATTCGGTTCTCCAGCCCAACCTTCTCCAACGCCTTTCTGGAAAGCTCCAGCCGTGTGGCGCGGGCAACGCCGCGGTAGATCAGCGGCAGCTCCACGTTTTCCAGCGCCGTCAGATTCTGGATCAGATTAAAGCCCTGGAAGATAAACCCGATCTCCCGGTTGCGGATGTCGGAGAGCCTGTCGTCCTCCATCTCCCCGACGTTCTGACCGTGCAGCAGGTAACTGCCGCTGGTCGGCACATCCAGACAGCCCAGCATGTTCATCAGTGTCGATTTGCCGCTGCCGGACTGTCCGATGATCGCCACATACTCTCCCTCGTCAATGACGACATCGACGTGATCCAGCGCACGCACCTCATTTTCACCCGGATTATAAATTTTACACATGTCACGTATCTCAATCAGTGCAGACATATTCATCCCCTCTGTACTACGCAACTACTATCATACCGAATTGTACATTTTACATAGTACACACACAACATGTAGCGGTCAATAGATTTTCGTAAAAATAAAGTAAAAATAAACCATTTATAAAGACTTTATGAATTATCGCGAACCTTGCCGAATGTATTGAAAAAAGTACATCATTTGTACTTCAAAAAGTACACGAACCGCCTTGACGATAGGCGTTTTTTTTGCGTATAATGGATACAGAATCAAGAGCGGTCGAACCCGCTTTGACGTAATCAAAATTTTATAATAGGAGGCATTTCTACAATGAGACCAGAATGGACAGATTTTGTAACTGGCAAATGGGACAAGGAAGTCAACGTACGTGACTTCATCCAGAGAAACTATCATCCTTATGATGGTGATGAGAGCTTCTTAGCAGGACCTACCCAGAACACGAAGGATTTGTGGGCACAGGTTCTTGACCTTCAGAAGAAGGAGAGAGAAGCAGGCGGGGTACTGGATATGGATACCAAGGTTGTATCCACCATCACTTCTCACGGTCCCGGATATCTTG
>JAFVAO010000038.1 GCA_017480445.1 Lachnospiraceae bacterium
AAAAATGAGAAATATCTGTTCTCAGACCAAGAAAGGAAAAGCATAACGTGCATTTGTAAAATTCAGGAAAGTCCCGGAAACCGCCACCAGAGCGGGTTTCGGGACTTTTTTAGCTAAAAAGCTGTCAAAGACGGGATTATACTATAGCACGTTTTGCGTGGGTTTGTAAATCCTTTTTAAAATTCACAAAAAAGATTGAAAAAAACCGCATTTTTCAATACAATAAAAGCAGCATGAAAAAATGCCGTCCGGCAGGAGAAGAGACAGGGAGAGCATATGGATATCTTACAGACATTAAAGGAAGAACTGAAGGTTGAGAAATGGCAGGTGGAGGCTGCGGTAAAGCTGATCGATGAGGGGAACACGATTCCTTTCATCTCCCGGTACCGCAAGGAGGTCACGGGTTCGCTGAACGACGAGCAATTGAGAAATCTGCATGAGAGGCTGCAATATCTGCGGAATCTGGAGGAGAAGAAGGAGCAGGTGCTTGGCAGTATAGAAGAACAGGGTATGTTGACGGAGGAACTGAAGGCGAAGATCCTGGCGGCGGATACGCTGGTACTCGTGGAGGATCTGTATCGCCCGTATCGTCCGAAGCGGAAGACCAGAGCCAGTGTGGCGAAGGAGAAGGGACTGGACGGGCTGGCGCAGTTTATTCTGGCGCAGGAGACGTCGGCGCCTGTGGAGCAGGAAGCGGAGAAGTATCTGTCCGAGGAAAAAGAGGTAAAGACGGTGGCGGACGCCATCCAGGGGGCAAAGGATATCATTGCGGAGGCAATCTCCGATGAGGCAGACTACAGACTTTATATCCGGAACATCACTGCGGAGGAGGGGATCATCACCAGCACGGCCAAGGATGAGAAGCAGCAGTCCGTGTATGAGATGTACTATGCGTTTGAGGAGCCGGTGAAAAAAATTGCCGGGCACAGAGTGCTGGCGCTGAACCGCGGCGAGGCGGAGAAGGTGCTGACGGTGAAGGTGAATGCGCCGGTGGAGCGCATCGTGCGTTATTTGGAGAAGCAGAAGATCACTTCCCAGAACCCTTATACCACGCCCCTCCTGCAGGAAGCGGTGGCGGACAGCTATGAGCGTCTGATCGCGCCTGCCATCGAGCGTGAGATCCGTAATGATCTGACGGAGAAGGCGGAGGACGGCGCCATCAATGTGTTTGGCAAGAATCTGGAGCAGCTTCTGCTGCAGCCGCCCATCGCGGGGAAGGTGGTTCTGGGATGGGACCCGGCTTTTCGTACAGGATGTAAGCTGGCGGTGGTGGATGCCACCGGAAAAGTGCTGGACACCAAGGTGATCTATCCCACGGCACCCCAGAACAAGGTGGAAGAAGCCAAGGCGGAGTTGAAGAAGCTGATCAAGAAATATCATGTGGATCTGATCTCCGTGGGGAACGGTACGGCGTCCCGGGAGTCGGAGCAGGTGATCGTGGAGCTTTTGAAGGAGCTGGATCGGCCGGTGCAGTATGTGATCGTGAATGAGGCCGGGGCGTCGGTGTATTCCGCGAGCAAGCTGGCGACGGAGGAGTTTCCCCAGTTTGATGTGGGGCAGAGGAGCGCGGCATCCATCGCCCGCAGACTGCAGGATCCGTTGGCGGAGTTGGTGAAGATCGATCCGAAATCCATCGGAGTGGGGCAGTATCAGCATGACATGAACCAGAAGAAGCTGAGCGATGCGCTGAATGGTGTGGTGGAAGACAGTGTGAATAAGGTGGGCGTTGATCTGAATACGGCTTCGGCGCCGCTGTTGTCTTATATTTCCGGCATCAACAAGACCATTGCAAAGAATATTGTGGATTACCGCGAGGCCAACGGCAGATTCACGAACAGAAAGCAGCTGCTGAAGGTGGCGAAGCTGGGGCCGAAGGCGTATGAGCAGTGCGCTGGATTCATGCGCATCACGTACGGGGACAACCCGCTGGATGCCACCAGTGTGCACCCGGAATCCTATGAAGCGGCGGAGAATCTTTTGGCGAAGCTGGATCTGACCATGGAAGATGTGAAGGCCATGCAGAAGAAGGCGGCAGAGCAACGTAAGAGCGGCGCGGCAGGTGCAGGCGGCAAAGCTGGCGGTGCGGCAGGTGCTGCAGCAGCGGGAGCAGGTGCGAAGGGAAGCGCGGCGAAAGGCGGCGTGACGAAGGGCGGCAGCGACAGAAATCAAAAGCTTCAGGTGCGCAACACCAATACCGCCATGGGGAAGGCGCTGGCGGCAGCTTTGGGCGGCGTAACCCTGCAGGAGGAGACACCCGCGAAGGGCGCCGGGAAGAGCGGCGCAGGCGGAGACAGAGGCGGCGCGGCTGAGCGCACGGGAAGCGCGGTGGCCTCCGGGCTGGAGAAGCGCGTCGGGGATAAGAAGAAACTGGCGGAGGAGCTGGGTATCGGTGAGATCACACTGACAGATATCTTAAAGGAGCTGGAGAAGCCGGCGCGTGATCCCAGAGACGATATGCCCAAGCCGATCCTGCGGAGCGATGTGCTGGATATGAAGGACTTAAAGCCCGGTATGATTTTAAAGGGAACGGTGCGGAATGTCATTGATTTCGGCGTATTTGTGGATATCGGGGTGCATCAGGACGGACTGGTACATATCTCGCAGATTACGGACCGTTATATCAAGCATCCGCTGGAGGCGGTCAGCGTGGGGGACATTGTGGATGTGCAGGTGTTGGATGTGGATGCGGCAAAGAAACGGATCAGTCTTACGATGAAGATTAAAGCGGCAAAATAGAAGGAAGCGGTAAAGTAATCAAAGTAAATACCGGCATGCATTTTGAAAACAGGATTTTGAATTTCAAATGTATGCCGGTATATTTTATATTTGGAGATATGTTATCGTTTTATTCCACGTCCTGCAGGGCAGCGTAATCTTCTTCGCCGGTGCGGATCTTGACCACTTTATCCACATTATAGACAAAGATCTTGCCGTCGCCGATATGGCCGGTGTAGAGAGCTTTCTTGGCGGCGTCCACCACTTTTTCCACAGGGATCTTGCTGACTACCACTTCCACCTTGATCTTGGGCAGCAGGGTTGCATCCACCTCGACACCGCGGTAACGCTCGCCGGCGCCCTTCTGGATGCCGCAGCCCATGACCTGGGTGACGGTCATGCCGGTCACGCCCAGATTGTTCAGTGCTCTCTTCAGGTGGTCATAGCGGGAGAGCTTTGCGACGATCACAATCTTGTGGATGCCGGTGTTCAGATCAGGCAGCGCTGGTGCCTCCACAACCTTTACGGCCGCCTTCTGCATGGCCGGTGAAGCGGCGTCGAAGTCGTGCACGCCCAGGTCTGTATTCTCGTTCTCCTCCACGATGTTGCCGGTCACATCCATAATGCTGAAGCCTGCGTATGCGGAGGTCAGACCATGTTCGGTGATATCCAGACCGGTCAGCTCCTCTTCCTCGGAGGCGCGCAGTCCCAGGGTCGCCTTAATGACAGAGAATGTAATGAAGATTGTGACTACAGTCCAGGCAGCTGTTGCACACATACCCAGAAGCTGGATGCCTAAGAGTTTGAAGCCGCCGCCATAAAAGAGACCGGTCATCACATTGCCCTGTGCGTCCACCAGGCTGTAGCCTGGCACGGTATCTGTGGAGAAAAGACCGACAGCGATGGTACCCCAGATACCGTTGCAGCAGTGAACCGCCACTGCACCCACAGGGTCATCTACGCGGAGTACATTATCCAGGACCCATACACCGAATACCACCAGCACGCCGGAGACGGCACCGATGATGGCAGCGCCCAGCGCATCCGCCGTATCGCAGGGAGCGGTGATGGCTACCAGGCCCGCCAGGGAGGCATTCAGACACATAGAGACATCGGGTTTTCCGTATTTGATCCAGGTAAAGATCATGCAGACCACGGTGGCAATTGCCGGTGCGATCGTGGTGCTGACAAAGATGGCACCTAGCTGATCTACGCTGGTGGCAGCGGCTCCGTTGAAGCCGTACCAGCCCAGCCACAGGATGAATACACCCAGGGCACCCATAGGGATGTTGTGGCCGGGGAAGGCATTTACTTTTGTGATCTTTCCGTTGGAGTCCTTTACAAACTTACCGATACGGGGCCCCAACATCCAGGCGCCCACCAGGGCACAGATACCGCCCACCATATGGATACAGTTGGAACCGGCGAAATCGTGGAAACCGATCTGGGCAAGCCAGCCGCCGCCCCAGGTCCAATGGGCTTCGATGGGATAGATCACCGCCGAGATTACTGCGGAGTACACACAGTAGGAAATGAAGCGTGTGCGCTCTGCCATGGCGCCGGACACGATGGTCGCGGTGGTAGCGCAGAACACCAGGTTAAATACAAATCCTGCCCAGTCAAAATCGGAATAATTGGTAAAGATATCAAAGTTCGGCATTCCCAGAAATCCGCCCAGGATATCCTCCCCCAAAAACAATCCGAAACCGATCAGAATAAAGGTAACGGTACCGATACAGAAATCCATCAGGTTTTTCATAATGATATTGCCGGCGTTCTTCGCACGGGCAAACCCACATTCCACCATGGCAAAGCCCGCCTGCATCCAGAAGACCAGCGCGGCGCCCGCCAGAAACCACACAGCAAAGAGACGTTCATCGATTAAAGCAAGTACTTCATTCATAATCTCACTCCTCCTATTCAAGTTAATATGATCGGTCAAGTCTAAGCTGTTATATACTGTCGTTCCGTGTTGTTTTGTTTCATCCCGCGGCGATGAATGATGGAATGACACTATAAAAACAGATTAGAATAAGAAAAGAAAAAGGCGCCTTCCCTTTTTAGGGAAAACGCCTTTGTTCTTGTTTGGGATTGTAAAACAGGTTTGGAGAATTGTCAAGGGGGAATTTTGAAAAAGAAATGGTTAACAGGGGGATTAAAAAAACAACTCTCTTTTTACATTTGTGTTTTGTGGATAGAATAATACAATCTGGGGGGTGTGGAGGATATAAAGGGATTGAAAGAAGGGATTGGCAGAATTGTGGAAACTTGACTTAAAACACATTTTTCTTATTTCAGTCCCAATAATTTATAGTATTACGATTTCGCAACAACGAAAAAATGATATTTTTGCAATACAATTTAAATATTTACATTTAATAGCAATAAAATAACTGATATTATGATAAAAGGACTAAAAAAAATGACTTAAAATGCAAAAATTATGTTTCAGTCCCAATTAAAAGAAAGAAGGGCATAATATGTCAGGCGGTTCGTCAATGCTTACTTGAAAAGGCAATGGTATGATTGTATAATCAAAGAAGCATTAAGAGAAATGGCAGAATTATTAGGGGAGATATATAAAATGTCGTTTGTAAACTGTATGCTGGAAGAACAAGAAAGAAGAGAGTATTGGGTTTCACAAATAGGTAAAATTTGAAGGCGGTACGATAGACAGAGACCGTGATATAAGACTACGACTCCTGTTTTGAAACAGGAAATTCGAAAAAATGATATATATTGGTATTCTGTGATGTTGGATAAAATAGATCAGGATGAGACCGTCCTTCAAGTGTTTCGAGAAGCAATAACGGCTTATGCTGTTGATGGATATATAGGTGTATTTACAAAAATTAATAATAAGTGTGAAAAAATTTATATTCAATTTTAGAACAAGAATAATCAAGATGAAAATAATTTTTTAAAATTTTCTTGACACGAAAAATGTACTGTGCTATTTGTATTTATAAAGCGAAGGCGCTTAGGGTAATTCCCTGAGCGCCTTCTTTTTATTTTCGCGAGCATTGAGGCACGCGGACACGCTTGCGTGTCCATGGGCCGAAAGCCGCGAAACCGAAAGCCGCAAAGCGGGTTGAGGAAACAAAATTATCATCTGAGGAGGACAGGATTATGAGCAGTTATGGAGCAACATGTGAAAAGAAGCAGTCGGTGACAGACATTTACGGAAGCCTGGTGTTCAATGACAAGGTCATGAGGGAAAGACTTCCCAAGGATATTTATAAGGCGGTACATAAGACGATCATGAACGGAACCCATCTGGAGCTGGATGTGGCGAACTCGGTGGCAGCGGCCATGAAGGAGTGGGCCGTAGAACTGGGGGCAACGCATTTTACACACTGGTTCCAGCCGATGACAGGGCTCACCGCGGAGAAGCATGACAGCTTTCTCTCCCCGGAGCCGGACGGTACGGTGATCATGGAATTTTCGGGAAAGGAGCTGGTGAAGGGGGAGCCGGATGCATCCAGCTTTCCTTCCGGGGGACTTCGGGCCACCTTTGAGGCCAGAGGCTATACCGCATGGGATCCGTCTTCACCGGCGTTCATCAAGGATGGGACCTTGTATATCCCCACCGCGTTTATCTCATACGGCGGCGAGGCGTTAGATAAGAAGACACCGCTCCTGCGATCCATGGAGGCGCTGAATGTGCAGGCAGTGAAGGTGTTGCATCTGCTGGGCGATACGGATGTCAGCCATGTGACCACCACGGTGGGATCGGAGCAGGAGTACTTCCTGATCGACAAGTCTATGTACATGAAGCGGAAGGATCTGCTGTTCTGCGGCAGGACGCTATTGGGTGCGGCGGCGCCCAAGGGGCAGGAGATGGAGGATCACTATTTCGGCGTGTTGAAGCCGAAGGTATCCGCCTTTATGCATGATCTGGATGAGGAGCTGTGGAAGCTGGGGATTCCGGCGAAGACGAAGCACAATGAGGTTGCGCCATCCCAGCACGAGCTGGCACCGGTGTTTGAGACCGCCAATGTGGCGGTGGATCACAACCAGCTGACCATGGAAGTGATGAAGAAAGTGGCGGATAAGCATGGGTTTGCGTGTCTGTTGCATGAGAAGCCCTTTGAAGGGATCAACGGTTCCGGTAAGCACAACAACTGGTCCATCGGTACAGACACCGGAATCAACCTGTTGGATCCGGGCAAGAAGCCTGCGGAGAATGTACGGTTTCTGGTGTTTCTGATGGCGGTGATCACGGCCGTGGATGATTACGCGGATGTGCTCAGACTTTCCGTTGCAACCGCAGGAAACGATCACAGACTGGGAGCGAACGAGGCACCGCCTGCCATTATCTCGATCTTTGTGGGTGATGAGCTGGCAGCCGTGCTGGATTCCATCGAGAAGGGGACCGCGTTTGAGGGAACCGGCAAGATCAACATGAGCGGCGCGGAGGTGCTGCCGCATATCACCAAGGATACCACGGACCGGAACAGAACATCGCCTTTCGCGTTTACAGGCAACAAGTTTGAGTTCAGAATGCCGGGTTCGGCGGTGTCTGTGGCAAATGCGAACATTGTATTGAATACGGCGGTGGCGCAGGCACTGGCGGATATTTATGAAGAGTTGAAGGATGTGCCCGCGGAGGAGCTTTCCGGGGCAATCCAGAAGCTGTTAAAGTCCAGACTGGAAGCCCATAAGCGGGTGCTGTTCAACGGAAACGGATACACGGACGAATGGGTGGAGGAAGCGGCAAGACGCGGCCTGGATAACCTGAAATCCCTGCCAGATGCAATGCCCCGTTGGATCACGGACAAGAGCGTGAAGCTGTTCACCACACACAAGGTACTCACGAAGGAGGAGATCTTCTCACGCTATGAGATTCTGTTGGAGAACTACACGAAGGCGGTTCACATCGAGGCGCTGACCTTGCAGGAGATGGTGCGGAAAGACTTTACCAGCGGACTGCTGGCCTATATGAAAGATCTGACCGAGGAGGCAGCAGGGAAGAAAGCGCTGTTGTCGGCGGAGGCCTGCGTGATGGAGGAGGGCATCCTGACGAAGCTTTCGGCGGATGCAAAGGAGATTGCAGGAAAGCTGGAGCAGCTGGCAGCCGATACGAAGCAGGCAGAGCAGAAGACGGATGTGCTGGAGGGCGCGAAGTATTATGAGAGCGTCGTTTTAAAGGATATGGAGGAGCTGCGGAAGTTTGTGGATGACGCGGAGGAGTTGATACCGGATCAGTACCTGCCTTATCCGACCTATGGAGCGATGTTGTTTGCACTGCGGTAGGGGAGTGCGCAAAAATATTGTGGACATGATATGTTTTATTTCGGACACGCTTTCGCTCCGTGAAAAACGTAACGGACACTAAGGCACCAAAATACGGTGCCTAAGTGCCGACGTTTTTCAAGGGTCCTGGCACAAAACATATCACGCCCACAACTTAAGTTTTCGCAAGCTCTAACAGGGCAATTTTTTTATGGGCAGGAAAGTGTGCGGTTTGCACAGATTATGAAATAAGGAGATTGGGTATGGAGACGAGGGCAGAGAAGAAAAACCGAAAAGCGGAACAGAAACCGGTACCGGCTATGCCGGATTACAGTGGGCTGTATCGTGAGCGGGATGCATGCGGCATCGGCGCGGTGGTGAATATTGACGGGCGCAGGACGTATGAGGTGCTGGACGACGCGCTGAGTATTGTGGAGAAGCTGGAGCACAGAGCGGGAAAGGACGCCACGGGAAAAGTGGGAGACGGCGTGGGAATCCTGGCGCAGATTTCCCATGAATTCTTCAAAAAGGCTGTGAGCGGCAAAGAAAAGGCGAAGGACGGCTGCGGCGGAATCGAATTGGGAGAAGCGGGAGACTACGGAATCGGTATGTTTTTCCTGCCCCAGGATAAGATGAAGCGGACCTTTGCCATGCGGATGTTTGAGGTGATCGCGGAGAAGGAAGGGCTGGAGGTTTTGGGCTGGAGACAGGTGCCGACGCATCCGGAAATCCTGGGACAGGTGGCGGTGGACTGCATGCCGGACATCCGCCAGGTGTTTTTAAAGCGGCCGGAGTCGGTGGAGAGAGGGCTTGCTTTTGACAGAAGACTTTATGTGGTGCGCAGGGAGTTTGAGCAGAGTTCGGAGGATACCTATATCTGCTCGCTGTCCTCGAGGACCATTGTGTATAAGGGCATGTTTCTGGTAGGGCAGCTCAGAAACTTCTATGAAGACCTGCAGTATAAAGATTATAAGAGTGCCATTGCGCTGGTGCACTCGCGGTTTTCCACGAATACCACGCCGTCCTGGGAGCGGGCGCATCCGTACCGGATGGTGGCGCACAACGGGGAGATCAACACGATCCGCGGAAATATCGACAGGATGTTGGCCCGTGAGGAGACCATGTCCTCCGAGGTATTCCAAGGCGATCTGGACAAGATTTATCCGGTCATCTCCAAGACCGGATCGGATTCCGCCATGTTGGATAACACATTGGAATTCCTGTACATGAACGGGATGGAACTGCCCCTTGCCATGATGATGATCATTCCGGAGCCTTGGAAACACAACGGATTTATGACCCAGGACAAAAAAGATTTTTATCATTATTACGCGACTATGATGGAGCCTTGGGACGGACCGGCGGCCATGCTTTTCTCGGACGGGGAAACCTTTGGTGCGACATTGGACCGGAACGGTCTGAGACCTTCCCGATACTATGTGACGGATGATAACAGACTGATCCTGTCTTCGGAGGTGGGGGTGCTGGATATCGATGCGGCCCATATTGTGAAGAAGTCCAGGCTGGAGCCCGGCAAGATCCTGTTAGTGGATACGAAGGCCGGCCGGATCATTTCCGATGAGGAGTGCAAGCGGGATTATGCGGCGAGAAATCCTTACGGGGAATGGCTGGACAG
>JAFVAO010000005.1 GCA_017480445.1 Lachnospiraceae bacterium
ATGAGGGCGGGCTGAAAATCCGCCGCAAAGGCGGCTATGAAACCGTCATATACTTCGGCGAGGAAGTTGAAACCGCCCTGCTTGACTATCTGGAGGAGCGGAACCGCATCATCCCTGCGCAGGGACACGAGAACGCCCTGTTCCTGTCACTGCATAACCGCCGGCTCTCCGTGCGCTCCGTGGAAAATCAGGTCAAAAAATACGCGTCCCGCGTGACCAGTCTGAAAAAGATCACACCGCACAAGCTACGCAGCACCTATGGCACAAACCTCTACCGGGAAACCGGTGATATCTATCTGGTCGCGGATGTGTTGGGCCACAAGGATGTAAACACCACCAGAAAACACTATGCGGCAATCGAACAGGAGGGTCGGCGTCGTGCCGCCAAGGCCGTACAGCTGCGCGAAAAACGCGACTGACGCGCGCCGGTTCGGAAACACTCAGATCATCACGTGCGCCGGATCAGACGATTATTGCACAAATTCTCCCGAATAATAGGGAAAAATGATCCGCTGTCCCGGCCGGATATCTGAAGCGTCATAGAGCTGATTGATGCTGCACACCTCTGCCACATATGCTTCCTTGGAGCGATAATGCGTATCATCGATAAAGGAATCACTCATGCTCCAGAGGCTGTCGCCGCTCTTCACGATTACGCCGGTATAATATTTATAGGACGCCTCGCCCTCTCCGCCTGCTCTGGCAACTGTCGAACAATACCCGACAACGCCGAACACCACCACGCACAGCATCATCGCCAGCAGAACCGCTCTGCGTCTCTGTGCGCGCTGTCTGCGTCTCTTCCACTTATAGGCTCTGTATTCTCTATCGCTCATCTCTGTAATCTTCTTCGTATGCATCCTTCGTACACTCCTTCTCAATCCGCATATGCAAAACATGTGTTCCAAACATTTGTTCTAGTCTGATTATATCGAACATAGTTTCGTTTGTCAATACAAAAATCGAACATATTTTTGGAATATATGTTTGCTTTTTGAAAATCTGTGTGTTATAATCAATTTAGTACTGTAGGATATCGTTTTATGAATGACCGATTGAGACCAATACCAATAAGGAGGTTTGATGCTATGGGATACGGCAAGATTACTGCCAAGCAGCAGGAAATTCTTGAATATATCAAAGAAGAGATTTTGAAGAAGGGTTATCCGCCCACTGTGCGTGAAATCTGTGAGACAGTTCATTTAAAGTCCACGTCATCCGTCCATTCCCATCTCGAAACGTTGGAGAAAAACGGCTATATTCGTCGCGATCCCACCAAGCCGCGTGCCATTGAGATCTGTGATGACAGCTTTCAGATGGTTCGCACGGAGATGGTCAGCATCCCTGTTGTGGGGAACGTAGCCGCCGGTCAGCCCATTCTCGCCGAGGAGAATATTCAGGAATATTTCCCGGTACCCGCAGATCTGGTACCCAAGGGAGATTCTTTTATCTTAAATGTGCGCGGAGATTCCATGATCAACGCAGGTATCTTCAGCGGGGACCGCGTGTTTGTACATGCGTGCAATACTGCTACGAACGGCTCTATCGTCGTTGCACTGATCGATGATTCCGCTACAGTGAAGACCTTTTACCGCGAGAACGGTCACATCCGTCTGCAGCCGGAGAATGACACGATGGATCCCATTATCGTGAATGACTGCCAGATTCTTGGCACAGTTTACGGCGTGTTCCGTTTTTACAAATAATACCGACATTTTAACCACGATAGCTACAGGTGCCAAACACATAATATCATCAAAATCAAAGCCCCTGCACAAACACCCGGTACGAACGGCAATGAACGTTTGACCGTGTATTTGTGCAGGGGCTATATTTTCCTATCGCAGCAATTCAAAAATGTCTCCGTGTTCCTCCAGATACTTCAGATAGATCGTCTCAAAGGAATCAATCATATAGTGATCGGAATACGTAAACACATCCTGTTTCAGATAGAAAATGACTTTGTTAATAAATTTATCCGGTGCCTGCAGCTCCTCATCCGATACAAAGAACGGTCCGAGCTTCTTATTCTCGGCAATGCGCGCCAGCTCCGGACGGTTCTCCGTCACAGTCTGACTGTTCACGATATCGATCAGGTAATTCACCAGCTTGGCAAATGTCGGCCAGTTACGGTTCAGCTTCCCGTTCCGATATAAAAATGCGGCGCGATCCTCCAACGCGGTGCCTGCAAACACCGCCATGAGCGGCTGCGTACCGGAGAATACATCGTACTCCTTCTTCCACGCATCCGGCATATGATCGAATTCAATCGGCACATACTCCAGTGTAAAACGCCGCTTGAACGCACTGTCCAGGACAAAAATATTCTCATCGGCCGTATTCATTGTCGCCAGGATGTTGAAGTTGGCCGGCAGCCAGATCTTGCCGTCGTTAAACAGACGTTTCAGACCGGGATCCCGCGCAAAGTAGGCGGACACATCCACATTCTGGATCACATAGCGCGATTTGCCGTTTTCCGCGCGATCCAGCAGCTGAAAGAGATCTCCGAAGATCGCAGGTGAATCACCACGGTTGATCTCCTCGATAATCAGATAAAACTTCTCCGCGGGGAAGTTAAACGCTTCCTTGAGCAGCGCCGAGAACGGGCCCGCGGAATAAATATAATCCAACGGGTGATCCAGCGATACCAGCGGCTTAATGGATCCGACAAAATCCTCATATTTGTAGGTTGGATGAAAGATCATACGCTTGGTATGTTTTTCCCGCTCGATCGGATCCGGATATTCTTTCTCCAGAATCTGGCTGACCTTGTAGGATTTACCCGTGCCGGGCGCCCCGTAGAAGATGCACTGCATCGGCTTCATCGGCACTTCCTGATAATTGGACTCCTTACCGCGATCCTCGCTGTAATTGTTTCTGCCGCTCCGCATCGTGTTCTGCACGTAAAACGCCGCCTCGATCTCCGGCGCCGTGGAGTAAATGCCCTCCTCCAGAAATACCTGGTACAGCCGCAGCGCAACGCCGAAGGTACCGTTTCCGTTTTCCCGGTTGATCTGATCATAATCCGGCGCAACGATCAGCTTTTTATAGATCTCCTTGAATTCAGCGGCATCACAGATGGCAAACAGGTTGCCGGTGATCGGCGGTACCATCTTATGGCAGGCCGTGCGCAGCGCATAACAATAGGCAATAATCGCGTTGTCCGTATATCTGCGCACACCGCTGTCATTCAACTGCGCCCGCATCCATTCCCGATAAATTCTCTCTTGTTCAGACGGCGTATTTTTCATGGCAACACTCCTTTATCACGCAAAGCGCACTTTCATATAAGCGATAATCTCTTCCACACAGCGTTCAAAACCGAGCTTGGAGCTATCCAGACACAGATCATAATTGCGGGCATCCGTCCACTCCCTGCCGGTGTGATACTTATAATAATCCGCCCGCTGCTTGTCCGTCTTCGCGATGAGCTTCTCCAGCTCCCGCTCCGACAAGCTGTGCTTTTTGGCCGCCTGCTCCATGCAAAAATCATGCGGCGCATGCACAAACACACTGAGCACATTGTCATATTCCTGCAGCACGTAGTCCGCACAACGGCCGATGATCACGCAGGATTCCTCCTGTGCCAGCTGACGGATAATTTTGGCCTGATAGTTAAACAGATTGTCCAGCGATGTGAATTCTCCGCTCTCCGGCGGAATCAGTTCGCCGCTGTAAACATTCTTCGCAATCCGGAAGATACTGTTTTTCACCTTCTCATCCGCATTGGCGAACAGCCCCTCATTGATCCCACTGTCGTCGCTGGCCATACGCATCAGCTCCTTGTCATAGGCCGGAATCCCCATCTGTTTGGCCAGCATCTGACCGATGGTCTTACCGCCGCTGCCGTACTGTCTCGCGATGGTTATCACAATATTTTTTTGCATTGCCAACACCCCCTGTCGTTTTTATACCCCATACTGCATGACTACCCAAAGATTATTCCCCGAGATATGCCTTCTTGATCGCATCGTTCTCCAGAACCTCGGATGCCTTTCCCTCCAGCACAATTTTCCCCGTCTCCAGCACATAGGCGCGATCCGCGATCGACAACGCCTTTTTGGCGTTTTGTTCCACCAGAAGCACCGTCGTGCCGCTCTTGCTGACCATCTGTATAATGTCAAAAATTTCATTGACAAAAATGGGTGACAATCCCATGGACGGCTCATCCATCAAAATAATGCTCGGGTGGCTCATCAGCGCCCTGCCCATGGCCAACATCTGCTGTTCGCCGCCGCTCAAGGTGCCGGCCAGCTGGTTCTGTCGTTCTTTCAGGCGCGGGAACCGCTCAAAAACCGTCTCTAAGGTCTGCTGTACTTCCTCTTTATCCCTGCGGGTATAAGCGCCCATCTTTAAATTCTGGAGCACCGAAAGCTGTGCGAACACGCGCCGTCCCTCCGGCACATGCGCCATGCCCATCGATACAATTTTGTGTCCCGGGATCCTGGTGATGTCCTTACCGTCAAACATCACGCTGCCGCTCTTGGGCGTAAGCAGACCGGAAATGGTGTGCAGAATCGTTGTTTTGCCGGCACCGTTGGCACCGATCAGCGCAATGACCTCTCCCTTTTCCACATGGAAGGACACGCCTTTGATCGCCTGAATCATGCCGTAAGACACATAGATATCATTGACTGCAAGCATTGCCATTTTTCTTCCCTCCTACTCGCCGAGATAGGCCTTAATGACCTCCGGGTCATGTAAGACATCCGCCGTCTTGCCCTGACATAGAATCTGACCGAAATTCAACACGGTAAGCTGTTCACAGATACCGGATACCAGCTTCATATCGTGTTCAATCAACAGAATCGTCATATCAAACTTTTCTCTGACAAAATGAATGGTTTCCATCAATTCCTTCGTCTCGTTCGGATTCATGCCGGCTGCGGGCTCGTCTAAGAGCAACAGCTTCGGATTGGTCGCCATGGCCCTTGCGATCTCCAGCTTCCGCTGTTTTCCGTAGGGCAGATTGGTTGCCTGATAATCCGCTACGTCATCCAACTCGAATACATGCAGCAGTTCCATCGCCCTTTCGTTCATTTCCTTCTCCACCTGGTAGTACCTGGGCAGACGAAGGACGCCGGTGAGCGTGGAATATTGCATTTGATTGTGCAGGCCGATCTTCACATTGTCCAGAACAGACAATAAGTGGAATAAACGGATATTCTGAAAGGTTCTGGCAATCCCCGCACGATTGATCTCCATCGTGTTTTTGCCGGTGATATTCTGCCCATCCAGTAAAATCGTTCCCTTATCCGGCGTATATACGCCCGTAAGAATGTTGAACACAGTGGTCTTGCCGGCGCCATTGGGACCGATCAGGCCGTACAATTGTCCTTTTTCGATTGAGATCTGAAAATCGTCTACCGCGCGCAGACCGCCGAAGGAGATCCCAATATCATGTACTTCCAATAATGCCATCGTTTAAGCCTCCTCCTGTGTCTTTTGCTTCTTCCACTTTGCCGCAAGCTGCTTTCTGAACGCGATGCTCTTCGGCGCCCAGTTAAACAGCATCATCGCGATGAGCACAATCGAATAAATCAGCATACGATAATCCTTCATACCGCGCAAAACCTCCGGCAACAACGTCAACAGCACCGCTGCAATCATCGATCCGCGCAGGCTGCCGATGCCGCCCAGAACGACAAACACCAGGATCAGAATGGACATGTTGTAACCGAAGTTGGTCGGTGTCGCCGTCACCGTGGACAGATTGTGCGCATACAGCACACCGCCCGCGCCCGCGATCGCCGCAGACAGCGTAAAGGTCATCAGCTTGTATTGTGTGATCGGCAGACCCACGGACTCCGCCGCGATCCGGTTGTCTCGGATCGCCATAATGGCACGTCCGCTTCGTGAGTCCACCAGATTGTACACGATGATCAGCGCCAGCAGAATCAACACGATTCCGATGGTAAAATTAGACAGATTGGCGATGCGGTTGATTCCCTTTGCACCGTTGATCAGCCAGACGGTAGACTCCTCGTCCAGCTGCATGGATTTTGCGTCCGAGAAGGCCGCATGATAACCGTTACTGTCCTTTGCAATATACAACACATTGATGATATTTTTGATAATCTCACCGAAAGCCAGCGTCACGATCGCCAGATAGTCTCCCTTCAGACGCAGCACCGGAATCGCAATCAAAAATCCAAACAGCGCAGCCATGGCAACCCCCGCCAAAAGCGCGACCAAAAATAACACCAGATCATTGCCAATGCTGTCTCTGAGCACCTTGGAGACAAATGCGCCGGTAAACGCACCGACACACATAAAGCCCGCATGTCCCAGACTGAGCTCTCCCAGAAATCCAACACACAGATTCAGACCGATCGCCACCAGCGAATAGACACACATCGGCACCAACAGACCCTGAATCAGCGAGGAGACATGCCCCGTCTTCACCAGAAGCTGCACAATCCCATAGACCGCCACCACAAGCAACAGCGTGATGAACTTATCTCTGCTTCCTTTTTCACCGGTTTTCCCTTTTTGTAAACGTTTTAAACTCACCTTTGCCATCCTTCTCTCTCCTTACACCTTCTCATGCATTTTTTTGCCCAAAATGCCTGTGGGTTTCACAAGAAGCACCACGATCAACACCGCAAAAACGATCGCGTCAGACAACTGTGAAGAGATATAGGCTCTGCCGAGAATCTCAATGATCCCCAGCAAAATACCGCCGATAAACGCGCCGGGAATGGATCCGATGCCGCCGAACACCGCCGCGGTAAACGCTTTGATACCCGGCATGGAACCCGTGTAAGGGGTCAGCGTTGGATAAGCGGAGCAAAACAGCACGCCGGCAATCGCCGCCAGACCGGAGCCGATCGCAAAGGTCAGGGAGATCGTCGCATTGACATTGACACCCATCAACTGCGCCGCGTCCTTATCCTCGGACACCGCCAGCATAGCCTGTCCGGCCTTGGTCTTATTGATAAATAACAGCAGCAAAGCCATGATAATAATGCAGGCGACCACTGTCACAATGGTCGTGCCGGAAATCTTCAGTGCGCCGTCAGCCAACGTGATCCCGGGCACCGTGATCACATTGGAGAAGGACTTGGTATCCGCGCCGAATACAAGCAGCGCCATATTCTGCAGAAAATAGCTCACACCGATCGCCGTGATCAAAACAGCCAGCGGCAGAGCTCTGCGCAGCGGCTTGTACGCAATTTTCTCGATGGTAATCCCCAGCAGGGTACAAAACAGAATCGACAGCAAGACCGACAATACCGGGTGCAGTCCATAGCGTGTCATCGTCAAAAAGACAATATAGCAGCCGATCATAATGACATCACCATGCGCAAAGTTCAGCATTTTCGCAATGCCGTACACCATCGTATAGCCCAGCGCAATAATCGCATAGACGCTGCCCAGACTGATCCCGTTGATCAGGTAAACCCAGAAATTCATAATACGCCCTCTTCTTTCCCTCTTCTTCATCCGTTTACGCAAAACTTTATTCGTATATTTTACCACAAAATGGCTATTCCTACAACATGAAAAATAACACGATCTGACAATACCGCCGGACAAAGGCAGCTTTTCAAAAAATCAGGGCCGGAGGTGTCCGTCATTGACACATTCCAGCCCTGCATTGTTTTGCATATAATAAAAATGCGCTGTCTTCAATACGTTGCGTTATTACTGAACGGAAGCGTATGCGCCGTCCTTGATGATAACTGCCATGGGAGCCTTGGATACTGCACCGCTCGCATCCCAGGTCATACCTGCACCGGTCAGACCATCCACGGAAAGAGTAGGCATTACACCCTTCAATGCGTTGCCGATCTCTTCTACGCTCTGATCAGGAGTCACGCCGGTCTGCTCGATTGCTGCCTTGATGATATAGATTGCATCATAAGCATCTGCAGCGAACTGGATCGGGGTCTCGTTGTAGGTATCCTGATAAGCCTTTACAAAGGAAACCGTTGCTGCATCGGTTGCATCCGCTGCAAACGGAGTCAACAGATATACGCCCTCTGCAAGCTTGGTATCGAAGTTCTCAACACCCAGAATACCATCCATGCCATCCACACCGAAGAAGATCGGCGCATAACCCATGCCGTTTGCCTGGGTCAGTACGATGGAAGCCTCTGTGTAGTAGAACGGCAAAAATACCAGCTCAGCACCTGCAGACTGGCACTTCTGCAGCTGTGTGGAGAAATCGGTCTTGGAATCCGCGGTAAACGCCTCATCCGCAACAATCTCAAGGCCAAGCGTCTCAGCCTGCTTTACGAAAGTTGCCTCGATACCGGAAGAATAAACGTCCGAACTATCATAAATGATACCGATCTTCGTAGCCAGCTTCTTGTCCGCAATATACTGTGCGGAAGCAACGCCCTGGTTCGGGTCTGTAAAGCAAACCTGGAATACATTGTCATTTTCAATCACGTCCGTGGAAGATGCAGAGGGAGTGATCTGAAACATACCGTCAACTGCGGTCTTATCTGCAACTGCAACACAGGGTGTGGTGGTTACACAACCCATGAGGATCTGCATCCCCTGATCCTTCAGGGAATTGTATGCGTTGACGGACTTCTCTGCGTCATGCTGATCATCCTCGGGAAGGAATACGATCTGCACGCCATTGATCCCGCCATTTGCATTGATCTCCTTTACAGCGATCTCTGCGCCATGCATTGCTGCCAGACCATACAGTGCTGCGCCGCCGGTCATCGGTCCGATACCGCCGATTACAAACTGTCCGCCTGTTGCTGCGCCGTCATTTGCGGCTCCGCTGTTGTCAGCTGCCTGACTGCTCTGCGCCTCCTGCTGACTGCTCTGTGCCGCCTGACTCGGTGCGGTCTCATTGCTGCCGCCGCAACCAGCCATTGCCAGCACCATTGCAGAAGCAACTACAGCGCTGATAAACTTGTTACATTTTCTCATAACTTTCTCCTCCTTATGCTGCGCATACGCGCATGATTTGCATAGAATCATTGCATTAGTGTATACAATTATTCTAACAGACTATACCGTATCTTGTGGCTTTTGTCAATGTTTTCTACAAAAAATATTCAAATACATAATTTTTATGTTTTGGGGAAAACCTAGAGATGTACCACAAATAGGGCTAAACAAACAAGAAATGTGAGGGAGAAAAAATGGGTAATAAATATTTGGACGGTACTGCACTCACCATCACAATCATCGGTGCAATCACCTGGGCGCTGATTGGCCTGTTTCGTTTTGATCTGGTTGCCTTCCTGTTCGGAGACATGTCCTGGTTATCCAGAATTGTCTACGTCTTAGTGGGAATCTGCGGCCTTTATCTGCTGACCTTCTATATGAAGTTATCAGATAACACCAACAGGTAACAATTGCCCGCCAAAAAGGACGAAAGTGTTTTTCACTTTTGTCCTTTTTTGGCACCCAAAATTATGACAGATCCGCCGCATCCAGCTCCTTGCCGTCTCTCCAGAGTCTCTCCAGATCGTAGAGCAGACGGTTTTCTTTGTCAAAAATATGCACGATCAGATCTCCAAAATCCATCAAAATCCAGTTTGCCGTGTCATACCCTTCGATCTGGCGCGCCGGATGCCCTGCTCGTCCCAGCTTCTCTTCCACATTGTCACAGATCGCCTGGATCTGACTGCGATTGCTGCCGCCGGCGATCAGAAAATAATCCGCGACCACGGATACCTCACTGATGTCTATCAGGCGGATCTCCTCCGCCTTTTTATCCTGCATTGCCGCCACGGCAAGTGTAACCAGCTCTTTTGCTTCCATAAAATCACTCCTCCTGTCTATAATACTGCATCGTTGTGCGTGTCATGGGATCGATCTCCTCCGGCCGCCCCTCCAGATAATGCAGCGTATCTTCCAGAATCCGGCGCAGCGCGCCGTCAAGATCCGTAAAGGCAAGCACCCGGATCTCCTGCAGCCCGGGTGCCCGATCCCTGCCCGGCTCAATATAATCCGCCACAAAAATAATCTTCTCCAACAAGCTCATCCCGGGTCTTCCGGTCGTGTGATACAAAATGGCATGCAGCACATCCGGATCCTTGACACCGTATTCCTTCTCGGCCAGATAAGCCCCTGCCTTGGGATGCAGCAGAGACGGATTTCTGCGTTCCACATCGCTGATGGGAATATGGTGCTTCTCACAGATCACGATCCGCTTCTCATCGGATATGCATTTTGCGCAATCATGCAGCAGTCCCGCAAGCCGCGCCTCATAGAGTCCGGCGCCGTAGCGCATGGCCAGCGCGGCAGCCGTGTACTCCACGCCCACAGTGTGCTCATAGCGCTTGTGATCCAGCTCCTTTTCCATTGCTTTTCTGATTTTTTTCAGTTCCGGTGTTTTCATGTTCTATAAAATCCTTTTTGTTCTATCCTTTCGATCACAGGCGCAGGTGCCATATAGCGGATACTCCGCCCCGTCCCGACTCTCTCCCGAATCTCCGTTGAGGACAACTCGATCCTGCGGAACGGCAAAAGCTGTATTTGCGCCTGGAATCTGCCGCGCAAGTCATCGATTTTGGCCTGCATGCTGTCGATATCGGCATCTCCCCTGACTGCGGCGACCAATGTGCACTGCGCAAAGATCTGCTCCGGTGCCCGCCAGTGCTCGATGGTAAACAGACAGTCCGCACCGACGATGAAGAAATAGTCATGCTCCGGATGTTGCGCATGCAGCTCCCGCAGTGTTTCACAGGTGTAGGTGTTCCCCTCCCGCCTTACCTCGATATCCAGACAGCGAAACTGCGGATGAGCCTGCAGCGCAAGCTCTGTCAGAGCAAGTCGCTCTTGTGGTGTTGGCATTTTCTTCTGATCCAATCCCTTTTCAGCCTTCATATAGGAATATCCTGTGGGGACAAACCACACTTCATCCATCTGCACAGTCTCTCTGGCGCACTCCGCCAGCAACAGGTGCCCAAAGTGAATGGGGTTGAAGGTGCCTCCCATAATCCCGATCCTGCTCATGGCAATACAATCTTCGGATTTTTCTTATCCGGCTTGTAGAGGACTATTTTACGCCCGATCACATGCACCACTTGCGAGTGGGTGCGCTCCGCAATCGCCTCGGCAATCATTTTCGGATCGTCCAGACAGTTTTTTAACACGGCAACCTTGATGAGCTCATTGTTGTTGAAACATTCTCCCACCGCGTCTGTGATCTCCGGCGTCAGACTGGATTTGCCAATCTGAAATACCGGATTCAAGTTGCTTGCAAGTCCTTTTAAATACGCTCTCTGCTTACTCGTCATAGCTTCTCCCCTACTTATAATAGTCAAAAGACAATCCGTACATACGAACGGTGTCCCCTTCCTGGATCCCCAAAGCCTCCAATTCGTCCAAAATACCGGTCTCCTTGAGGAAATTCTGGAAAAACCGGAATCCCTTTTCGCTCTCCAAATTGGTATAACCCAGCATCTTCTCGATGCGCGGTCCCTCGATCACATACTCCTGCGCTTCTTCGTCATACGTCACCGTGTACGGATCCTCTCCGGAAGCCTGCGCTTCCTCAGGGAAATACTCCTGCGCGAATATCGTGGGTTCGTCGCCAATCTGGGAAAGCATCTCATACACTTTATAGAGCAACGGTTTTACGCCCTCTCCGCTCACTGCGGAAATCGGAAAGACCGGAATCCCTTTGGGTTCAAATTCTGCCTTGAGTGCGGCGATCGGATCCGCACCATCTTCTCGATAGATCGCATCCACCTTATTGGCCGCAATTACCTGCGGACGCTTGTCCAGTGCCGCATCGTACGCCGCAAGCTCCTTGTTGATCGCATAGATGTCCGTAATCGGATCGCGTCCTTCTGTCCCTGCGGCATCCACCACATGGATAAAGACCTTGGTCCGCTCGATATGGCGCAGGAATTCATGCCCCAATCCGACGCCTTCGGACGCACCCTCGATCAGACCGGGAATATCCGCCATCACAAACCCGGCGCTCCCGTCCAGATCCACCACTCCAAGATGAGGGTTCAGGGTCGTAAAATGATAATTCGCAATCTTCGGCTTGGCGTTGGTCACCCGGGAAAGCAGCGTGGATTTGCCCACGTTGGGAAAACCGACCAGCCCCACATCCGCGATCACCTTCAACTCCAGAATCAGTTCCAATTCCTGCGCCGGCTGACCGGGCTGCGCGTATTTCGGCGCCTGCATCGTGCTGGTGGCATAATGCTGATTGCCGTTGCCCCCGCGGCCGCCCTTTAACAGAACGGTGCGCTTGTGATCGCCGGACATATCAATGATCACCTTGCCGCTCTCGGCCTCTTTGATGACCGTTCCCTGCGGGATCTTGATGACAATATCTTCCCCGTCCTTGCCGCGGCAATTCTTTTTGCCGCCTTCCTCACCGTCGCCGGCCTTGTATTTGCGGACATGCCGAAAATCGATCAGGGTATTCAATCCCTCATCGACCACAAAAATCACATCTCCGCCGCGGCCGCCGTCCCCGCCGTCAGGTCCGCCGTTCGGCACATATTTTTCCCGTCGGAACGAAACATGTCCGTCTCCGCCTTTACCGCTGCGCACAACTATTTTCGCTCTGTCAGCAAACATACAAAACTCCTTTGTCAAAAAAAGGGCTTCAAACGATGTCCGTTTGAAGCCCCTGAACATTTCTTACTGCTCTACAGGATATACGGAAGCCTGCTTTTTATCGCGGCCCTTTCTCTCGAAACGCAAAACACCGTCAACCAGTGCATACAGAGTGTCGTCTCCGCCGATCCCTACATTGACACCGGGATGAATCTTGGTTCCGCGCTGTCTGTAAAGAATGTTGCCGGCTTTCACAAACTGTCCGTCTGCACGCTTCGCACCTAATCTCTTCGCCTCGGAATCTCTACCGTTCTTGGTAGAACCAACTCCCTTTTTATGAGCAAAAAACTGAAGGTTCAAATTCAACATGGTCTACACCTCCTTGATCTTAACTTTTAAATACTTCTCTCCATACTGCTTGCTAAGACTCTCCATGGAATATTTCAGGAAATCCAGCAAAAATACAGATTTTTCCTGCAGCGCTGTCTCCTCGGAAAAGGTCAGTCGAATGAAGCCTGTCTGCTCATCCGCCTCCTCTTGGATTCGCTCGCCGCACAACTCCTCCAGTGCGTTGTTCGTACTGATCAACAATGTGGAGATCGCTGCACACAGAATATCCGGTTTCCCTTTTTGCGCAAACGCTGCATGGCCCTTACAGACCACCTGTCTGTATGCGCCATTCTGATCCTTGTAAAATGTAATCGTGGTCATACAATTTCACACTTCACCGCATTCTTATGCGTTGATCTTGTCAATCTTTACCTGTGTGTATGCTTGTCTGTGACCGTTCTTCTTGTGGTAGCCGGTTTTTCTCTTGTATTTGTATACAATCACCTTCTTGCCACGTCCCTGCTCCATAACAGTAGCGGATACGGTTGCGTTCGCAACTGCATCGCCCACCTTGAGGGAACCGTCACTTACTGCAATCACCTGGTCAAACGTAACAGTATTACCAGCCTCTGCGTCGAGCTTCTCAACCTTGATGATATCTCCCTCAGAAACCTTGTACTGCTTTCCACCTGTTGCAATAACTGCGTACATGTAAGGCACCTCCTTTAACAGAACACCTGCAACTCTCTGCACTGTTCCAAACTCGCTAACTTTGGTGGCATCCCTGCAAAAAAGGATACACTTCTACCTCGTTATGCGGCATACTCGAAGTATAATAGCATATTTATCCTGCAAAAGTCAATACCTTTCCGCATTTTTTATCATAAATTTGCATTTCTTACTGATCGTTGATTGCCAACTCCATCGCCTTGCTGATATACGTCAGATTGGCGATATCGCTGTCCGTCCATTTTCTGGAAAGATCACTCATTTTGTAATAAGTGATATATCCCTCATGCTTCATGTAGTCCATTTTATAGACCAGCGCCGACTTGATTCCATGATCCACCATGTATTTGTGTGTCATGGGACAGAGCTGTTCGATCAGATCCAGCTTATCAATCACGGCCATATTATGTTCTCTGTAGAGATGTCCGAAATTCTCTTCATATACAAAATCAATATAGAGATTCTCCGGCGGCGCCGCGTCTGTGGCACTCCAGAAGTTCTCCAGCATCACCTTCCGCTCCTCTCCGTAAACCAGACGAATCTCATCCAAACCAAAGGTCACGCCAACATCGCTCAAAATGGTATTGATCGGGCGGTTAAACTGCTTCGCCGCATACTCCAACATGCCCAGCACCAGATCTTCCTTGTCCTGTCTGCGCGCCGCAGTGTTCTGTACGGTAGTTTCCGTCTCCCCGTGCAGCACGTCTCCGTGAATCTCCGGCGAATATACGATGTACCGGTTTTTGCCCTTTTGTTTTGCACGGTACAGCATCTTATCCGCGATTTGGAACAGATCGTCGTAATTGGACGCATCCGCAGGATAGGTGGACACACCAATGGAACAGGTTACCTTCGGCACCTCCTTGCGATCCTTGTAAGCCCACTCCACATTGTTGCGGATGCTGCGCAGGATACCGCGCAGATCGGAAAGATTCCGCACGCCCTCCAACACGACAAACATCTCGTCGCCGCCGATACGACCTACAATGCCTTTGCCCTCCACGGCGTCCTTGATCACACTTGCCACCTTGGCCAGCACCTCATCGCCGAACATATGCCCCAGCGTATCATTAACCGCCTTGAAATTATCCACGTCAATCACGCACAGATTCACATTGTATTTGGGCTTTCTGTGCAGCAGATTCTCTGTATAACCGAGGATCGCCTTCTTGGTGAGCAAACCAGTTGTGATATCCAGTTCAAAACTCTGGTTATTCTCCTCTTCTTTCTGTCCGGAATGATTCCTGCGGGAGATACAGCCGATGACAAAGGCCTCTCCCTTACTGTTCTCAATCGTTTTGCCGCGCACCACATGGATAGAGGTTGCCGGATCCACGCCTTCTTTCAAGAACAGCATACGCCCCTCAAAATTCTTCACCCGATCCGCAATATTCGAACAAAATTCATTAAAGGCCGGAATATACTCTTTCGCAATCAGGCCTTCCTGCAGCATATGATCCCGGAAATACTTCAGATCCCCTCTGAAATCATACACGCGGTTCTTGGCACCTCCGCTGAAGACCTGCAGCATATCCCGCTCCGCATCATAGATAAAAATGCGCTCTCCCCAGATCTCTAGGAATTCATTGTACATACTGTTCTCATCACAGATGTCCGCAATACGGCGATCCAACTGTTCAATGTCCTGGATCTTGATCTCCACATAGGAGTTCATCTCCTCGTCGGGCGGAAGCGCCGCCAGTCTGGTCAACACATGATGATGTCCCAGAATCCCCGGGCCACTCATGCGGATCAAAAATACCTCTTCCTCCGTCCCCTCCTGGATATCCGCCACTCTCTTTTTCACAAACGGCAGATCCTCCGGATGGATATTACCCGCCACCGAAGCGTAATTCTCCGAGCCGATGTACTCATAGAACTGCTCATCCGCCCGTAAAATCTGTAATTTTCTGTCAATAATCGCTGTTCCCGTATAGATGTTTGCCATGTCACTTCTCCTTGGTCATATACCAGTTTCTGTTTATTTGCCACTCAGTACAAGATCAATCATTTTCCCCACAAGATTTAAATAGATTTTGTCCGATTCCGTCCACAGTCTGGAGGAATGTCCCTCCTTCGTAAAGAACACATAGCCCGGAACCTTTCCGTTCATTTCGTAAATCAGCGCCGCGTTCACATCCTGCGATTTCAGCACCTCGTAGGCCACCGGACAGGAGAACTCCAGATCCACTGTATGGTTAATCACCGCCAGATGGTCCTCCGTGAACAGCGTTCTGAACTTGGAGGACTTTAAGAAGTTGAGGTCGATCTCCCGCAGCTTCTTGCCGTCTCCACGCCAGTGCATCGGCTGATAGACCGGCTCATCATAAAAGATATTCACTTCGGCCAGTTCAAATGCCGCGCCCACAGATTCCAGTGTCATTTGCAGGTTCCAGATGCGTTTGTACAAAAACAGCTCTGTCAGCTGCAGAACCAGATGCTCTTTATTCGCCCCGGTGCCGGTCATTGCCACCGCGTCCGGCTTACCGACATTGTTGTCCAGCACATTGCCGTGTATCTCCGGCGTATAGATGATGTACCGGTTCTTGCCGCACTCTTTTGCCCGATAGAGCATTTTGTCGGCAATTTTAAACAGATCATCGTAATTGTCCGCGTCCGTCGGGCAGGCAGCTGCGCCGATGGAACAGCTCAAATGAATATCATCGCGCACGCCCTTGTAGGCCCATTCCACATTGGTGCGGATCGTGCGGAGAATGCTCTTCAGATCCGCCCTGTCAGCGATATTTTCCAAAAAAATCATCATTTCATCGCCGCCGATACGTCCCGCAACGCCCCGGTCCTCCACCGCGTCCTTGATAATATCCGCGATGGAGATCAGCACCTCATCGCCGAACATATGACCGAAATGGTCATTGACATACTTGAAATTGTCCACATCGATGATACACAGATACCCGGTGCCGGACAGCTTCCCACCGATGGCGTTCTGCACATAATCCGTGATCGTCTGCTTGTTCAGTAGTCCGGTCATTTCATCCCTGGCGGCATCCCCGCCGATCGCCGTCTTCTTGCGATGCGAATTCTTGGCGATGGTATATACGCAGCCGAACACATAAAATCTGCCCTTGGTGTCTACGGTGGTCTTCCCCTTGAATAAATACAGCTCCTTCGACTCTCCGCGGATCAGATTCGGCAGCATAATCTCATGGGAAAAATGTCTGGTTCCCTGCCGGAAGTCCTCGCAGAGATCCTCAAACACCTCATGATATTTGTCGCTGAAGGGCTGTCTTGCGACAAGCGACTCCTCCCATGCGGCGAGCGACCCTTCAAACAGCACCATCCGCTGCTTGTCGCCGCCCATGAAGATCCGGAATGCATCTTCCTCCGGGTCATACTTAAAGAACAATTCATCCATGATATCCAGATAAATGCCGAACTCCTGCACAGCGTCCGCCATTTCACTTAAATCGTCCTCCAGATCCCGCACGGACTGAATATTCATTTTCACAACACATTCTTCTTCGCTGATGATTACGCGCATCAGATCCGCAACCACCCAGTGCAGACTGCCGTCCGGCCGCAACATGCGATACACAGCCATGTTATGCCCGCTGCGTGTCAGAACCGCTTCGATCGCTTCCTTGAGCTGTGCAAAATCCGCCTTGCAGACGCTCTGCTCCAAATACAGCGGATTCTCCCATGCAATAAACTGATAGAAGCTCTTGTCCGCCTTCACAATCTGCATATTCTTGTCTATGGTCGCCGTTCCGGTATTGAAATGAGCCATCGATTCAATCCCCCATTACTATGAATGCAATTTCTCAAAATCTTCTACATATTGCGCAATCAGCTTGACGGTTCCCTCGACACCGAGCACACTGCTGTTTACGCAAAGGTCATAGCTGTCCGCACGTCCCCACTTTTTGGACGAATAATAGTTGTAATAACTCTGCCGCTGTTTATCCTTTTTGATCATCAGATCCCTCGCCTTGCCTTGCGCGAGCTGATAGCGCTCCATTACTCGCTTCGTCTTGGCCGCCTCGTCAGCATAGATAAACAGGTGAATACAATTGGGCTGCTCCGCAAGCGCATAGTCGGCGCATCTGCCGACAATGACGCAGGGTCCCTCTTTTGCGATCCGTTTAATGGTGTCAAATTGTGCCAGAAACACTTTATGACTGATGGGCATATCCACAAACGATGACGCATTATATCCGAACGAATACGTATCCATCACAAGATTATATAAAAAAGAATTGGTTGGGCGCTCGTCATGGTTCTCGATCATTTCTTCGCAAAAACCGCTCTCCTTCGCCGCGCGCGTAATCAGCTCCTTGTCATAGCATTTGATCCCGAAATACGCGGCAACCTTCTCACCGATTTCATGTCCAGCAGAACCAAACTGTCTTCCGATGGTTATCACTGTATTCATGCAAAGCACCTCCGATGCATAAAATCCTATGTATATTATAAGTGATTTTATCCTGCAAAACAATATTTTTTTTAAAATTATTATGCAATTAGAACAAAAAGTTCAAAAAATCGATCAACACGGCTTCAGCACGGTAAGTAAATGCGCAAAATACGCCGGAAGCGGCGCATCTGTCTCGATATATGCATGCGTTGCGGGGTGCTCGAACCCCAAAATTTTGGCGTGCAGACACTGCCCCTGTAATTTATAGGGACTTTTGCGTCCTTTGGCATAGATCTCATCCCCCAGCAGCGGATGTCCGATACTCTCCATATGCACGCGAATCTGATGCGTTCTGCCGGTCTCCAGCACACATTCCACGTATGTATAGCCCTCAAAGCGCTGCAACACACGATAATGTGTCACCGCCCGCTTCCCGTTCGGCACATTGACCGCCATGCGCTTCCGGTCTGTCGGGTGTCGCCCAATGGGCTTGTCGATCGTCCCCTCATCCTCCGGAAGCATCCCGTAGCAGATCGCGTGATATCGCCTTGTGACACTGTGCTCCTTCAGCTGCTTTGCGAGACTTGCATGTGCCGCGTCATTCTTGCAGGCCACCACGGAGCCTGTGGTATCCCGATCGATGCGGTGTACAATGCCCGGCCGCAGCACACCGTTGATGCCGGACAAATCCTTGCCGCAGTGGAACATCAGCGCGTTGACCAGCGTATGGCTGTAATGTCCCGCCGCCGGATGTACCACCATCCCCTTCGGTTTGTTGACGACCACCACATCCGCATCCTCATACAAAATATCCAGCGGAATATCCTCCGGCACGATATCCGGCTCCACTGCCTCCGGCAGCTGAAAACGCACCTCGTCCTCCGCCTCCACGCGGTAACTGCTCTTGACTGCACTGCCGTTCACAAGCAGCTTTCCATCCTTGATCAGTTTCTGAATAAACGAGCGGGACAAAGAATCAATGAGCATACTGACACACCGGTCAATACGCTCACCGTCCATTTCATCCGTTATAAAAAACGCAAATTCATCCATAGCAATCCTCTTTTGACTATCCGCGACCGAGACTGAGGAATTTCAGATCTTCCTCCCGGTATACAAAGACAAACAACAAAAACAAAACAATCACCGCGATCACGATATAGATATCCGCCACATTAAAAATCGGATAATGAATCAGTACAAACGAAATAAAATCCACCACATAGTCAAAGCGCATGCGGTCGATCAGATTGCCGATGCCGCCAGCGGCGACCATCATAAGCAGGCAATGCAGCTTGATAAACTTTTTCTCCTGTGGTATCCGTGCGACAATCCAGCACAGAATCAGCATAAACAGCACATCCACCGTCACAATAAACAACTTCTGTCCCTGAAACATGCCGAACGCCGAGCCGCGGTTCTCCAGATACTGCAGTTCCAATACCCCCTGCAGCAGCACCTTGGCCGACCTGTCCTTCAAATACCGGATGACAAGCAGCTTGGTCCACTGGTCAAACGCCAGCAGCGCAGCAAACACCAGCGCATCCAGCGCAAGTATTTTCTTCTTATCCATTATCCGCTCCTCTTTATGCCCGCGCATCGTCATCGCTGAAATGAATTTCTTTGATCGCCGCCAGGATTTCATCATCCGTCACCGTCGTGTCAATCACCGCTTTACCAATCTTCTTGAGCAGAATAAAGCGAATTTTGCCGGCGTCCATCTTCTTGTCGGATTTGGTGAACCGCAGAATCTCCTGCGGATCGATATTCTCCACCGTAATCGGCAGATAAAAGGGTACAAACATATCGCGGATCTCATAATACTCTTCCATGGAAAGCATCTCTTTTTTCCAGGAGATATACGCAGCCGCCACGGTTCCGAGCGCTACACATTCGCCGTGATACAGGGTAAAATGCTTCGCCTTCTCGATCGCGTGCCCGATGGTATGTCCCAGATTCAACAGCGCGCGCTCGCCCTGCTCCGTCGGATCCTTCTCCACCACCAGCTTCTTGATCATACAGGTGCGTATCACCATTTCCTCCAGCACCGGCAGATCCTTCTCGCAGATTTCATACATATTTTCAATCAGCCACTCGTAGAGAGCCGCATCCTTGATCAGCGCGGACTTCATCACCTCCGCAAAACCGGAAAAAAACTGCCTGTCCTCCAGCGTGTGTAGCACGGACAGATTCATATAAACCAGGCGGGGCATCTTGAACGCGCCCACCATATTTTTATAGCCGTCAAAATCGACGCCCGTCTTCCCGCCGATGGAACTGTCCACCTGCGCCAGCAGCGTCGTCGGAATCTGGATGAAATCAATGCCGCGCAGATAGGTGGCCGCCGTGTAGCCGACGAGATCTCCGACCACGCCGCCGCCCAGCGCGACCAGCATATCCTTCCGGTCAAAGCCCTCCTGAATCAGGAACGTGTACACATCCTTGACCGTATCCAGCGTCTTATGTTCCTCGCCGGCAGGGAACACAAATTTCACTGCTTTTTTGCACTGTTTCTGTAAAACCTCCAGAACCGCTTGTCCGTATAGTCCGTCCACCCGATCGTCCGTGACGATGCAAAGGCGCTTCCCCTCAGTTCCAAGCGTCTGCAGTTCCTCGCCAAGCCCCGCAAAATCCTGCGCATATACAATGTCATAACAGGGCTTCTTGTTGTACAATACATTTACTCTCTGTGCCATTTCATTCTCCTAAAAAGGCTTCCCTGTCCGGGAAGCCCGTAAATCGCATTTGATTAAATATTGGTGTTTAACGGCATGTCGAACGCGCCGCCCAGAATATCCTGGAAATCACCCGAAATATCCACACTCGCCGGTGTGATAATAAAGATGTAATGGGAGATCTTCTGTAAATTGCCGGCAATCGCGAAACAGGATCCCGATGTAAAATCAATGATCCGCTGCGCGATATCGACATCCAATCCCTCCAGATTGAGCACTACCGTGCGGTTGGACAAAAGCGTCTCTGTGATCTCACGCGCATCCTCCACCGTGCTGGGCTTGATCACGCATACATTCATGCCGTTGCCCGCCGGCTTGCGGGTCAGGTTCTGTCTGATCGGCGTCACCTTATTGGGCGCTGCCGCTTTCTTGGCTCCCCGCTCCTCGAAGGTATCCTCGGAAGCTTCCTTCTTCATCGGCACCGTCTTCTTCGGAGCCGGTATATCCTCTTCGTCGTCCAGATAATCATCATCGTACAGATCGTCTTCGTCATCGTTCAAGCGCATGTAGTTCAAAAACTTGTCCATCACACCCATTTTGTCAACTCTCCTTTTTATAGCTGCGTTCACCAAAAATACCGGTGCCGACCCTGACATAGGTGGCTCCCTCTTCCACCGCAACTTCATAATCGCCCGTCATGCCCATTGACAAGACATCACCAACATGTATATTATCGTTGTTTTTCTGCAAGATGTCAACAGACAATTGTTTCAAGTTTTTAAAAAATTTCCGATTTTCTTCCGCGTGTTCCACAAACGGAGCAATCGTCATGAGTCCCCTCACCCGTATCCCGGGCAAAGCAGCAATGGAAAGCACCAGATTCGCGGCTTCCTCAGGCGTCGTCCCGAACTTGCTCTCCTCGCCGGCCACATTGACCTCCACAAGAATATCGACCACCAGGTTGTGCTTTTGCGCCTCCTTGCTGATCTCCTCGGCCAGACGCAGCGAATCCACACTGTGGATCAGTGCAACCTTGTCGATGATATATTTCACCTTGTTGCGCTGCAAATGTCCGATCATGTGCCAGCGGATGTCCTGCGGCATCTGCGGGATCTTGTCCAAAAGCTCCTGTACCTTGTTTTCACCAAAGTCCCGCGCGCCGGCAGCGTAAGCCTCCATCAGCATTTCTACCGGCTTGGTCTTGCTCACCGCGATGAGTGTCACCTCCTCCGGCGCTCTGCCCGCACGTGCGCAGGCCTGCCGGATCCGCTGCTCCACGTCCCTCATATTCTCTTCAATCATGTTATCTCCTTCACTCGTTGATAAACTGATCCGAATGAACCGAATCAGCATTCAGCGCGATGTAATCATATACATTGAGGCCATACCGGGTGTTGGAGCTCACAATCGCATACTCGTCATTCTGGGACAGAATCCGGATCTGCCGGAAATCCGCGTACCCATTATTGACATTGTACACACCCGTCAGTGTAGCCCGCTTACTCACGACGAAGGTATCCTGTCCATCCTCCTTCAGCAGAATATCCGCCGCATTTAAGAAGGTGGCATCCACATAGTACTCCTGTTCCTTCTCATCGTAATTGTAGATAGAGATCTCGTAGGACTTGCTGGACACCGTGCCGTTCTCCGTCACATATTGTTTTAACACCTGTCCCTTGCCGGAATCCCCTTCGGGCTGCACGAACTCCTCCGGTATCAAATAAAATTCCTTGTCGACGATCGCCGAGTTGGGAATTTTCAACCCTGCCTTATCATCCAGTAAAAGCTCCACCTCCAGAAAGCGATCATTCACAAATGTGATCATCGAGTTCGTGAAGGAAAGCTGGAGATAATGCTTGCCGTCTCCGTTGTTCAACAGTTTGGTCGCACCCCAGGATTCGTACTGGTTCTTCAGGAAGCGCACCTTGATGTACCCTTCCTCCTCCAGCTGTGCGCCGCGCTCCGCGTTCTCCACCGGAATGACAATGGACCATTTCTCATTCGTGGACAGCTTGTACGCCACATCCTCGCGCTCCAGCAGTGTATTGCTGAGCAGCTGTTTTTTCTTGTCTTCATATGTCTTTTTGTCAAAGACATCCTCTGTCACTTCCGCCGGGGTCAGCGTTTCATATCCGTCTGTCCAATAGCTGACCACACCGGTCTCCGGCGCATAACACCGATCGATCACATTCGCCACGCCGGAGGCGGAATTGATCCGGTCAATGCTCTCCAGCATATTGTTGTTGGCCAGCTTCTGTACGGTACCCGCCAGCGAATTCTTAAAATCATACACACCAATGTAATCCTGCCGGCTGAAGCCATGGGAGAAATTGACCAGCTCATTGCGAAACTCCGAAAGCTGCTTGTCACTCAACACATTCTCGCCCAGATTGACGCTCTCCAGCTCATCACTCAACCGTCCGGTCTCGTCCACGATATAGACAAGATCATGTGCCGCCACGCGCTCTCCCTCGTTGGCGTAATAATTGACATACCCCGCAGAAGTGGTCTTCACAACCTTCTCATCCCGGATCGCGACCGCGCGGTAAATATTGTTGGTGGCCAGCGATCCTTTCTGCACCTCATAGCGCACCATATGCCCCGTCTGGAAATAAATCACCACGCAGATCAGCACATAGACCAGTATGACTCCGAAAATGATCATACCGATGTTGAGGTTCAGCGGCTTTCGATATTGTTTTATGTTGTTTTGCTGCCCCCTCGCCGGGGCGCGTTTTCTACGTTTTCCGGACGCCAATCTGTCTTCCTCCAAAATCCGCCTTTGAAAATGACTCAAAAATTACGCCAAAATTACTCTATTGAAAAGCCCCGGTTCCCCGAGGCTTTCATATATTACATCCTTCAATTCATAGGTGTTACAGTGAAACGGTAATCTTATCTTTTACACTTTCAGGAAGTTCCGACTCGTCCAGAGAGATGCTGACAATGAAATCCACATGGAACTTCTCGCTCACCTTGGAGAGCTTGTCAATCGTCTCGGTGATGTCCTGATCCTCCAGAGCAGCGATCTTTAAGAAGCTGTCGAAATACATCTGCTGCAGGTCATGATCCTGTGAGAGAATACCACAAACGAATCCGATGAATTCGCTACTGTTACTAATCATATACTGGGAAGCATCGATCAGGCGGACCTTATTATTCAGCTCATACATATGTTTGGTACTTTTGTCCAGATATACGATACTGCCTTCAATGTTCTTGATCTCGCTATTCACTTTATCTAATAATTGCTTTGTTTTGCCCTTTCCCTTCCTGCCTACGATTAATTGAACCATTGGTAACCTCCTATCGTATGTTTAAATTGCAATTCCATATAGTCTATTATAGTGTATCCCACTCCAAAAAACAACCTCTATTTATTGATTTCCTCCAATAATCCGACCATTTTCTCATACAGATAATCGTTGGACTCTGCCTTGAGGATGACAGAGATATACGGAGCGCCGCTTGCATCCTTGGAAAGCAGGATCAGACAGTGTCTGGCCGCCGCCGTCGTGCCGGTCTTCCCGCCGAGGACATTGATATTGGCAGGCGCCTGCACATCCTTTTTGACAAACCGGTTGGTCGTGTTATAGTTCACTTCCTTCGCCCTGCCGTTGCCGTCATAATAAGTGGTCTGGTAGCTCGCCATCTGAATGATCTCGCAGAACGCGTCGTACTTGATCGCCTCGTTGAAAATCAGATACAGGTCGTAGGCCGTGGTATAATGCTCCTCGTCTGTCAAACCGTTCGCATTGGTAAAATGCGTGTTGGTCGCGCCGAGTCTGGCCGCCTCATCGTTCATCATTTCCACGAAATGCTCCACACTGCCACCCACGTTCTCGGCGATCAGATTGGCCGCGTCATTCGCGGAGTACAACAGCAAAATATGCAGCGCCTGATCCAGCGTCATGGTATCTCCCGCCTTCAGCCCGCACAACTGTGCGCCGGACTCTGTGATCTTCACCGCGTCTGTCGCCGTGAGCACCTGATCCGGTGAAGCGTTCTGAAGCGCCACCAGCGCGGTCATCACCTTGGTGAGACTCGCCGGATACAATCGCTCATGCGCGTTCTTGGAATACAGGACTTCCCTCTCGTTTATGTCAAACAGCGCCGCAGCCTCTGCCTCCGCCATGTCCACTGCGTCCGAATCCATCACATCCCCCGACACCACACACAGATCAGATGCGAAGGTTTTGGCCTGCCCGCCATCCTCTCTGATCGCGACTTGAAAGCTGCTGATATTCGAGGCGGATGCGTAGGCCATATCATATTTCAACTGCCCGCATCCGGCAAGCGATGTCGAGGCGATCACCGCCGTCATTACGGCTGCGCAGACTCGCTGAAAGCGCGCCGATTTATTTCTATGTTTTTCCATGTCTCTCTCATCCCGCCGACCGGTCGGCTTCCCATTTTCTGCTGTCCGTCTGCCTGTCTGTTCATCCGTTATCTGTACATCTCGCGCCACTCCAGATCGCCTCTCTCCAGTGCTTTGATCATCAGCTCCGCGCTGGCCAGATTAGTCGCCAACGGAATATTGTACATATCGCAAAGCTTAAACACATTATGCACATCCGGATCCTGCTTCTTCGGATTCAGCGCATCCCGCAGGAAAATCACCAGATCGATATCGTTGCTCTCGATCTGCGCGCACGCCTGCTGTTCTCCGCCGAGATACCCAGCCAGATATTTGTGCATCGACAGATTCGTCACTTCCTCGATCAGCCGCCCCGTCGTACCGGTGGCGTACAACTCATGCTTACTCAAAATCCCCTTGTATGCAATGCAGAAATTCTGCATCAGCTTCTTTTTTTCATCATGTGCAATTAATATGATGTTCATCCTTGTCCTACCTTCTTCTTTATTTTCCCCCTTAGCCTCAGATCTGTGTTCCAGCCCCCCGACTGACCTGAAGTCGTACATTCAGGACAAACCCAATGCCGATAAAACAGCTCATCAGGGATGTCAATCCATAACTCACAAACGGCAGCGGCAATCCGGTATTCGGCAGCAAAAATGTAGTCACACCAATGTTGAAAAAACTCTGGAATGCCAACAATCCGCCCATGCCGGCCGCGATGACACGTCCCGACATATCCTTCGCCCGCCTGGCGACTGCCACGCATTCCATCGCTGCCGCCATCAAAAGTACAATGACAACAACACAGCCCTTAAAGCCAAATTCTTCTCCGATCACAGAAAAAATAAAATCCGTCTGCGCCTCTGAGATAAAATCACCGTTTTTCACAGAAGTGATCTTATTGTTCTTATAGCCCTTCCCGTTCAATTGACCGGAACCGATCGCCATGACGGAATTGAGCTGCTGATACGCCTCTGCCGTGGAATACTCCTCCGGATTGATAAACGCCAGAATACGGTTCTGCTGGTGATCCTCCAGAATCTGCTGATCCGGCTGTACCGCGATGGCCACGATCACAATCAGTGCCGGAACCACCACCGCCAGCGCCCCGAGAATATACCGCCAGCCAATACCGCCCGCAAACATGATCACACAAAAGATCACGAGCACCATGATACTGGTGGACAGATCCGGCTGCTTATAGATCAGCACCCACGGTATACCGATCAACACAACACAGACGCCCAATAGCTTGAACGTATTAATTTTTTCCTTATATTTCATAATAAACTGTGCGAAGAATAAAATCAACAAAATTTTCGCAGTTTCCGACGGTTGAAATGTCACAGGACCGATTTCGACCCATCGCTGCGCCCCCTTGTGGTCCTCTCCGATGAACATCACCAGCAGTAAAAGCGTCAAATTTCCCCCGTAGATCAACCAATACAGCTTCAGTAAGTGATTGTAATTGACAAAAGAAAGCACGATCATCAGAACAAACCCCACCACTGCTCCGACAAACTGCTTTTGCTGCAGGCTCTCCTCTGCGCTGCCGATGGCAATCACGCCAATGGCAGCCAGAGCAGACACCATCAGTATTAATTTGAAATCATAATCCTTTAATTTATAATTTCTGAACATGTCTTCCTCATTTGGTATGCAGATCCAGAATCGGGATGTTGGCGTAGAGCACCGGCGTCTTGGAACGCCCCTGTTTAGAGCCCTTCGTCTGGATCTGGATGTCCATATTTCCCGTGTCTATCTTCATGTATTTTGAGATCACCTTTGTGATATCTGCTTTGATCAGCTCCATAACCTCCGGCGAGCAATTGACTCTGTCGGAAATCAACAAAATCTTCAATCTATCCTTTGCAACCTGGCAGGAGCTTCTTTTCCGAAAAAAATTACGCATATCCGCTCCTCCTTTACGCTTTATGAAAAATACCGGTTACTCTTGTCCAGAAGGAAATTCCTCTCTCCAGATTCATGAAAGGTACTTCTTTCCCGAGAATACGCATGACAATGTGATCATAGGCAATCCCCGCCGGCGCATCGCTCCCCACGAGCGGCTCCCCCTGATTCGTGGAGATCACCACATTCTCGTCATCCGGCACGATGCCGATGAGCGGAATCGACAGGATATCCACAACATCCGCAGAGGACATCATATCTCCGCGCTTGACCATATCCATGCGCAGTCTATTGATGATCAGATCGATCTGCTGAAACCCATTTGCTTCAAGCAGTCCCACAATCCGATCCGCGTCCCGTATCGCCGACACCTCCGGCGTGGTCACCACCAGCGCCCGGTCCGCTCCCGCAATCGCATTCTGAAACCCCTGCTCGATCCCCGCAGGACAGTCCAGAATCACATAGTCAAACTGCTCCCGCAGATGCTCAATCACCTTGACCATCTGTCCCGGCGAAACCGCCGTCTTGTCCCTTGTCTGTGCGGACGGCATCAAATACAGCCCCGGATGCCGCTTGTCCCGGATCAACGCCTGCTTCACCCGGCAATTGCCCTCCACAACATCCACCAGATTGTACACAATGCGGTTCTCCAGCCCCATCACCACATCCAGGTTGCGCAATCCGATGTCCGTGTCGATGAGACAAACCTTTTTCCCTGATAATGCAAGACCTGTACCAACATTTGCGGAAGTGGTGGTCTTGCCCACCCCGCCTTTCCCTGATGTGACGACAATGACCTCGCAGCCTTGCTGCTTCGACTCATTTTCCATAAATGAAACCTCCATTCTTTTTACTGTCTTATGGAATCTGTCGTCGCCTGGGCGTTAAAAATCTCCCAGTGAATCTTTGGTAAGTGGATCAAAGACAATTCTTTTGTTTTTTACATGTGCAATCTTCGGTTGTACCTTGGGGCGTATCCCCCATTTGGGCGCTTTGCCGCTATACTTATATTTGAAATCGCCGATTTTTAATTTTTCCGGCTCCATTTCAAGCGCTACAATATAGGCATCCTCCTGTCCGTCTCCGCCGGCGTAGGCTTCCCCGTACAGCCCCCCCAGAATGATGATGTTGCGGGCCGAAATCACCGTGCAGCCCGGGTAAACATCCCCCAGGATCACCACGCTGCCGCCCGTCTCAACCACCTGGTGATTCTTGAGCGAGCCCTTATAGAATTGCCCGCTGTCATCCTCCGTCATATCCTTGACACGCTGCAGAGCCTTGAGGAAATGCTTGTCCTTCTCCTCGTCATGCCCGACAATACAGGCGATGTTCAGATTGCTGTTGCGGCGGATGGTCTCTAAAATGTATATCTCCTCCGCATCCGTCAGTTCTCTGCCCTCGATGGACAGCGCCATCGTGCCTTTTCCGAAAAAAACCTTCGCCTCAGAAAATTTGAATGCAAGTTCATCAATGATATGATCAAAATCACACGCCGGATCCAACTGTAAGCGGATCCCGTTGGAAAAGCTTTTGATCACCACTACATCCTTCATAAAACGATCTTCTCCTCCTTCCGAAATCAGAGTTCATTTGACACGCCGCCGTCCGGCGTATCGGCCGTTCCCGTGATCAATTCCTCTTCCTCCGCCAGTCCGTAATAATACTTGATCACATCTCTGGACAGCTGCGCGGCATAGTCAGAAGAATAGCCGAAGGGAATTCTGGTCGCCATAGCGATCTCCGGTTTTTCATAGGGCGCATAGCAGATAAACAAGGCGTGACTTGGTCTGGATTTGGTCTGCTCAGCCGTTCCCGTCTTGCCTGCTACATTCACAGCCAGGTCGCCGAAATAGGTCTTGTTTTCCACCACCTGCCGCATACCGCTGTGCAATGCTTTCCAATAATTGTCCGGCATCTCAATCACATTGCGGACATCTGCGTCATAGGTGCGGATCACATTGCCCTGCGCATCTGTCACCTTGTCCAATAAGGTCAGATTGTAACAGGTGCCGCCGTTTGCAATGGTGGTCACATATCTGGCCAACCCCACGGTGGTGTAGCTGTTGCTGCCCTGTCCGATGGCGGAACGCACCGGGTCTTTGTTAGAGACATCCGGTGTATACTCCGTAATCTCCACGCCGGATTTCTCCGTGAGTCCGAACAGATCCGCATACTGGTACAGCGTATTCAGACCCTCCTGCTCATTGTAGGTACCAGACCTGGTGGCCAGTTTATAACCGACATCATAAAAGAAATAGTTACAGGAATCGCGTATGGCCGTGGTCACATTTTCCGGCCCGTGTCCGATCACCCGCCAGCATCGCGGTGACGGTGTGATCGCTGTGTAGGTACCCACACAATTGATCGCATCGTTTAAGCTGATCACACCCTCCATCAGTCCCGCCGATGCAGTCACGATTTTGAAGGTGGAGCCCGGCGCCGCCTTGTACTGCGTCGCATAATTGAGCTGCGGCTGGGACTTGTCCGCGTTTAATTTGGCGTAATAAGCCGCATCCACCGAATTGGCCATCATATTGTTGTCGTATCCCGGATAGGAAACCATGGCAAGCACCTGCCCCGTGTTGACATCCGTGATCACCACCGACGCATTGCAGGGATCCAGCGCCAGCTGTGCCGGCGTAATATCCAGATTGTCAATGCGGTTTTTCATAAATTGATACGCGCTGAGCGTGTTCCTGCGAAGCGCCTCCTCATCCGCTGGCGGCACATCCACCGCTTCCTGCTCACACAATAACAGGCAGATCTGCTTACCTGTGATCTTGTCATTCAGCAGCATGTATTTATAAAACCGCTTCTGGAACTCTGTATTGTGCTCGATCATATCAATGATATACTCGATCAGCTTGTTGTAGATCTCCGCAGAATCGGAATATTTCTCATCCAGCTCCAGCTTACTGACATCAATCCAGTTCTGCGCGATGCAGTATTGCAGATACTCCTGCAAACTGATGACTTCCTCCTGCGCCCAGGCAATCTGCGTGGAATCCTCCGCATCGACAAGCTCCGTCATGATCACGCCGTTACTCTGCAGGCGCTGTATGATATTGCTCTCATAGACCTGATATTCCTTGGACAGATTCTTGTAGGGCGTCTTTTTCTCAGTCAGCTCCATACGCAGTTTCTCGTAAACCTGCTCCTTGTACTGCAGATACGCCGCGTACACCACCGTTTCCGTCTCTCCCGCGTCCTCCGACACAAAATGCTTCATATCCAGAATATTGTTGTTGATCATGGCAAAATAGACGTCATAAATGGGAATCCGGATATCCGAACTGGAGGTGTTTTCTCCGGTCTTATATTCCTTCAGATTGACGATCTTGCTGGAGAGCAGCCCGGCCAGCTTCTGTTCCACGATATTGTATGTAGCAATCTGCAGATCCCGATCCAGTGTACAATAGACATCCTGACCAGACGTGGGCTCCGTGCGCTCCAGAATCTGCATCACCTTACCCGTGACATTGGTCACCACCTTTTCATAACCCTTCTTACCCTGCAGCGTGGTCTCCATATAAGACTCCAGACCGCTTTTGCCGACGACATCACTGATCGAATAGGCATCCGCACTGCCCCCCTCCGTCATGACCTGCTCATTGAGACTCGTCAGCTCATCGGAGGAAATCTTGCCGGTATACCCTATGACATGGGCAAAATATTTACTGTCGCTGTAGCGCCGCACGGTATCCTCGACAATCGTGACGCCGGGAAGCACCTCCGCATTTTCCATGATCACCGCAACCGTCTCATCGCTTACATTGGTCGCCACTGTGGTGCCGATGTACTTGCGGTAAGAGGTGTTTTTCATCGCAAAACGGATCGTGACCATTTGCAGCCACTCCTCGTTGGTATAGCCTTTGCCCGCTACAAACGGAGTGCTCGAATCCCCGGAAACTTCATAGTCGCCGATGCCAAAGGTAAAGCCCCCTTTACCCTTGTTCCTGCTCAGGCTCTGCATGACCTCAAGCGGCGTGGAAGCCGCCTCAGCCGCCGTGAGCACATCATTGCCGATCTGGGTATGATCATAGACGTCCGCCAGGAAACGGGTCAGTGTCGCCCCCTCCGCCGAGAAAGCGAAGGCGCCGTCCTCATCAATCACAATCTTAAAATCCGTGATCACCTTATCCCCGTTTTTCTCGATCATTTTGATCAACCGGTAGATTGTCTCATTCATTTGCACATTTTTGTTGGTATTCTCATAGACATCCTCGATCTTCACGGAATAGGCCAGCTCGTTATAGGCGAGCACATTCCCGTTTCGATCGTAAATATTGCCCCGTACGCTGGCGATATCCCGTGTTTTCTCCGTGGACAGCACAAAATCGTTCAGATATTCCTCGCCTCGCACGATCTGCAGTTCAAAGCAGCGATAAATCAGGATCCCACCGAGCAACATAAAGAGCAACGTGAGCAAGGTCAGTCTGCTGGTTATGAAATTGATCAGATTTTCCCTAATTTCCTCAAACAAGGTCTACGCACTCCTTTTTTCTCTGCGATCCAGCTTTTCGTTTATCTTTAGGATGATCGGGTATAAGAACACGGTCACGACGATCGTGTACAACGCCTCCGGCAGAATCACACCCGTGAAATAGTACAGAAAATCAAATCTTCCTCTCATTAAGAACAGTAAAATATAGCACAGAACACCGTAGGACAGATCACTCACAATGATCAGCGCGATGGGCAGCTTGATATCCTCCGGATAGAAAATACGGGAAAATTTACCGTTCACATACCCGATATAAGTCAGGATCAAGGCGTAAAATCCCATCACATCCCCATAGAACACATCACACAACAGGCCGCAGAGAAAGCCCACACACATCCCCTCTTCCTCGCCTCGCATAAAGCCGTAGGCGGAGGTCAGAATGATGGTCAGCTTTGGTACGATTCCACCCATTGCAAAATGGTTAAACACAGAGGTTTCCAGCAAAAAACATATCAAAATCAGACAGACCATGGAGATCTTTCGCAGCATAGAACCGCTCCTTTATTCGTCCGCATCCTCCACAACCTGTTTCATCGTGGTGATGACAAGCACTTCACTCAAATGTTCAAAATCCACCGCCGGCGTAATGTAACCGGATTTCGTCAGATTGTTGTTGTCCCAGTTGATCGTATGTACATAGCCGATCAAAATGTTCGGCAGATACTTGTCGCTGATGCGGGAGGTGACAATCTTATCGCCCTCCACGACAACGTTTCCGCTGTCCACAAGCTTGCTGAAGGTGATCACGCCCTCGGACATCATTTTCAGATCTCCGGACACAATCAGATTATCTCCGGATACCAGCGTCATCGCGCTGATATTGCTGTTGTCGGAGATAATGGAGGTCACTCTCGCCCAGTTCGGTCCTGTCGCGGTGATCCGTCCGACCAGACCGCCGCCGGCGATCACATTCATGTCCTCCGTCAGACCGTCCTCCTCCCCCTTGTCGATGACAAAGGAGGAATACCAGTTTCCCGAATCCCGGCTGATGATCCGCGCGCCGACCTTGTCGTACGCGCCATACTGTTCATCCAACTGCAACAGCCCGCGCAGCTCATTCAGCTCATACTTGTCCTGTTGCAGCAAGGTGTTTTCCTCCGTCAAGGAAGCCACCTGCTCCTTTAACGCTGCGTTTTCCTGCAGAAGCTCCCGTATCTCACGCAGCTCCTCCGTGCGGTTGGCAAGCCACTCGCCGGCCTTTGAGATCCCCTCCTGAAATGGAACTACCACATATCCCACAGAGGTGTTTAACGGTTTCTCAAACACATTGGTGCCGAAGGAAAGCAGCATCAGTAATATGCAGATTAATGTCAGAATCAAAAGGAGATATTTACTCGGCAACGTAAATTTCTCGCCTTTTCTCTTTACAACCGGACTCATTTACCCATCCCTTCAATCGCATATGCCACGGACTTATAATTGTCATCCTTGATGATTCTCGCAAGTCCGGCCGCCACACTGGTCAGCGGATTCTCCGCCACATTCACCTTCAGTCCCGTTCCGTTCGCGAGTCGTTCCGCCAGATGGTTGACACAGGAAGCGCCACCCGTCAGATAGATGCCGTGTCGATAAATATCCGCAGCCAACTCCGGCGGTGTGCGTTCCAGAATCACCTTCACCTGATCGATGATCGTGCGGAAGTGTTCCTCCAGACAGTCATCCACCAGTTTCGTGGGAATCTCTCTCTCCACAGGCAGACCGGTTACAATGTCCCGTCCGTAGACCAGGGCACCCTTTTTCTCAGCCTCCAAATCATGCAGCGCAATCTTCACAGTCTCCGCCGTCTTGCCGCCGATGACCAGGGAGAATTCCTTTCGGACAGCCGTCCGAATCGCCTCGTCAAATTTCATGCCGCCCACCTTGATCAGCTTGCTCAACACAATACCGCCCAGGGAGAGAATGGAGATCTCCGTCGTCTCATAGCCGACATTTACCACGATAACACCCTGGGAATTTTTCACGTCAATATCCAGCCCGAGGCCGTCCGCCACCGATTTTTCTACCACCATGATGTGCTTGGCCTTCACGTTGGCGTCCTTCACAAGATCATAAAACGCCCTGCGCTCCACCTCTGTCACATCCGTCGGCACTGCAATATAAAAATCCGCCGGTTTGATACTGCCGTTCTGCAGATCACTGACGAAATAATGGATCAGCGTCTGCATATTTTTGATGTCCGCGATGACACCATTCGAGAGCGGATACGAAATATGGATCGTTCCCGGCGCCTTTTCATACATTTCAAAGGCCGAGTCTCCATAGGCAAAAAGCGTATTCTTATTCTCAATCGCGATCATATTTTTCTCGACAATGATATTGTCTTCACTTCTGCTGTAAATCTTGATATTATTGGTACCCAGATCGATACCAAACACATTATTAGCCATCATAAACGGCTGCCCCTTTCTATTCTAAATATCCCAGCTGTCTGAAACTCGCATATCGGTTATCCCCGATGATAATGTGATCCAACAGCAGAATATCCATCATTTCTCCCAACTTACATACGTTTTCTGTCAGTTCCCTGTCCATCCTGCTGGGCGTCGGATCTCCGCTTGGATGATTGTGCACCAGAACGAAATTCACCGCCCGCACGCGCAGGGCCTCCAAAAAAATCTCCCGCGGGGATATCAATGACATCCGCACGCTGCCCTCGGACAACTTTTTCTCGGAGATCATGCGCCCCTTGCTGTCGAGACTGACCATAATTACGCACTCGGTATCCTTGTGGCGTAGCTGCTCCATAAAATACTGTGCCACCAGATCCGGCGTCCTGAACACCAGTCCTTCCTTGGCCACAGCTCTGCTCATGCGCATGGACAGCTCGGCGAGACATTTTAACTTCACGGCCTTCACCAGACCGATCCCCTTGATCTGCATCAGTTCCTCCAGCGAGACATCATACAGCCCCAGCAGTCCCACCCGCGGATACACCGCCATGGATAGCACTTCGTCCGCCAGCTCCAACGCACTCTTATCCCTGGTTCCCGTCCGCAGGATAATCGCCAAAAGCTCCCGCTCGCTGAGCCCCTCCGGACCACATTGCAGGAACCGCTCATACGGCAGTTCCCCGATCTGTTTTTCTTTTTGCATGCTTCCCTCCCTGCCTTCTCCAAAGCGCAAAGGGTGCGTGCATGATCCGCGTCATCGGATAAACCGATACACCACAAAGGAAACAATAACACCGATGATCCCTGCAATCGTAATATGGAATTTCAACCCGAACGTCAGGATCATAAATCCAAGATCCAGCTCTACCGGATTGGTCAGCCCGAAGGTCTGTCCATAATTCAATATTGTACCCGAAAAAATCTGTGCAAACACGGTTCCCAGCACAAATCCGATCAAAACCAACAAGATCAGCAGCCAATTCACTCTCTTCATCGTTTTCCTCTACACGTATTGCGGATTTTTGTAATTACGCTGTCAATTATTGTATCATAAAATAAAATGCCTGTACACAAAATTTACCAATTTTATTTCTGCCAAAACTCCTATCTATCCTCAAAATTCGACAGACCCCTCGCGGGTCTTTCGCTTTCTTCTCACGAAAGCGTCTCATTTTTACCATCCCTCTCGCGGAAGCGTCACGATTTTCTTGTCAGCAAGCGACTGCAACGACTTCAAAATGCCAAACTTCGCGTGCGGCCAGGTCAAGCCCCCTTGAAAATACACCGCGTAGGGTGGCTTAATGGGGCCGTCCGCGGATAGCTCGATGGAGGATCCGGAGACAAACGCCCCCGCCGCCATGATCACCTTCGCATCATACCCGGGCATATCCCAGGGCTCCGGCGTCACATGCGAATCCACCGGCGCAGCCGCCTGAATTCCCTCGCAGAACGCGACCACCCCCTCCGGCGTGCCAAAGGTCACCGCCTGAATGATGTCATGTCTGCTCTCCGTGCTGTTCGGCACCACCGCAAAACCGAGCTTTTCATAGATATTGGCGGCAAAAATCGCGCCCTTCAGGGCGCCGGCCGTCACCGTCGGCGCGAGAAACAGCCCCTGATAAAACGCAGGCAAAATGCCGAGAGAAGCGCCCACTTCTTTGCCGAGTCCCGGGCTGGTCAGGCGATATGCCGCGTTCTCCACGCATGCCTTTTTGCCGGCGATATAGCCGCCGATGGGTGCCAGTCCGCCGCCGGGATTCTTGATGAGCGATCCGACCACCATGTCCGCGCCCACATCCGAGGGTTCCTTCGTCTCCACGAACTCCCCGTAACAGTTGTCCACCATACAGAGCACATCCGGCTTGATCTGCTTGATAAAAGCGATCAACTCACCGATCCGTTCCACTGAGAGCGTCGGTCTGGTCTGATACCCCTTGGAGCGCTGAATAGTCACAAGGCATGTCGTTTCATTGATTGCATCTTTGATCTTATCATAATCAAAACTGCCGTCCGGCAACAAATCCACCTGTCGGTAGATAATTCCGTACTCCGCAAGGGATCCCTTGGACGGCCGGATGCCGATGACTTCCTCCAGCGTATCATAGGGTTTTCCCACAGGCGACAGCAGCTCGTCCCCCGGGCGCAGATTACTCATCAGCGCCAGCGCCAGCGCATGGGTACCGCAGGTGATCTGCGGACGCACCAGCGCATCCTCTGTATGAAACACATCCGCGTACACCGCCTCCAGCGTATCTCTGCCCAGATCATTGTAGCCGTAGCCTGTGGTACCCAGAAGGCAGGCCTCGCTGACCTGATTTTTCTGCATGGCGCGCAGAACCTTCAACTGGTTGTACTCCGCCGTTTCGTCTATTTTCTTGAATCGTTCCTCGAGTCCGGCCAAAATTTGTGCGCCGAACGTGTAGATCCTAGGCGCGATGCCGAGGGACTGATATAGGGATTGCATAGTTGTTCCTCCTTCATTCATATCTATCTGATATCACATGGAGCATATGTTGTAAAATGGCGGTATCCTGCTCTGCCTTATTCACTGCCGGAAATGCGGAACGATCCAACCAGATCACATCCTGCTCCCGGCGGAACCACGTGAGCTGCCGCTTGGCAAAATGTCTGGTGTCCCGCTTGATCAGATACACCGCCTCGTCCAGCGTACAGGCGCCGTCCAGATAGTCCAGAATCTCTTTGTAGCCAAGGCCCTGCATGGCAGTCTGCCCGCGCTTACAGCCCATCTCTTTGAGTTTCCGCACTTCCTCCGCCAGCCCCTGCGTGAGCATCTCGTCCACCCGCGCATCAATGCGCTCATAGAGCCGCTCTCGCTCATCCGTCAGCACAAAATAGCAGGCATGATATGCGTTCGGCCGCTTCCTCTCCCGCTCGTTGTGCACCGAGATCGGCTCCCCTGTCAAGTGAAAATATTCCAGTGCCCGAATCACCCGCTTGCGGTTACCTGCAGGAATCGCCTCCGCAGACGCCGGATCAATCTCCCGCAGTCTGTCATGCAGCGCTTCATCGCCGTTTGCCCCCGCAAATTGCTCCAACGCATTGCGATACGGCGTATCGTCCTCATTTTCCGTAAACGCGATATCCCGCAGCACAGCCTGAATATAAAAGCCGGTGCCCCCTACCAGAATCGGCAGTTTTCCCCGCGCATGAATATCTGTGATGGCCTCCTTGCAAAGCTTCTGGAATAAAACAACATTAAAATCCTCCCACGGATCCAGGATATCGATCAAATGATGTGGCACGCCGTCCATCTCCGCCTGTGTAATCTTGGCGGAGCCGATGTCCATGTGGCGGTAAACCTGCATAGAATCCGCAGAGATAATCTCGCCGCCCACCGCCTTCGCCAGTGAGATGGACAGCGCCGTCTTGCCCACCGCAGTGGGACCGGTAAGAATGATCAGCGGCGGCCTTTGCCTTGATTTCTCTTTTTCCATTTCCATTTTCATGCTATACAACGTATCCTCTTCCTGCTTTAGCCGTTCTTTACACAATCCGCTTGAATTTCTTATCCAGTTCATATTGACTCATCGTGATGATCGTCGGTCTGCCGTGCGGGCAATTGTAGGGATTCTCCAGTGTCAGCAGTTCATCAATCAACTCCAGCGCCTCCGCGAAGCTTAACCGGTTATTTCCTTTTACTGCGGCCTTGCAGGACATGGAGGCTATCTTCTCCTCGATCACCTTGTAGCTGCCCCGGTTCACCCCCTGATCCAATTCGTCCAGCACTGCGAGGAAAAGCTCCCGCTCACTGCATCCGTACAGATCCTGCGGCACGCTGCGCAGCGCATATTCTCTGCCGCCGAAGGCTTCCACCTCAAACCCTAAGTTCACAAAATTTTCCTGATATTCGAGGAAAACAAGCTCTTCCTGTGCCGTCAGGCTCACAATAATCGGCGGCAAAAGCGCCTGGGAAGTCACCTGCTTTTCCCGGAACCGTTTCATCAGACGCTCATATTTGATCTTTTCATGCGCGGCATGCTGATCGATGATAAACATCTTCTTCTCAAACTGGACGATCCAGTATGTATCGAACACCTGCCCGATGATATGATACCGGTCACGGTTGCGTTGGTCGAGGATACGCTCCTCAAAAAGGCTCAGCTGTTCAGATTTGCCATGCATAGATCCTGCAACGGGCTCTGTAATAGGCAGCCCTGCAATGGTCTCTGTAATGCGTCCCGCAAGATTCTCTGCGCTATCCGCCGTGGATGGCTGCAATCCATCCGGTTGCGTCAATTGTGTCTTTTCCGGAGTTGCAGTCTCTATGAAGAAATCATCCTCTTTTCCCGGCACCTGCGCGCCCGTCGGGGATGTCGCTGCCGCTCCAGTTGTCCCGTCCACCGGTGCCGCCGCAGTCTGTTCCGCAACATTCTGTGTCCCGCCCGCCGGTGCCGTGACCGCCTTCACCTTGCTCCACACTGGATTCCTGGCGAATTCCTGTCGGACATAGGTCTGCCCCACCGACAGCCTGTTGCCCGCCGCATCCGTCTTGTCAATCGCCTGCATATCTGTGTGGTAATTGCTTTCCTCCATCACGCGATATGCCCCTATCCTGCTTGTCTCAAAGGGCTCCGGCGCATGTTCCTTCTGCCGTTTCAACTGTTCCTCGCGCTCCGCGCGCCTCATGTCCCGCTCATTGTCCAAGCGCGTATCCGGAATCATTTCCTGCTGTTTCAGCGTGTCATACACGCCGTCCGACAGCATTTTGCTGAAAGTCATCCCGTCGCTGAACCGCACATCCATCTTCGTGGGATGTACATTCACATCCACCTGACGGGTGTCCATGGTCATGTGCAGGACGCACAGCGGAAATTTGTGCTGCATTAGATACTCGCGATATCCCTCCTCCAGCGCCCTTGCAATCAGGGTACTGCGGATAAAGCGTCCGTTGATAAAATAAATCTCGAAGTTTCGATTGGAGCGCACCAGCACAGGCTTCCCGAGATACCCCTCCACCTTGTTGCCGTTTTGTTCGATCTGGATCGGCACCAGCGAAGACGCCACTTCTTTTCCGTAGATCCGGTAGATCACTTCCTTCAGATCACCGTTGCCGGTGGTATGAAATTTCAGCTGATTCCCCACCTGAAACTTAAAGGAAATATCCGGTCTCGACAACGCCAGATGCTCCATGAGATCCGCGATATAGCCGCCCTCCGTAGCCGGCAGCTTCAAAAATTTCCGGCGCACCGGCGTATTGAAAAACAAATTTCGTACCAAAAAGGTCGTGCCGTCCGGCGCTCCCACCTCGGAAAACTCCTTTTCCACGGCACCTTCCAGCACCATACGGCTGCCTGTAAGCGCGTCCTTCGTCTTCGTGATCACTTCCACCTTCGCCACCGCCGCAATACTCGACAGCGCTTCACCGCGAAACCCCAGACTCGATATCCGCATCAGATCATCCACGCGCTCGATCTTGCTGGTGGCATGCCGCAAAAATGCCATGCGCAGCTGATCCTGCGCCATACCGGAACCGTTGTCCGTCACGCGGATAAACTCGATGCCGCCGTCCCTGATCTCCACCGTGATCGCCGTTGCACCCGCATCCACCGCGTTTTCCACCAGCTCCTTCACCACGCTGGACGGCCGCTCCACCACCTCGCCGGCAGCGATCTTATCAATTGTCTCTGAATCTAACACATGTATCTGAGACATCTGTTTCCCTCCATCTCATCCTTTTGCTGTAAGAATGCTTTCCTATGCCCTCTTATCGTTTCGATCTGTCACATATTTGGAAAACACCTCTGCATATCGATCCGCAAAATGAATCACATCCACTTCTTTGTATTTGATTTTCTCCGGGCTATACCACTCGCCATCGGCATCAAAAAACGAAAAAAAAACACTTTTATCATTTACCTTTTCCACATTGCCGATGTAATAGTAATGGCCGTATTTGTCGCTGTACACATCCATGGAAATGAGTCTGTCTGATTTCCGGAATGTTTTGAAAATGCTTGCATAGGATTTGAGATTTACTTTTGGGACAGAAAGTGCAGCAAGCACGCCCTCCGCCTGCATGATCTGCTCATATTTGGTCGATTTGGCGCCGATCACTTTTCTGATTTTGCGAATCTCAAAGATCAGGTATCCATCCACCTGAAAATCCATATCCTTCGCCGCAAGCACAAATTCCTCATTTCTGTCCAGCACAATGAAATTGTAATAGGACTTGTCATTTCCGATATAGGCACTTATCACACTTCGGTTTTTCTTCGACTCATCCAATAATTTCTCTATTTTTTTCATTTTCATTTCACTTCACCTCCGATACGAACTGATTTCTTCCATAATAGATCTCCCTTATAAACTTCCGCACTTCCTTCCACGCGTGAGTTGACTCCGGAAAGCGGGACAGCCCCATCTGGAACACATGGAACATCCCCGGATAGATCTGCTCCTTCACCCGCACGCCGTCAATCTTCGCCTTTCTGGCCACCTCCAGCGTGTCGCTTAAAAGCATTTCCCGCTCGCCCACCTGCATCAGCATGGGCGGGAAGCCTTTATAATCGCCGTAAAGCGGCGAAATATAGGGTTCTCTGGGATCATATGTCCCCGGATATTCATTGTGATAGATCAGCGTATCTGTAGACCCGCCGAACATAGGATCCGTGTTGAAATTCTCCGTGTATGACTCTCCACTCAAGGACAGATCCGTCCACGCGGACATGGTGATCACCCCTGCCGGCAGCGGCATCCGATTGTCGCGCAGATACATCACCAGCGCCAGCGCCAGACCGCCGCCCGCAGAATCTCCGACGACGATCATCTCCTGTCCCTGATATCCCTGCGCCAAAATATACGCATACGCCTCCACTGCATCCTCCAGTGCCGCGGGATACAGATCCTGCGGTGCAACACGATAATCCAGGCTCGCCACGATGCCGCCGGACAATTTCTGATATAGCGCCGCCATATCGCGATATGTATTGTGTAATGTGCCATAATATCCGCCACCATGCAGCTGCAAAACAGCCGGTTTCACCAGCAGCTCCTCCGTCGGTGAAAGCCACTCCAGCCTGCTGTTCGACAACGCGACGTTCTCCAGAGCAAGTCCCTCCGGAATATTCCAGGCGTGTTCCATCGCCGTGAAGCGCTTGCGCAGCTCCCCGTTTTGCGCCATATGACCGATCTTCGGCATATGACTCACGAGCTCCACCGCTTTTAACACCCGCATTGCCTGCGGGCTTACATTCCCTTCTTCACGTGCATCCTTCATCATGTTCTCTATCCTCTGTTATCTATCAATGATCTATCTATACATGAAATCTTCTCTTCAGCTCCCGCGTAAACTGCCGGTCTCCGAACACCAATGTCGCCGCCAGATAAATCCCTGTCACCAGAATACAAGCTACCGGCAGGATCAGATTCCGGATATGCTGGGTCAGATACAGGCCAAAGATCACCGCGCTACACAACCCCATCAACAAAAGCAGCGCCAGATAGCTGTACCAATTTTGCCGATTCAGCATCATAAAGAAAAATACCATCCCGTCTCCAAGCAGGATCAGTCCCGGGATCGCCCATTCCACCGCCCAGCCATGCGCACCGGTAAAGTGATCGATGCCATAGAGCAGCGCCATCGTGAAAAATATCTGCATCCCGACCTTGAACGCCGCTCCTGCGTCATGCCGGATCCAATAGACGATAAACAGATACGTGTACGCCAGCGCGACGCAGACGATCAGGGACCAGTATACCGTCGGCGTAAAAATCCAGTTGATCGTCACCGCCACAATCCCCACCAGCACAAAGCAAAACAGCATCAAATGCATCACAAACCGGATCCGACGCTCTCTGCCGCGCACATTCGGATACCGCATCCCAAGCCCGTACTGTTCCGCAACCGCAGCCGCCCGCTCATCACCTACCTCTTCCAGCATCTTATGGCACAGCGGGCAGCTGTTTCTCTCGTCATAAATGGTCACCTTACAATTGCTGCAATAATTCACTCTTTTTCTCCTCGTCAATGTGTCGCTGCACCTGCTTCGGACAGCCTGTTATACGATGCGTCACCCTTCAAGGTGCGCACTAATGATCTTCATACACCGCATTGGTCTGTATCACTACCTCTACGCCATCCGCCGTAAGCGTTTGGAAAAAACATTTCTGTATGGAAGTATCCTGCAGAATCGAACTGAAATTTACGGTCAGCATGCCGTTGTAGGAACACACGCTCGCCTTCAGATTCTGACCGGCCGACATGGCGAGCAGACAGGAAAAACTCTCCACATATCTTCGATAAGGCTCTCTGAGCTCCACATTTCCGATGTTGGTGATCGTCGTCGTCGAATTGTGGCGGGACGCCTCATACACCTGCTTGATTGCAATATTTTTGATCGCCAGCGGCACAAGCCGCAGGATAAAATTCTGCTCGTTGGAGACATTGTAGGTGATTATATCATCCAGATTTTCCTTAGTAATCTGCTCTTTTAAGCTCTTGGTCGTGATGGCGAGCACCTCGGCAAAGCTGTATTTCTCCAGGCGTTCCTCGGGCACAAACTCCGCCGCTACCATGGCAAAAAAATTCTTCATGGTGTGCGACTGATAATAAGGCCGCAGATTCACCGGCACACAGCACGCGATCGGATCCTCGCTCCCCCGCTCGTGCAGATAGCCCTTGTAGATCGCATAGGTGAGCGCTCCCACCAGATACTGGTTGATCGTCACCCCGTATTTTTTGCAGGCCGCCTTGAGCAGATCGATCCGCATTGTCCCCTGGATAACGCCCAGCGCTCCGCCGGACAGCTTCTCACCCTGAACCGTCACCGCCTGCGAGGATTTGTATTTCTTGCGCTCTCCCACGGGCTTCCTGTAATTTTTCAGATAACTGTCTTCCTTGTCGAAATACACATCCGAAGAAATCCGATCCTTCTCCCCAGAGAACTCCTCTGGATATTTTAACCGCAGATACTGATAGACCAGTTCCTTCAGGAACACAATCCCGCCGAATCCGTCCGTCAGCACATGGAACACCTCCAGATTGATCCGCCGTCCGTAATAAGTCACCCGAAACAGATAATTGTGATTCTGGCTTCGGTTGATGTATGCCCCGGGAAACGCGTACTCCTGCCGTACCTGCGGTGCAGCCTTCCTGTTCTCCTCAAAATAATACCAGAACATTCCCGCGCGCAGACACATCCGGAAGACGGAGAAATGCGGCAGGATACGGTTTAACGCCTCCTGCAGAAGCACCCTGTCCACTTCCTCTGTCATCACCGCGCTGATCCGATATACATTGGTCATGTTTTCGCTGGCAATCACCGGAAAAAGAAGCGCTGTGTTATCCAGTTTATCCCACAGAATATTGTTTTCTTTACTCAAGCTATCGTCTCCGCCCCGCAGTCCTTTTCATTCGATACATATTTTTGATACTTATTTTTGATACTTATTCTCGATACAAATTTTCAATATCTTTTTTTCAATCTCATTTTTTTAATATCATTCTCTTTACTCCGCCGTCCACCGGTTCCGCAGCTTATTCTGCAACCGATACAGCGTGTTCATGGCATCTAACGGTGTCAATGTCGTAATCTCCACCTCCATCAGCTCCTTGATCACATCCTCGTCCGTCACCGTCTCAAACAAGGACATCTGCGCCATGTCCACCTCATCCAGCTTCGGCACCTTAGAGGCATTTCGTCTGCCGTCCTTTCCCTCTCCCTTGGTCTCCACGGCGATGCTCTGCACCTTTTCCGTGATATCATTATCCGAGAGCTGGTCTGCGATCTCTTTGGCGCGGTCGATCACCATGTCCGGCACCCCCGCCAGCTTCGCAACCTGAATGCCATAGCTGCGGTCCGCGCCGCCTTTCACGATCTTCCGCAGGAACACAATATCATCCCCGCATTCCTTCACCGCGATACAATAATTGTTCACATTGCTCATCTTGCCTTCCAACTCTGTCAACTCATGATAGTGTGTGGCAAATAAAGTCTTCGCCCCCAAAAGCTTGCGGTTGCTGATGTGCTCGATCACCGCCCAGGCGATGGACAGTCCGTCAAAAGTAGACGTACCACGGCCGATCTCATCCAAAATCAGCAGACTGTTTGATGTGGCGTTCCGCAAAATATTGGCCACCTCGTTCATTTCCACCATGAAGGTAGATTGCCCACTCGCGAGATCATCCGATGCGCCCACGCGGGTAAAAATCCGGTCGACAATACCGATATTCGCCGATTTCGCTGGTACAAAGCTGCCGATCTGTGCCAACAGCACAATCAGAGCCGTCTGCCGCATGTAGGTGGATTTACCTGCCATGTTGGGACCGGTGATCACACTGATGCAATGGCTCCCATTGTCCAGATAGGTGTCATTGGCAATGAACAGATCGTTGGTGATCATTTGCTCCACCACCGGATGTCTGCCCTCCTTGATGTCGATCACGCCTTTTTCATTCAGCTTCGGACGCACATAATGGTTCCGCTCCGCCACTGCGGACAGCGACGCGCAGACATCCAGTCTGGCCACCGCCTTCGCAGTCCGTTGGATGCGCTCCAGCTCCGCCGCCACCGCGTCACGGATCTTGCAGAATAGATCGTACTCCAGCGTCTGAAGCTTCTCCTCGGCGTTCAGGATCATGTCCTCCAGTTCCTTGAGCTTCGGCGTGGTATAGCGCTCCGCATTGGCTAACGTCTGCTTGCGCACATAATCCTCCGGCACCAAATTTTGATAAGAGTTCGTCACCTCAAAATAATAGCCGAACACCTTGTTGTATTTGATGCGCAGGTTTTTGATTCCCGTGCGCTCTCTGTCTGCCTCCTCAAGCTCGGCCAGCCACGTTTTGCCGTCGCGCTTGGCGCTTCTGAGCATATCGATATCTTCGTCAAAGCCATCCTTGATGATCCCGCCCTCACGGATCGTGATCGGCGGCTCCTCCTCGATCGATTGCAGGATCAGCTGGTAAATGTCCTGCAATGCATCCATTTCCTCCCGAATGGCCGTGAGCTCGTCTTTTTGGAAATTCTCAAGCACTGTCCGGATATGCGGCAGCATCTCCAGCGAATTGCGAAACGCGATCAGATCCCGCGGATTGGCCGTCTTATAAGTCACCTTTGCCAACAGCCGCTCCAGATCATAGATCGGGTTCAGATACTCCCTAATCTCATCCCGGGAGAAGCTGTCCTTGTTCAACTCCTCAATGGCATCCAGGCGTCGCTCCATATCCGCCTTCTCGATCAGTGGCTGCTCAATATAGCTACGCAGCAGACGACCGCCCATCGCAGTCTTCGTTTTATCGAGCACCCATAACAGCGAACCGCGTTTTTGCTTCTCCCGCAGGGTCTCCGTCAGCTCCAGATTCCGTCTGGTGGAGCTGTCTAACAGCATGTATTTGCTCGTCAGGTACGGGTAGAGGTGCGTAAAATGCTCCAGCTCGCTTTTCTGCGTCTCCTGCAGATAGGAAAGCATCGCACCCGCCGCGATCATGCCGTTCGGGAAATCCTCAATCCCCAGACCGATCAGCGTATTGACTTTAAAATGCTTCAAAAGCGTCTTTTGGCAGCCGTCATCATCAAACATATGAGATTCCAGCGCATTGACCGAGATATGTAACCGGCCGCACAGATCCTCCACATCCACGCCGCTCATCAAAAAAGCCTCGTTACAAATGATCTCGGACGGCTCGTATTTCATCAGCTCATCCATGAGTTTCCGCAGGTCCTCAACCTCCGTCACATAGAAATCACCGGTCGTCACATCTGCCGCCGCAATGCCGATTCCCGTGGGCAGATAGGTGATACACAGAATGAAATTGTTTTTCGAGGCGTCCAGCGCCTGCACATTCAGATTCGTCCCGGGGGTCACGATCCGCACGATATCCCGCTTCACCAGCCCCTTCGCCAGCTTGGGATCCTCCAACTGCTCACAGATCGCCACCTTATAGCCCTTGCTGACCAGCTTGGTCAAGTACCCCTCTACCGCATGATATGGTACGCCGCACATGGGTGCGCGCTCCTCCTGACCGCAGGCTCTGCCGGTCAGCGTCAGCTCCAGCTCCTTCGACGCCGTCACCGCATCGTCAAAAAACATCTCATAAAAGTCACCCAGTCTGTAAAACAAAATACAGTCCGGCACCTGTTTCTTCGTCTCCATATACTGTTGCATCATCGGGGTTAATTCGGGCACGTTTTTGTACTCCTGTTCTTTGGTTTTGCATAGTCGGTGCAGCTTACAGCTTTGGACGCAATTTTCTATCGTAAAAAAGAGACCAAGTGCACAAATACTATGCATTTGGTCTCTAATATACCACAAAATATTGTATTTGTAAATATTTCCACTTCATCCGACACCCACTCATCCACATAGCAATACTTTTTCACCAGAGACAACGGTTCCCCGGAGAGTAATTCATTAATATTCGTGTTCAGCACACAGCACAGCTCGGAAAACAAGGAAATATCCGGCATACTATTTCCATTTTCCCATTTTGAAACCGTCTTGTCACTGACACCGATCCGGTCTGCCAGCTCTTTCTGTGTCATTTTGTTTGCTTTACGCAGCTGCTGAATATACTGCCCAATTCTTTTTTGATTCATAGTATCCGCTCCCTTCCTTTTTCCACACGCAAAGACCAATGATTTTATCACATGTATCGGCAGATCCTGTATGCATTGTATAGCGCCGTTACATAAGTATCAATCTACGAATAAGAGAATTTTGCGGATTCTACAATTTTTCGGATTGATGTTCTTGCTATTCCTCTTTGCCTGACATATAATTATGGCAGAAAAAGCAAGAAACACTTTGTATGAAACCCAAAATCAGTGAAATACATAGAAAGGAGCTTTGCCATGACCTACTTTTCATCTGAACATTTTCCCTTCCCTATGCATAGTATCTGCATCTGGCAGAACGGCAACGTCCTGCAGGAGGAATATTTTGCGCCCTATCAGAAGGATCGCATGCATCGTATGTTTTCCATCACCAAGGCCTACACCTCTCTTGCCATCGGTGCGTTGATGGCCGAGGGCAAACTCTCTTTAGACGACCCGATTGTCAAATATTATCCGGAGTACACGCCTGAGGATGCGCATCCTTGGCTGACGCAAATGACGCTTCGCGACATGCTCAGCATGCGCACCTGTCACAAATCAACCACCTATAAAATCAACGAAAAAGAACACTGGGTGCGCTCCTTTTTTGTGACGCCGCCCGATCATGCGCCGGGTAAGATCTTCAAGTACGATACTTCCTCCGCCCATACCATGGCAGCACTGGTGAAAAAATTAAGCGGCAAAGGTGTATTAGACTATCTGCGCGAGGTATACCTGGATCGCATCGGTTTCTCCGCCGAGGCGTTTGTGCTGACAGATCCCTTCGGCTGTGAAATCGGCGGTTCCGGCATGGTCGCTTATCCGAACGATCTGCTGGTCACAGCCAAACTGTTACTCTCTCTGTACAAGGGCAGCTACGAGACGGATTACCCTGATTTGATGGGCTGTGCAGACAGCATCTATGACCGCGCCTTCTGGCAGCGCTATGCCGCTTACATCCAGGAGGCGATGCGCTATCATGTATCCAACAGACATGACGCCAAAACTCTGGACGAAGGACAGGGCTACGGCTATCAGTTCTGGATGCTGCGCTCCGGCGGTATCATGATGTACGGCATGGGCGGCCAATACATGGTGATTTATCCGGATGCGGATCTGATCTTTATCACCACCGCAGACACCCAGTCTGTCCAGGGCGGCACCCAATATATCCTGGACGAAATCCGCCGTGTGGCACTGACCCTCGGTGCCAAAGAGCAGACGCCCGCGGCCATACTGCCGAACAAACAGTGCGTTTCCGCGCCCATTACGCTCCTGGAGAACAAATCCGGCTTCCGCTCATTTATGCTGACAGAATCCGAACTGATCCTTGAAGGCGCTGAACACACCTTCCACATTCCCTATGCCCTGAACCGCTACGTGGAGACCAAGGATCCCAAATATCAACAGACCCTGTTTACCAAAGGCTTCCCCCAGGCTGACGGCAGCATATATCTGCACACCCAGATTCTGGACGACTACGTGGGCGCAATCCACTTCACCATCCGGGACAACCTGCTGTATATGCGCAAAGTAGAGGAAAGCCTCTTCAAAGAATTCAACGGCTTCTTCACCGCCGCCCAATAACGTAAAGTATGTAAAACTTGCCATAGCCTATAAGGTATGTGGGCACTCACACAAAAACTTGCCATAACATAAGGTGCGGCATATACATAAAAATCTTGTTCATTATGCGCTGCGGAACTGAGACCAATGCATCGTTGGAAGCCTTTGCTTCCGATGATGCATGCCTGGGCTCAGTGAAGCGCCCTGCGCAACAGAACAAGATTTTTATGTATATGCCGCACCGTGCCTTACGCATACTCACCGTGGTCTTATGCACACGCACCGTGACCTTACGCACCTTCTATTTCACATTATCCTTCACCGTGCACTGATCCAGCGTCACCGAATAGTCCGAGAACTTCCGATACGTATTATTGTTGAACCTGCACTTCCAGAACGTCACATCTCCGTACTCCGTGTCCAGCTCCACAAACTGCCCGTTGTAGTTCTCCGTCGAGCGATTATCATGGATGTCACAATCCTCGAACACGATCCCATAACAGGATGGCAGATAAAATACCGTCAGATCGCCCGAATCCCGCATTTCACAGTTTTGGAACACCGCATCACTCACGCTGTTTAAGGAAAGCAACCCATATGTACACTCATAAATCTCTGTATCGTTCACCTGCATATTATAGCAATACTCCGCTTCCACGCCATAGGTTCCGCATCCATACAGCTTACAATTCTCAATCGTCACTCCGCTTACACTGCTATAGCGCAATACACTTCCGCTACAGTACCCCGGCTCCACATCATGTCCGACCGTCAAGCCATGTAACACGACATTTTGCGAATTTGCAAAATAAAGCACCGCTTCATAGGGATCTCTCACACATACCAACACCTCCGCGCCCTCTTTTGCCTCGATGCGCAAATTGGAGGCTGTGATACACAACTCACCGTATTCTCTTTGAACATACGGACTG
>JAFVAO010000039.1 GCA_017480445.1 Lachnospiraceae bacterium
ATCTGCGGCAGATTCAGGCTGACAACGCCCAGATTGAAGCGTCCTTCCCATTTATAATTGCCGTTTTCATCCTTCCAGGGTGATAGAAATGAGCGGCATCCCATACAGGAAAATACATTTCCCTCATAGTTTTCGCGCATCTTTTTCGCAGAGATATAATCCGGATACATTCTCTTGGCCGAACACTGTGCCGCCAGACGCGTCACATCGTCATATTTCCCGCCCTGCAGGCAATTGTTCTCATCCAGCACATACACTAACTTCGGGAAGGCCGGCGTCACATAAACGCCCTTCTCGTTCTTGGTGCCCTGCAGGCGCTGGGTCAGGATCTCCTTGATGATCAGCACGGTCTCCTCCACATACGGATCCGCATCGTCGATGTGCAAAAACAATGTGACAAACGGGGACTGCCCGTTGGTGGTCATCAGGGTATTGATCTGGTACTGAATCGTCTGCACGCCCGCGCGCAGCTCATCTCTGAGCCGCAGATCCACGATTCTGTGCTTGCTCGCATCGTCCAGCGTATCACCGAACTCCTCGTCCAGCTGCATCTTAAATTTCTCACGGCTCTTGGCCAGATACTTGCCCAGATGCTTCACGTTGACAGACTGTCCGCCATACTGGTTGCTGGCCACGGCCGCAATGATTTGGGTCGTGATCGTACACGCCACCTGGAAGCTCTTGGGCGACTCGATCATTTTGCCGTTGATGGAGGTGCCGTTGTCCAGCATATCGCCGATATTCACCAGACAGCAGTTAAAGATCGGCTGAATAAAATAATCCGCATCATGAAAATGAATCACCCCGTTGTCGTGCGCCATAGCGATATGCTCCGGCAGCAACAGACGTCTGGTGACATCTCTGGACACCTCGCCAGCGATATAGTCCCGCTGAGTGGATGCCAGTCTTGTATTTTTATTGGAGTTTTCCTCCGCAAGCTCTTTATTTTCATTGCGGATCAGCTTGAGAATCGACTCATCCGTCGTGTTGGATTTGCGCAGCAAACTTCTCTGATAGCGGTACACAATATATTTTTTTGCAAGGGCATATTTATTCTCGCGCACCAGCCTGGCCTCGATCATATCCTGCACATGCTCCACCGTCAGAATATCCTTATCCTCCGTGGTCACCGTGTCCAAGATTTCAGCCACAAGTCCCTCTCCGGCTCTCTCCTCCTCCGCCACTTCATGGTTGGCCTTCTCGATCGCCGCTACAATCTTCTCCTTTTCAAAGGATACAATCCTGCCGTCTCTCTTCTGAATCTTCGTTACGCTCATTTCCGCCCAAATCCCTCTCTTGTATCATCAATCGTCCCGCCGGCGCCTGTGCGCACTGCATATGCAGCGTCACACGCGCCCACAACATTTAGTGTTTTTCGTTGTGAAAACGGGCTACATATTGTATTATACGCACTGTCTTTCTAAAATACAATTGTGAAATATGAAATAAAAAGGCATCGCAAAACTGGGCTTTTTGCACAATACCGTTTTCCCACTCAAAAAAGGAGAACACCCCTTTGGATGCTCTCCTCCCATCAGTAATGGTATTCTCTTGTCTGATAACGGGTCGCCGTCACCTGCATGTTCCGCCCGTAGACAACCGTCTGGAACTGTGCGGGTGCCTCGCTTGCCTTCTCGGTCTCCACCTGCAACATCTCTGCAAATAATCCGTCCTGCTTGCGCTCCCGGTTCCTTGCATCACTGCTGCCGCGATGATCCTTTTTGATGCCGGAAGGTCTGCTGACTGCCATCACTGACTCCACCATGAATACTGCTTGAATTCCGTTTGCTGCGTCAATCCCTCCTTGGATACGTATTTCAACAGTGTCTTCAGCTATATGATATATCGGCAGAGAACGCAGGTTTCTTTAGTGATCATACATTAAAACAGCTGCCACCGGAGAACTCCCGACAGATCGAATTGTTGGGCAGGCTCTCGTTGGTGACATTTAAGAAATAACTCAAAAACTTTAACAGGCGCTTCGCCTCGAAATACTCCGGCGCCTCCTTCGGGATCTGGAACAACAGCGGCTCCGCGAACTGCTTCAACACCGCCAGCTCATAGATCAGCGCCGAGTTAAACATCACATCCGCATCCTCCTGGAACGGGAAGATATTTTCCTCCTCTCCCCGGCGCACGGAAGGCCACATCTGAATCGTTCTGCGCGCATCAGAGCCTCTCGTCCGCGCATCCCGCACCATCCGGCGCAGCAGCCTGCCGTCCGTGGTCGGGATCCGGTTGTGCGCATCGATATTCAGCGTGGTCAGCGCACTGATGTAGATCTTGAATTTGCTCTCCTTGGGCAGCGCATAGGACATTTTATCATTCAGTCCATGAATGCCCTCAATCACCAGAATATCATCCGGTCCGAGCTGCTTATAATCCCCCAGATATTCTCTCTTACCGATCTTGAAATTAAATGTGGGCAGCTCCACCCGCTCTCCCGCCAGCAGCCGGCACATATCTTCGTTGAACCGCTTGATGTCCAGCGCCTCCAGGCACTCAAAATTATAGTCCCCGTTCTCATCCCGCGGTGTGTCCTGCCTGTCGACAAAATAATTATCCAGTGCGATGGGATGAGGCTTCTTGCCCAGCGTGCGCAGCTGAATGGACAATCTGTGCGAGAAACTGGTCTTACCGGAGGAAGACGGTCCGGCGATCATGACGAACTTCACACCCTCCCGCGAGACGATCTCCTTGGCGATCTCACCGATCTTACGCTCCTGTTCTGCCTCATGCATCAGGATGAAATCGCTCATGGAGCCTTTGCAGATCTCATCGTTCAGATCGCCCACATTGTCGATGCCGATCTTATTGCCCCAGTTCTCCGAGGCCTTCATCGTGTCAAACAGCTTCTTCTGCTCCTTGAACGGTTCCACGTGCAGCGGATCCTTCTTCGTCGGAAGCAGCAGCATGAATCCGTTTTCATAAGAGATCAGATCAAAATATTTGACATACCCCGCATTGGGCAGCATATATCCGTAATAATAATCCGAATACCCATCGATCTGATAGATGTTCAGCTGGGAGTTCATACGATACTTAAACAATTTCTCCTTATCCCGCATCCCTTGGGATTTGAAAATATCCTGTGCCTCGTCCAGCGGACAGGTCTTTTTCATAAACGGTGTGCCGGCCTCCACCAGCTCACACATGCGTTTCTTGATCTTCAACACATTCTCTGTGTTTGCCTCGATCTTCTGTCCGGGATTGATGTAATAGCCGTTACCGATGGCAAATTCCAACCGACAGTCTCTGGCGTACTCCATGCCGAACACATCATACACCGCCTTGAAAAACAGCATCGTCGCGGTGCGCACGTAGGTCTTGTGTCCTACATCATCCTTCCATGTAAAGAAGGTGATCGTGCAGTCTCTGTTGATCTTTTTGAACAGCTCTCTGATCCGGCCGTTGGCAGACACCGCCGCAATCATTCCGTCGTACTCTTCCTGGTAATCCTTTACCACTGCCTCGTACGTGGTGCCCCGCTCCACCTCTCTGGACCCCCCGTCAATAATCACTGTAACCATACGCTAACCCCTTTCCTTCTCTATTCTTTTGTGTATAGCGCAAGCGCCGCTTCCAAATCGGCCGCCTGATTTTCCTGTTCCGCAAGACCTTCTTCCAGTCGGCTGCTCAGCGCATCCCCCCGATGTGCAAGCATCTGTTCCTGTACCTGTCTCGCAGCCGCCAGTCCCTTTTCCAGATACGCGCGCAGCACCGGATTGCGCTCCCGCAGCAGCTGCTCCCCGAATTTATCGTACAGCCGCCGCAGCTGCTCATCCGTCTGCTCCCTGCCGTCGAATCTGCCGTCAAAGCTGCCGCGTCTTGGCATTGTCCGATCCGCTTCCTCTCCGTCAGCGTGCACCACGCGAAACGCAAAATAATATTTGTCGTCCTCGCAGACGATATCCTCTTTTACAATTCTATATTGCTGTTCCCGCAAAAATACCCGAAACTGTCGGATCTCCGACTGCGGCTGCAGGATCAGCTCCTCAAATTCACGGGTCACCGGCTCGCTCTGCATCAAAATCTGCTGCATCAGCCGGCCGCCCATACCGGCGCAGACAAGCGTCTGGGCCTCCCCCGGCCAATACGCCATCAGACCATCGGAAAGTCTCGTCTCTATGTAATCCTCCAACCCATACATCCGGATATGTTCGCAGGCCGCATCCAGCGGCCCTCTGCGCACATCAGAGGCGATCACCTTCGGACAGATCCCCTGTTGCACCAGGTAGATCGACAAAAATCCATGATCGCACCCCACATCCGCCACAACCGTTCCGGGCGTCACCATATCCGCCAGCATCTGCAGTCGTTTGGAAAGCTGTACTTTTTTTGTCTCCATCAATCCAGATAATCCTTCAACTTTCTGCTGCGGCTGGGATGACGCAGCTTTCTGAGCGCCTTCGCCTCAATCTGACGGATCCGCTCACGGGTCACGTTGAATTCCTTGCCGACCTCCTCCAGTGTGCGGGCACGTCCGTCATCGAGTCCGAAACGGAGCCGCAGCACCTTTTGCTCTCTCTCTGTGAGCGTACCAAGCACCTCCACCAACTGCTCCTTCAAGAGCGTAAACGCCGCCGCATCTGCGGGCACCGGCACATTGTCGTCCTGGATAAAGTCGCCCAGGTGACTGTCCTCCTCCTCGCCGATCGGCGTCTCCAGGGAGACTGGTTCCTGACTGATCTTCAGGATCTCCCGCACGCGCTCCACCGGCATATTCATTTCCGCAGCGATCTCCTCCGGCGAGGGCTCTCTGCCCAACTCCTGCAGCAGCTGTCTGCTGACGCGGATCAGCTTGTTGATCGTCTCCACCATATGCACCGGAATACGGATCGTTCTGGCCTGATCCGCAATCGCGCGGGTGATCGCCTGCCGGATCCACCAGGTCGCATACGTGGAAAACTTATATCCCTTGCGATAATCGAACTTCTCCACCGCCTTGATCAGACCTAAATTGCCCTCCTGGATCAAGTCGAGGAACAGCATGCCTCTTCCCACATAACGTTTCGCGATGCTGACCACCAGACGCAGGTTCGCCTCAGCCAGTCGCTTCTTGGCCTCCTGATCGCCCAGCTCCATACGCTTTGCAAGCTCAATCTCCTCCTCTGCGGACAGAAGCGGCACCTTGCCGATCTCCTTCAAATACATGCGGACAGGATCCTCAATGCTGACGCCGTCGGGGACAGAGAGATCGATGTTTTCCACATCCACCTCATCCTCCTCCGTCAAGAGGATCTCGCTCTCATCAATATCATCGTCCTCATCGGAGATGCGCAGTACATCCACATTGTTCTGGTCCAGAACCTCAAGGATCTTCTCGAACTGCTCCTCCTCCAGCTGCATGTCCGCAAAAAACTCGCTGATCTCCTGATACTCCAGCACGTTTTTCTTCTTTTTGGCCATCGCCAGAAGATTTTTCACCTTCTCATCAAATTTTACCTGTGCGTTTTCGTCCATTTTGTATTTCTTCCTCCCTGGAAAATAGTATTCATTTGTATCTGTAAACGCATATTTGTCCTTATTCTTAACGCTATTGCAGCGAAATATGCGTTTTTGCCAGTTTTTCAAGCGCCCGCTTGCCTTCCACTACCTTGTTCAGCGCGCTGACGTCCGTTCCGAGCTTCGCCGTATAATACTCATAGCTACTCCGCTTCACAGACAGCAAAATATCATGAAAAGCCTTTTCGCGCTCCTGCAGCGTATCCATCTGCGGAAGCGTGGTCTGGAACAACTCCGCCGCCTGCCGCTGCTCCTCGGGATCGTCAAACAGACTTACGATACTGGCCGGCTGGAATCCCGGCGTCCCAAGACCTGCGAAAAGCTTGGCGGCCACCTGCCTGTAGAGCTCCTCCGTAAAATCCTCCGGCGAAATATAATCCTTGATCCGCTCATACAGTCCGGGCTCGTCCACCAGCCAGGTCAGCAGCAGCTTCTGCGCCTTTTTGACCTTCTCCTCCGGCGGCTGCTTCGGCTGGACCGTGGTGCGCGGCCGCTCCGGCGGCTTGTCCAATCCCGTCGCTGCCGCATAACCGACCACCAGCTTACGGAGACTGTCCGACTCAATGTAATACTTCTCCGCGATCGCCTGCAGATAATTCTCCCGCTCCATCTCCTCGGAAAACGCACACAGCTTGCGCGCGATCTCTCTGTGGAACCGCGTCTTCTGCTCCGGATCCTTCATGTCATATTGATCAGCCAGAATCCGGATCTCAAAAAAGAAACTGTTCTCCGCCTGATCGATCCGTTCCTGAAAAGCCTCTCTGCCCAGATTTTTGATAAACTCATCCGGGTCTTTGTAGGGCTGCATATTGATCACCTTGCCGCCAAGGCCTGCATCCCGCAGGATCCCGATCCCGCGCAGCGCCGCCTTCACGCCCGCGCCGTCGCTGTCGTACGCCAGCAGCACCGAGTCCGTATACCTGCGTAGCAGAACCGCCTGCTCCTGCGTAAACGCAGTCCCCAATGACGCAACCGCCTGCGTAAACCCTGCCTGATGCATGGAAATCACATCCATATACCCCTCGCAGATAATCAGATTCCCGCTGCGAGCCGTCCTGGCAAAATTCAAACCGTACAGGTTCCTCCGCTTATCAAAGATCGGCGTCTCCGGAGAGTTCAGATATTTCGGTTCCCCGTCCCCCATCACACGGCCGCCGAAACCGATGACCCGGTGGTTGATATCCTGTATGGGAAACATGACTCTGTTCCAGAACTGACTCGACATGCCGTGCCGCTCCGAATAATTTGCAAGACCGGCCTCCTTGATCAGATCATCCGTATATCCCTTGCCCTTTAGATATTCCACCAATTCGGTTCCGTTTTTTCCCGCATAGCCCAGTCCGAATTTATGTATGGTCTCCGGCGTCAGATTGCGCTTTTCCAGATAATGCATCCCCACCGCTCCGTGCGAGGCACGCAGCTGATAGTAAAAATACTTGGCCGCTTCTTTGTTGACCTCCAGAAGTCTGGCGCGCCTGCTCGCCCTTTTCTTCTCTTCCTCGGAATATTCAGCCTCCGGCAGTTTGACGCCGGCCCGTTCCGCCAACGCTCTCACCGCCTCGGGAAAGGTGTAGTTTTCATACTGCATCATGAACGTGTACACACTGCCGCTGACCCCACAGCCAAAGCAATGATACATCTGCTTCGGCTCCGATACCGCAAAAGACGGTGTCTTCTCGTTGTGAAACGGACAACAGCCCCAGTGGTTGCCGCCCTTTTTTTGCAGCTTCACATACCCCGATATCACGCCCACTATATCATTTTTCGCTCGAATTTCTTCGATCAATTCCTCAGGATAGTACATTGGTTACAATCCTTTCGTCAGCTATATCTGCCATGACTTCGGCACAAAAATATCATTGTACAGCGAGATGGCATACCGATCCGTCATGGCACCGATGTAGTCGCACACGACCTGCTCCTTGGGCTCGCCCTCCGCCAGCAGATCCAGAAATTCCTCCGACATATCATCCGCATGCTTCATAAAATGATGGTAGAGCGTCTCCACCAGCGCCTCCGCCTTCGCTTCCTCCCCCTTCGCTATTGGGTTGGTATAGACATGTTCAAACATAAACTGCCGGATCCCGCGCATCGCTTCCGCCACACGCTCCGACATGATGATATCGTTCTGATCCATACTGTTGGTCACGATGTCATGGATAAAACAATCTAGCCGGTCTCCCGGCGTGGAACCCAGCACCGCCCGTATATCCGCCGGCACATCCATCTCCGTCAAAATACCGGCCCGCACGGCGTCATCCATGTCATGATGTATGTAGGCAATCTTATCGGACAGACGCACAATCTTGCCCTCCAGCGTGTGCGGTCTTCCGCTGGTCTGATGATTGCGGATGCCGTCCTTCACCTCATAGGTCAAATTCAGGCCCTGCCCGTTTTTCTCCAGCCGCTCCACGGTGCGCACACTCTGCTCACTGTGGTCAAAGCCCAGCGGACACACACGGTTCAGCGCGCGCTCTCCCGCATGCCCGAACGGGGTATGCCCCAGATCATGCCCCAGCGCAATCGCCTCCACCAACTCTTCGTTCAGGCGCAGCGCCTTGGCGATGGTTCTCGCATTCTGGGAAACCTCTAACGTATGAGTCAGTCTGGTGCGGTAATGATCCCCCTCCGGTGAAAGAAACACTTGCGTTTTGTCCTTCAGGCGCCGAAATGCCTTACAGTGAATGATCCTGTCCCTGTCTCTCTGAAACACCGGCCGTATATCACATTCCTGCTCCGCCCGATCTCTCCCTTTTGATTTTCTGCTCTTGGCCGCATAGGGACTTAAATAATCCTCCTCCCACTGCTCCATGCTTTCACGAATTGTCACTTTGCTCTCCTTTCAGCGCCAAATACGCGCGTCGGTTCGCCTTTTCCCAAGCACTCTACCTGTTATATTCTGCACGTTTCCCCAAATTCCTTTTCCCGAATTCGCCAATTGTTTAAATTTTTTAAAAAATTCTATTGACAATTTGCAGACGCTAGTATAAAATATGATTTGTTCGCAGGAATGGCGGAATTGGCAGACGCGCACGGTTCAGGTCCGTGTGGTAGCAATACCATGAGAGTTCAAGTCTCTTTTCCTGCACGACGAAAGCCTTGAGGATTCTCAAGGCTTTTTGTTTACAGCTCTTTTCGCTTTTCCAGATACACCGGGAACGTATCCGTTCCCTTCAGTTCCGTTCCCGCGGAGACGACCACTTTTTTATCCGCCACGACATATTCCAGCCTCGCCCCCTCGCCGACCACAGTATCGTTCATCAGGATACAATTCTTGACCTTGGCGCCTTTCCCGATCTTCACCCCGCAAAACAGGATGCTGTTCTCCACCTCGCCCTCGATCACGCCCCCGTCCGCTGCAATCAACCGTTTCGCCCGCGCGTCGCACAGATACCGCGTCGGATGTTCATCACAGGTCTTGGAATAAATATCTCCGGGAGCAAACAGCGCTCGTTCATTCTGTTCCTCCAACAACCGCATATTTTCTTCAAAATAGCTCCGCATACTCCCGATCTGCGCTACATATCCGTCATAACAATAGGCGCGCACATCCAGTTTGTCCAGACATTTTGACAGCACGTCCCGCTCATAATACACACTGCCATTCAACTGCGCCTCATTGATCTGCCGGATCAGCATCTCCTTCTCCAGCACATAGATATTCATGGAAAAATTCTGAATGCCGTCCTCCTTGGAATTGATCCGCATGCCAGTCACTCTGTCCCCGTCAACCTCCCACGTGTAGTACAGATTTTTGTCATCCACCGCAAGGGACTTAAAATCCCGCGGAATCAGCGTCTTGCGGTATACAACCGTCACATCGGCACCACTCTCGATATGCCGCGCGATCAAATCCTGAAAATCAAAATTGACCACCAGATTGGCGTCACTCACAACGACATATTTTTCCCGCATCTCCCGCAGATACGGAAGCATGCAATAGATTGCCTCGACCCGTCCGGTATATAGCTTCGCCCCCTTGTTGGAAAAAGGCGGCACCAGCTGGATCCCGCTGCTTTTGCCGGTTCTGGTCCACTCTCTGCCACTGCCGATGTGCATCATCAGCGAATGATAATTCTGCTTGACCACAAGAAAAATATGATCGATCCCGCCGTTTACCATACCGGAGAGCAGAAAGTCAATCACGCGATAATTGCCCGCAAAGGGTATGGATGCCATCAGACGCTCCTTGACCAGTTCAGCCACCATGCCGTCATAGCTGTTGGGCATAATGATTCCCAGCGCGTCCGCCTTGCTCTTTAACATACAGTCTCTCCCTCCTTCACCGTCTGCTCCACCATCGCGCCCGCCAGAATCTTCGCATGCTTCCCAACGGTCACATCCGACCCCACCGTTGTGACCCTGCAGGCATCATCCGACGTCTGACCACCTACCGCCGCATACTCTCCGATCACCACATTTTCCGCCACGATACTGTGACGCACGACGGCGCCCGCGCGAATCGTCGACCTGCCCATGATCACGGAATCCTCCACCACAGCGTCCGTCTCCACCGTCACGCCGGAGAACAGGATGGAATGTCTCACATTGCCGTCCACAAAACAACCGTTGGTCACCATCGCGTCCTGTATCTGTGCATGCTCTCCGACACGATGTCCGGAGACGCCGCTTCCCCTGCTGTAGATCTTCCACTGCTCATCAAACACGTCAATCCCGCTGTGTTCCGGATCCAGAACCTCCATATTGGCTTCCCAGAAGGAAGAGATCGTCCCCACATCCTTCCAATACCCCAGAAACCGGTATGCATACATGGATCTTCCATCCCGCAGCATGGCCGGAATGATATTTTTGCCAAAATCATTTTCCGACGCCGGATCCTGTTCGTCCTCCTCCAGATACTTTTTCAGGACATCCCAGTTGAAAATATAAATTCCCATCGACGCCAGATTCGATGCCGGCTCCTTCGGTTTCTCCTGAAACTGCGTGATACGATCCTGCTCATCCGTCACCATCAGCCCGAAGCGGGAAGCCTCCTCCCAGGAGACCTCTCTGACCGCCACGGAAAATTCCGCCCCCAATTGTCTGTGGAACTGCAAAAACTCGCTGTAATCCTGCTTGCAGATCTGATCCCCCGACAG
>JAFVAO010000040.1 GCA_017480445.1 Lachnospiraceae bacterium
TCCGATCTCGAACTGGAAAGCACCGCTTTGCCGGACGCCCATCAGCTCGCCGGGGCCGCGCAGCTTCAGATCCTGCGCAGCGATCTGGAAACCGTCGTTGGAATGATTCAGAATCTCCAGACGCTCCATGGTCTCTTTTTTCTCATTGGTACTGATAAAGATACAGTAGCTTTGGCTGTCGCCACGCCCCACACGGCCGCGCAGCTGGTGTAGCTGTGCCAGCCCGAAACGCTCGGCATTCTCTACCATGATCACGGTGGCGTTGGGCACATTGATCCCAACCTCGATCACTGTGGTGGAGACCAACACGTCGATCCAGTGCCTGGAGAAATCCTCCATGATCCGGTTCTTGTCCGCAGCGGACATTTTGCCATGCAGGTACGCAACATGCACGGTGCCCGGCAGCGCGGCGCGCAGCTTGGCGGTATAGTCCGTCACGTTCTCCATTTCATCAGATTCCCCCGCCTCCACCTGTGGACAGATCACATAGGCCTGATGGCCTGCGGCGACCTCTTTGGCGATAAATGTATGGGCCTTCGGGCGATACGACGTATTGACCACGCAATTCTTGATCGGCAACCGGTCCGCCGGCAATTCGTCCATGACGGAAATATGGAGGTCTCCGTACAGGATGATCGCCAGAGTACGCGGGATCGGCGTCGCGCTCATCACCAGCACATGGGGCGCAACCGCGCTTTTTCCCGCCAGCTTTTCCCGTTGCCGGACGCCGAACCGGTGCTGCTCGTCCGTAACGACCAGGGCGAGCTTCCGGTACTGCACCTTTTCCTGAATCAACGCATGGGTGCCGATGATCAGATTGGTCTCTCCGGAGGCAATTTGCTCATATACCGCTCGTTTCTGTGCCGCTGTCATGCTGCCGACCAACAGTACCGGCCGGAAGATCAGATCGTATGCTTCCGTATATGCGTGGATGGTCTCATAATGCTGCGCCGCCAGCACCTCTGTCGGCGCCATCAGCGCTCCCTGATAACCGTTTGCCGCACACATCAGAAGCGCCAGCACCGCGACGATGGTCTTACCGCTTCCCACATCGCCCTGAATCAACCGATTCATGCATGCCGCGCCGGCCAGATCCTCCCGCAGCTCCCCCCATACCTTGCGCTGCGCGCGGGTCAGTGAAAACGGGAGTTTTTCCAGAAACCGCACGGTATCGGCTGTCTCTAACATGGGATAACCGTTGGGCAGCATTTCGGTGAGTTCCTTGTTTTGGCGGAGCATATAGATAAAATCAAAAAATTCGTCAAATACAAGCCGGCGTCTGGCTGTCTGCATGGTATCCGTATTCGCCGGAAAATGGATCTCCTGCAGCGCCCGGGCGCGGGTACAGAGATCGTTTTTCGCCAGAATCTGTGCGGGATAATACTCTTCCTCCTGCGCGCAGACGGTGAGCGCCTGCTTCACAGCCTTCTGTACAGCCTGATTGGTCAAGCCTTTGGTCAGCGAATACCTGGGACTGAGCTGTCCGCAGAGCTTGCGGTACTCCTCCAGGCCGAACATCTTGGGCTGTTCCATGATTTTGGCAGCGCCCCGCGTCTGGACCAGCCCGCGGAACACATAATAGCCGCCCGGTCGAACCAGCTTTTTGATAAAAGGCATATTGAAAAACGTTAGCTGCATCGCGCCGGATGTATCCTGCACGTTCACATTGACGATGGTCAGATTGCGTACTTTTTTCAGATTCGGGATCCCCGTCACCATCACATGAACCGCACAGATATCGCCCGGACAGGCCATAGCGACCGGCACCGGCGGGTCAAATTGTTCATAGTCCTTGGGATAATAGGTCAACAGATCCTGCACGGTCACCACGCCGATTCTGGCAAACAGTGCATTGGTCTTGTCTCCGATTCCTTTCAATTGAATGACTGGTGTATTGGGGTTCATATTCCGCTCCATTCAAAAGAAGGAGACAAAACTGCCTCCTTCTCCCTGTTTTTCAAAAGCTTGTTCTGTAGACTTATTCCACAGAGATCAAATAATAATAGATGGGCTGTCCGCCGAATTGCAGCTCAATATCGCAGGATGCATACTGTGCTTCCAAAGCGTTTTTCAACTCCTCGGCCGCAGCCTCCTCAATATCGGAACCATAGTAGATGCTGATCAACTCGGAGTCCTCATCCACCATCGCGGCTACCATTTCTTCGGTAACCTGTCGCATATCCGTGCCGACCGAAATGATTCCGGCGTCGCCGATGCCCATGTAATCGTCCTTCTTGATCTCCTTGTTGTCGATCACGGTATCGCGCACGGCATACGTAACCTGACCGGTCTTCACCTTCTTGATCTCTTCCTGCATGGAGGCGAGATTCTCCTCCGGAGAAAGATCTGTCACGTAGTTGATCACCGCTGTAATTCCCTGCGGTACAGTCTTGGTCGGTACCACACAGAGCTTTTTGTCCTTCATCATCGCCGCCGCCTGATTGGCCGCAAGAATGATGTTGGAGTTGTTGGGCAGCACGAAGATCGTGTCGGCGTTGACATGCTCCACAGCGTCCAGAATATCCGCGGTGCTGGGATTCATCGTCTGACCGCCCTCAATGATGTAATCCACGCCGAGGCTTCTGAAGATCTCATTCACGCCATCCCCGACGGAAACCGCGATGAAACCGGCTTCCTTTCTGGAAAGCTCCTCAGTGGGCGCTTCTTTCGCCGCTTCTACCGGTCTGCCGGACGCGTCATAATTGGCAAACGGCTCCTTGGAGAGCGGTTCTGCCGCGCCGGTTACGTCAATATCTCTGATTTCTTCGTATTTACCGCTCGAAATCATGCGGAACAGCTTCTCTCTGTGCTCCATGCGCATGTTATCGATCTTCATATTGGACAGTGCGCCGTATTTCAGCGCCTTCTGCAATGCGAGACCCGGATCATTGGTGTGTACATGTACCTTCACCATCTCCTCATCGGACACACACACGATGGAATCGCCGATGGACTCCAAAAAGCCCTTGAAATCCTTCTCCGTCTTCACGTTCAACGGTTTATTCAAAAGAATGATAAACTCTGTACAATAGCCGAACTTGATGTCCGCATCCGCCTGCGCTTTGTAGGACATCTTCTTGGGCGCAGATGCTTCTCCGGCAGGCTCGCTGGTCACATCAAAATCAATCTCCTTGCCCATGAAAGCATCAAACGCACCGTGCAGCACCTCCACGAGCCCCTGTCCGCCGGAATCCACGACGCCGGCCTGCTTGAGTACCGGAAGCATCTCAGGGGTCTGGCTGAGCACATACTCGGCCTTCTCGATGATCGCGCGGAAGAAGGTCTCCATGTCGTCACAGCCCTCGTCAGCGAGCTCGCGCGCACATTCCGCAGCGCCCTTGGCCACGGTGAGGATGGTACCCTCCTTGGGCTTCATAACCGCCTTGTAAGCAGTCTCCACCGCTTTGTCAAAGGAATCGGCAATCACAGGGATATCCAGCACGGTCTGCAGCTTGACAACCTTGGTAAAACCACGGAACAGCTGGGACAGGATGACACCGGAGTTACCTCTTGCGCCGCGCAGGGAACCGGATGAGATCGCCTTGCAGATCGCATCCATATCGCTGTCCTCTGGAAGCGCCGCCACGTCCTTCGCCGCAGACATGATCGTCATCGTCATGTTGGTACCCGTGTCGACGTCCGGCACGGGGAATACATTCAACTCATTGATCCATTCTTTTTTATTTTCAAGATTTTTGGCACCGGCTAAGAACATCTTTGAAAGCATCTTAGCGTCGATTTGTTGTAAACTCACAATAGGTCCTCCTTAATCAATCACTCTCACACCTTCGACAAAGATGTTGATCTTCTCTATTTCAAGGCCGGTGAATTCCTCAACCTTATACTTCACATTGCTCACAAGGTTGTCTGATACAGTGAGGATGCTCACGCCATAGGCTACAATGACATGAAAATCCAGAATCAGCTTATTGTTTTTGATCGAAACGTTGATACCGCGGGTCAGGCTGTCCACTTTCAGAAGCCGTACCAGGCCGTCTTTCACATTCACACCGGCCATGCCCACGATCCCAAAACACTCGACAGCAACGCTTCCGGCATATTGGGCGATCACTTCGTTGTCAACGACAATATTTCCCAAATGGGTATTCATAGAAGAACCTTTCATGTTCTACCTCCTTTTCCATACAGACATATATCATATATATTACCAGATTTTTATCAAAAAGGAAACTGTTTCTGCAAAAAAGCCATAAAAAAACCGTTTTTATTTCCGAATTCAAAAATATTTTAAAATTATGCTTGCTTTTATTGTATATTTCTGGTAATATATCAATGTTGTGAATTTTGCATGTTTAGGAGGTGTCAAGATGGCTAAGTGTGATGTTTGTGGCAAGGGCGTTCATTTCGGTAACAATGTAAGCCATTCTCATAGAAGAAGCAACGCGATTTGGAATTCCAATGTGAAGAGCGTGAAATGCAAAGTAAATGGCGGAGCAAAGAGAATGCATGTTTGCACCAGCTGCTTAAGATCCGGTCTGGTTGAGCGTGCTTAATTGCTGATCATTGAATGAACATAACTGTGAAAACGATAAAAGGGAAAGCGTTTTGCTTTCCCTTTTTTGTACGATAGAAATTTGCGTCCGTCAGGCCTCTTCTCTCTTGCGTCTGGAAAATTCCTTGTTGATCATTTGCACGAGCTCCTCGTCTCCCGCGATATTGTCGGGATGGAAAATCTTCATCAAATCCTTATAGCGCTTCCGCAAGGTCAACGGATTGGTCGCATTGCGGAACAACAACCCCACCACATCGGATCCGTCTCCGAAGAAGTTCATGCCGGACCGGCCGTGGTAGAAGCTATCGCGCTCATTCTCAAACAACAGTCTCTCGCGCTCCAACCGCTTTCGATCCAAATCCAGCTGCAGGAAACCGTTCTGCAGGATGGACAGCTTTTTCTCAAAAAAGACCTTCTCCTCCTTCAGGCGCTGCCGCTCCATTGCACTGCGATGATTCAACAGGTTCATTTCATCCTTGAAGTTACTGCGTTCGGTGTTGAACTTGTCCAACGCGGCATCCAGATTCTGCTTTTCCTTGGCTACGTCCTCCCGCTCCAGCGCAAGCGACGCCTTCTCCTGCTGCAGACGCATGTTCTCCTGAAACAGCCAGGTCTTCACATCTTTTAAGTCGTCTTCGTCCGTTGCGTTCAGGACATCTTCCCAGTCAATCATGTACGTATTCCTCTCAGTCGCCGCAAAGGCAACTATAGCTCACAAAGAGCAGTAAAGCAATGACAGCAAGTCCTGCCAGTCTGTTGGAGATCATCATAAGCAGCATCCCCAGCGCAATCAACAGACACACCAGACCGACAGACTTTTTGGAAAAATAGTTTCTCATAAAATTCACCGAAATCATGCAAATGGCACATAATACTTCGGTATTATCCTATGTGTGAAAGCGTATTCTGAGCACTTGTCTCGCTTATTTTTTATCCGGAAACGCGATATCTACGATCTCCGCATCGCTCATTTCATCCTGCTTGGCACCCTTCGACTGCGTAAACTTGTCCACAAGATCCGGAATCAAATCCAAGATCTTGGTCACGGAGTCTTGATTCTTGATATTCACAAGCTTCACCGTACCGTCCCGAATCACCAGCACCGCACTGGGCGTCATCTTACCGCCCAGGCCTCCCGCGCCTGATCCGGAGCCCTTCTGGGTATTGCTGCCGGCGCCTGCGCCCACGCCGAAGGTCACGTCCACAAGCGGAAGGATGATGGTGTCGCCGACCTTGGTCGCCTCTCCGATCACCGTCTTGGCGGAAAGTACACTGTCCATTCCCTTTAAAAGTGATTCTACAACACCCTGAAATTCGTTGTCTTTATTTGCCATATTTTTCTCCGTTCCCACGCCTTGCACGTGTTATAATGTATATCTGTTCTTTATGCTTTTATACTTCTTCTGTACTTCTATCTTCGATGTTTGTCCGGCTTTTCCTCAGTTCCTTTGGCTGCGGAAAGTAACTTCCAGAATTTCCGGTCAAGGATCAGTAACAATGCCTGCCAGAGGATCTGGCAAATCATTACATGTCCGGCGATCAGCGCCTCGCCCTCGACCACCGCTTCGTCAAAATCCGGCGTGAGCAAACAGTGTCTGCCCAGATAAGGACTGAGCATGCCGTATACTGCAAATACATAGCCGGTGGTATCCGGTGAGCCGGTGCCGAACCGCACATCCGCCTGCAGCTTGCGCGGGCGGAGGCCCTTCAATATCCGGCCGACGCGCTTGAGCGCATGTCGCAGGAAGGCTTGCGTGTCGGGATCGTCCCAGATTTCTTTATAGTGGGAAACATTCTCACGTACATCTTTTATTTTATCACAGGTACTGTGGAATGTGTACTTTATTTTCTCAATTTTTGTCTCGATTTTATCGTCCAGAGACTGGGCAGCCTCCGCGGAATCGGCTGTGTCCGCTGCCGGCGTCGAGTTCTCTGCCGACGATGGCTGATCTGCGGCTGGCGACTCAGTCGCCTGCGCTGAACCTGCCGGGGTCGGCCCCGCCTCCGGCGAGACTTCTGTCATGGCTGTGGCCTCCGCATCGGCTGCGTCCGCGGTATCCGTCGTGGTTTCCATGCCGACCGTGTCTTCTGCCCCCGCGGTATCCGTCGTGTCTTCCGCGTGTTCGCGGGCGGAATCATACACCGTAAAAAACAATACCTTGACGACGATATTGCCCGGATCCGGGTAGAGGAATCTGCCGCGCAGCAATCCGAACAGCCATCGGACTTTCACGGATATCTGCGGCTTCTCAAAGGATGGTTCCTGTTTGGCCTGCACGCGGTACACAATGGGCATAAATAAAACGAGCAGGAGCACAAACAAAATCAAGCCAAGCAGCACGAGCAGGATCAGACCGATGATTTTCAAAATCTGTAACACGACGGTCAACATACCAGATACTCCTTCAGTCTGCAGTCGCCCCTTTCCTGCAGACAATTTCTGGTGATGCGCTCCACCAGATGCAGCGCATCGTCATAATCCTTCGCGATGCCGACTACTTCCAGCGGATATTGCCGGTAATAATGCTGGAGCATCTGTCTCGCATCAAAAAATTCCAACTGATCCTCCGGATTATGCGCAAGCGCCAGGATGTAAACATTCGCCAGCAATGGCTTGTTGATCAGCTTCTCTTTAATTTTATCCAGTTTTTTGGCTTGTATCCCATCCCCGAGATACAAGTTCGGGGAAAAGTGCAACAAAGTTTCCATCCGCCAATCCTCAAACAGTAGGTAACAACAATCTATTTTACTATAACATATTTTGCGTGAATACACAAATAGATCAAAATGGTTTTTCAAAATTTTTTATGAGGACGGATTGACATATTTTTCAAATATTTTATACTAAATTAAGAATGTTTCCACATTGAGGAGAATTATCATGAAAATGGTAGCCACGGCAGCACTCACGCCCGGCATGGTACTCGGCGAAAATGTCCTGGTACAGGGGCAGGTTTTGTGCAGTGCAGGTACGGTTTTGACCGGACAGATCATAGAACATTTGAAATATTATGCGGTCATGTATGTATCGGTGATAGATAACGCTGATGCCGCCCCGACACATTTTGCCCAAATCCGCTTCGACGAAGGATTCCGCCGGTTTGAAGCGGTTTACAACAATGTACTGATGCGCTACAAAATGGCGATGTACTCCTTTTTCCAAACCGGTGTACAGGTGCCGGACGACATGTTGATCCAATTTTACAACGAGATCAGCGCAACGCTCTCCTCGGGGCCGATTTTATTGGATTATCTGTACAATATGATTCCCAACGAGGACGAATTGACCTTCACGCATTGCCTCAGCTCTGCGCTGTTGGCCGGTGTCATCGGGGACTGGATCTCCATGGATAACGCGTCCAAGCGCATCCTGATTCTCTGCGGATTCTACTATGATATCGGAAAGCTGCAGCTCCCCTATGCGATCTTGTGGAAAGCCGGGAAATTGACTCCCGAAGAATTTCGACTGGTACAGACGCATCCCATTGTGGGATACAATATCGTCAGCAGACTGATGCTCAATGAGCACGTGCGCAACGCCGTCATCATGCACCATGAACGGCTGGACGGCAGCGGCTATCCCTATCAGCTGCAGGGACAACAGATTGATGTGTTTGCGCGCTATATCGCGATCATTGACGCATATATTGCCATGGGCTCCCCCAGAACCTACCGCAATGCGCTCACACCGCTTCAGATTCTCGGCAATTTTGAGAAAGATATGAGCAAATTCGATTTCGGGCTGTTGCTGCCGCTCATGAAGCGCATCGCCGACGCCCAAATCGGTACCAAGGTAATCACCAATGACAATCGCCTGTGGGAGGTGTTGGTCATCAACGCCAACAAGCTCTCCCGCCCGATCCTGAAAAATGCGGCGGATGAACTGCTGGATCTTGCAGAACATCCGGAGATCGAGATTGTCAAAATGGCCTAAAACTTATTGTTTGCGACGCAGCTCCTGGTAGGCGGCATAGGCCTGCTCCAGAATCTGTTTCTCATTGGCAAATTTTAACAGGTGATAGGCTTCGTGATATTTGTAATAACCGGAATCCACAAAATGTTCTTCCCGCTGCGGTCTGCTGTAATAGCTGTCCGCAGACATCAGATACCAGTACACTTCCTTTTCCACCGTATCCTCGGGCACGACAAAGGAATATTGGCTTTTGCCGATATACTGCACGATCGTCGCCTTGACACCCGTCTCCTCCCGCACTTCCCGCAGCGCGGTATCTACGTGTTCCTCGCCGGCTTCCACTGTACCCTTCGGCAGTACCCAGCCATCGTATTTGTTTTTATAGTTCTTGTATAACAACAGTATTTTGCCGCGAAAAATCACAACGCCGCCGCAGCTGGTTGCTTCTATCATTGTGTCACCCCCTGATTCGCGGTTCCTTTTTCGTTAAAGTAGGAATCAAAAATACGTCTTGCAATGGGAACGGCATAATCTCCGCCGGAGCCGGCCCCCTCCACAATAATGGTCACGCAGACCTCCGGATCCTCCACCGGCGCAAAACCGTTGAACCAGGCATGACTGTCGCCCTTCACATTGTTGTACTCCGCGGAGCCTGTCTTGCCGGCAGCGGTATAGCTCAACCCTTTCAGTTTGGTCGCTGTGCCGTTCTGCACGACCGATTCCATCAGGCCCTTTATTGTCTGCGCCTCGTCTTCTGTCATCAGATAGCCGTACGCGGAAGATTTAAAGTTCTTGACCACCATTCCGGCATCATTTTCCACATGATCGATGATATAAGGCTTCATCAGCCGGCCGTTATTCGCCACTGCGCAGGTGATCATGTTCAGATGCATCGGCGTGATCTGGGTTTTACCCTGGCCGATGGCTGTCTGTACCATGTCGTCATCCGACATGTCTGCAGACACATTCGTATGGCTCTTCGCATACAGGATGTTTAACGGCAGCTCCTCATCAAATAACAGCGTGTGCAGCGTCTTGGAGAATTTGTCCCGATCCAGCCGCATACCGATGTTGGCGAAGGAGGCGTTACAGGATTTGGCAAAGGAGCTCTCAAAGTTGACATAGCCGTGGTTCGTGCCATGATAACAATTGATCTTGCTCGTCCCGTAGCGGAACGTACCGTTGCACTGATAACTGTAGTTTTTCCAGTCGGAAATATGTTCCTTCGTGTATTCCAGCGCCGTCACGATCTTAAAGGTCGACCCCGGCGGATACAGTCCCTGCGTCGCGCGATTCAACAAAACCGAGCTGGAATCATCCTGGATCAGCTCATCCCAGATCTCATCAATCTGATTCGGATCAAAATCCGGATGTGATACCATGGCGAGGATTTTGCCGGTCTTCACCTCCGTGACGACCACCGCGCCCTTGTACACACTGAGCTGGTCGTCCGCTGTCTCCTGAATCTGTACATCCAGCGTGGTGTAGACGTTGTCGCCGGGATTTTTCATGCCGGCCATGTCGTTCGCCACCTTGTTGTTGATGGAGGTATTGGTATTGATCAGATAATAATTGGCCTGCGCCTCCACACCCATACGGCCCTCTGTGGAATATCCGACGCTGTGTGCGAAAAGATTGCCGAAGGGATACACCCGCGTCTCATTCTGATCTGCATCCAGCACCGTCTCCGCCAGCACTTCGCCGTCCCGCGAATAGATCGTCCCGCGGTAATTCCGGGAAAGCAGGATCTCCTGTCGGGAATTGTAACTGTTGTTGATCATATCCTGTTCGCTGGTCGCCACAAAGTGCACCAGATAGACCATCATCACGACAAACAGTGCACTGAACAAAACGGTCGTCACCATGATCTCCGGATAATTCGCAACCCTTATTTTTCTGTTTTTCTGATTGCCCGCAGCATTATCGCCTGTCTGCTTTGCCACTGTGTTTAACTCCTTCCTGCTGAAGTCGTATGAAAATCCCCTGTATGATAAAAAACATCATCATTGTCGTCATCACAGAGCTTCCGCCGTAACTGATAAACGGAAGCGTCACGCCGGTCAACGGGATGAACTTGATTCCGCCGCCGACGGTCAGAAAGATCTGGAAAATATACATCGCGCCGATCCCGTACACAATCAGCTGATAAAACCGGTCGTTGATCTTTAACGCGATCATCATGATCGTGATAAAGCAGTTGACGCAGACCAGAATCAGGCAGACGCCAAAGATCACGCCAAGCTCCTCACAGATCGAGGAGAAAATGAAATCCGCAGAGACATAGGGGATCACATTCGGATTGCCCTTTAAGAGGCCCATACCAAACCAGCTGCCGCTGCCGATGGCAAAGAGGGACTGGGTGATATGATAGCCCTGATTGTCGATGTAACTCCAGGGATCCTGCCATGCCAACACTCTCACGCGCACATGCGCAAACAGCTGATAGGCAGCTACTGCAGCTGCGCTTCCGCCGATCGCGCCGGCCAAAAGATACAGATAATTTCTGGTGGCCACAAAGACAACCAGCACATAGGCGATGAAAAAGATCAATGCGCCGCCCAAGTCTGTGGAGAGCACCAGAATGATCACATGTAAGCCGGCCAGTACCGCCGTGAGGGCAACCCGCCAGAAGGAAGTGTCCTCCCAGAGCGCACCCGCCAGGAAAAACAAAAACAGGATTTTCACAAATTCAGAAGGCTGGAACGCCATGCCGCCGATCTCAATGGTGATATTGGCACCGTGTGTCAACTCACCCAGAATCAACACAGCGCCCAAAAGACCGATCCCCAGCGCCGCATACAACCAAGTCATTTTCTTTAAAAACCGGATCCTGGTGAACAGAAACGGAATCAACAGAGAAATCATCAGCGAGATCAGTACGATGACGTACTGTTTGATCGCCTTGGCGTAGGACAGGCGCGAAACCATCATCAGACCGATCCCCATGAGCATGCAGATATTGTTTAACAGCTGCCGGTTGCATTTTTCATAGATTAGCGGCACCAGCGTGACCGCCACCAGCAGAAAGATCTCCACAAACGCGAATAAAAACAAGTATTCGATCTCCCGCGTCACCAACACCAGATCCACAAAGCACACGATCTGCACCGCAAACATCAGCAGATTCTGGATCACATAAATCCAGTGCTTCTGCCCGCTTGCCGCATAAGGCAGCGCCGCAAAACAGCTCAGTGTGTAAAGAATCATGAGCCCGCAGATACAATATTTGGACAATTCGATAATATATTCACTCATGGACTATTCTGCTCCTCGTTTTTCATGTCCTGACGTGTATGTGTCGTAGGGCGGTTCCCCGACGGCACCGGACATAAAATACTGTACAATTTCAGCTGCCTGGGTGCCGGTTTCGATGGAAAAATCAATCCGGCAGGCCGCCACGCCCGGCCATCCGCTCTCCAGAAAGTTCGCAAATTCTCTATGCAGGGACAGCGGGACACAATTATAAATGATATTGATACAGTGCGCGCAGTTGCGCAGCACCGGAAATTGCTTCTGATAGCGATCCTGCAGGTAAGTGAGCTGCGTTTCCGCATCGCTCTTCCTGCAGCCATCCAGCGTGTTTTGCACACAATTGGCCGTATACATCAACGGCAAATATCCGTAAAAGACTTTCTCTGCCTTGGGAGCGTGCGGCCATTCTGCCAACGCATGCAACAGTTTCCGCTGATCGGCAGCCTTTAACTCATACGTCAGGCAGAAATCCTCTGGGATCAGTGGCTCCGATATCAGCGACTCCGGTGTCGTCGGCTCTGATATCCGTTTCTCCGGCGGCAGTGCCTTCCGTGATCCGTCGAATTGTCTCGGCGCGACCACACTGTCATGATTCCAACTGTAAAAACCGGCGTCTGTATATATATGCGGAACTCTCTGCCGCAGCCCTTGATCCGGCGCCACCCAGGCTGCCTGCAAATAGCCCAGCCCATCCGGAGACCGTGTGAGGAAGCCGTCCAATACAGTTTCGCGTTCGTAAATCTGCACAAGCTCCTGTAAAAATGTCATATCCCGCTGCCGTAGAATCTGCGGTAGCGCAATGATTATCTGTATTCCGGCTGCTGCGTCTGTCTGAATGTCCGTCTGGGTATCTGACACATGCAGGCACTGTAGTGTCGTCCGCAAATCAGCGTATGCGTCCGCACTTTTGCCGTACAGGCGCACGACCAGATCCGCCTCCAGATAAATCCGCGCGGGGAAACAAACGCAGGATGGATCTTGCTGCTTGTCCCGCAGCAGCTGCAAGATGGCTGTCGCCTGCCCCGTCGTGCGCAACAGGATATGAAACGCTTTCTTTGATGCTGCAGGTGCTTCGGATGCAGCTATATGGAATACCGCGCTCGTCTCTACCTTTTCCTGTAAAATGTCCCTTTCAGCGATCAGATGGTGGGACTGTATCAATGCATCTTCCAACTGTGTGACCGCTGCACGGCGCAGTTCATTTACAGCCTTGAGCGGGTAAAAACAATTGGAATCCATCTGTATATAAATCCGGGAAGCAGCAAAGACTGTCTCGCCGAGCTTTCCCACCTGTCTGTGTATATTTTCCTCGGTGATGGGCTGTTTCTGCGCCGCACTCACCATATCGCCGGTGACACATACGGTGGCATCCTGACTTGCAATGGTCAACTGTGCAGGCGCTCCGATGGAGAAGCTTGCCGTGATCTGCACGGGAATCCGCGGCCGGTCTTGCAGCCATGACTCCTGAATCTGTTGTAAAATCTCATCCGGTGTATTGCGGTAGGAGGGATCACTGAGGGTTACCATATCCCTGCCATTGTGCCGCTCCAGATAGCCATCCTGTCGTTCTCTGCGGATATAGAGCTGATTTAAAAGCTCCAGATCCTGTCTGGCAACCTGATAGGGCTCTCCGGTCAGATATCGATCAATATATTTGCGGTATATGGCCGTCACGCCCGCGGCGTATTCCGCCTTCTTCATGCGGCCCTCGATTTTGAAGGTATCGATGCCGGCGTCAATCAGCGCCGGAAGATGTTCGATGGTACACATGTCTTTCAGGCTGAGCGGATAACACTCCCGATCGCCGACGCGATACGGCAGGCGGCACGGCTGTGCACAGCGCCCCCGGTTACCGCTTCGCGCGCCCAGGATACTGCTGAACAGGCATTGGCCCGAATAACAATAACACATCGCGCCGTGGATGAAGACTTCCATCTCCAAACCGGTCCTGGCTTTGATCTCCTTGATCTCCGACAGACTTAATTCCCTTGCGGGGACGATACGCACTGCCCCGAGCTTCTTCATATAGTCCGCGCCATACTGCGTCGTAATCGTCATTTGCGTGCTGACATGGAGCGGCAGATCCGGAAACGCCTCCCGAATCCGCATAAAAACACCGAGGTCTTGGACGATTACCCCATCCAGCCCCGCTCTGTAAAACGGCTCCAGATAGGGAACGATCTCCGCAAGCTCCGTCTCCTTCACCAGCGTGTTGACTGTCAGATAAACCCGCCGCCCCCAAATGTGGGCGTATCGGATACAATGGATCAACTCTTCTGTTGTGAAATTTTCGGCATATGCTCTGGCGCCGAATCGCTCGCCCCCCAGATATACCGCATCTGCCCCTGCATGAATGGCTCCGTAAAATGCCTCCGAATTACCGGCAGGCGCCAAAAGTTCCACCTTCCGATTCATTTGAACCCTGTTTCCTCATAAAACAACGCAAGGCTGTCCGGTACGGACAGCCGAGCGCCTTATTTTTTGCTATTTAACTCCGCCTCCAGACGATACAGCTTTTTGGAATTTTCAGTTGCCTCCGTCTGCAGTTCCTTTACTTTATTCTCGGATGATTCCAACTTGATCTGTGCAGAGATCAGCTCATGCTTGAGGCTGTACAACTCTTTGTCCTTATTTTGCAGTTCCTCCTCCAACAGATCAATCTGCTTCTTCGCCTTAAAAAAATCGTCGGCAATATTCAGCTGTATCAGTACGTTCTGCATATCCATGGACTGGCGCTTGAAGCTGTCCATACGGCTGTATTCGTTGATCTTGTTGTTGATATACGTTGCAACCTTCTGCAGATATTCTGCACTTTCATTTCCACTTAAAGTAAGTACCTTTCCTCCGATGATCACTTCCGCATCTGTTTTCGCTGACATAACGCACCTCTTATCTTGTGTGGTCTACGTTGAAAATACAATATCTGTTGTGCGGATAAAATACACACACAACATCTATTATATATCAGATTGCGGATACAAGCAATAGTTTTCTCGTGAATTATTCAGTCACAATCGATCACCAGCGATTCAGTCATGAATGATTCCGGCAAGTGATTCTATATGCCGGTGATGCCCAGATGCCTGCGGGTCTCCTCTGTGACGACACGTCCTCTGGGGGTTCGATTGATCAGTCCGGTCTTGATCAGGTATGGTTCATACACATCCTCAATCGTACCGGCATCCTCTCCGATGGCTGCCGCCAGCGTGTCCAGTCCCACCGGTCCGCCGTCAAACTTATTGATCATGGTGAACAGCATGTTCCGGTCAATGTGATCCAACCCCAGTTTGTCCACATCCATCAGATCCAGCGCGGTATGCGCCACATCCTCCGTGATGATGCCGTCGTATTTCACCTGGGCAAAATCACGGACGCGTTTCAGAATCCGGTTGGCCAGTCTGGGCGTGCCGCGGCTGCGTCTCGCCATCTCCAGAGCACCGGCAGGTTCAATCTCCACATTCAACACTCTGGCAGAATGCATGATAATCTGCTGTAATTCCGGAATTTCATAAAATTCCAGGTGATGGATCATGCCAAAACGATCCCGCAGCGGCGCCGTGAGCAGGCCGGCTCTGGTGGTCGCTCCCACCAACGTAAATTTCGGCAGCTCCAGTCGAACCGAACGCGCAGAGGAACCTTTGCCGATCATGATGTCAATGCAGTAATCCTCCATCGCCGGATACAGCACCTCTTCTACCTGCCTGTTCAGGCGGTGAATCTCATCCACAAAGAGCAGATCCCCCTCCTCCAGGTTGTTCAGGATCGCCGCCATCTCCCCCGGCTTCTCAATGGCAGGGCCGCTGGTAATCTTGATATGTACGCCCATCTCATTGGCAATAATCCCCGCAAGCGTCGTCTTGCCCAGTCCGGGCGGGCCGTAAAACAGCACATGATCCAGTGCATCGCCCCTTTGTTTGGCCGCCTCGATGTAGACTTTTAACGTCTCCTTGATCTTCGCCTGCCCGATATAATCTTTCAATGTCTGTGGACGCAGAGAACCCTCAATTTTGATGTCCTCTTCCGTCAGATTGGTCTCTATTGTTCGCTTCTGCATGATATATTCCCATTCTTAAAAAACATTTTATGTAGCCAATGCATCCTGACGGACGCAATTTCCTATCGTATAAAACCTTAAAACATTCGTTTTAATGCTGCCTTCAAAATAGCGCCGGAATCCATATTTTCTATATCCGGAAGGGAATTGACCGCCTTGATGCTCTCGGTCTGCCCATAGCCCAATGCCACCAGAGCCTCCACCGCCTCTTTCTTCTGCGGTGTGTCCGCAAGAGGATTCCCTGCGCCTGCACCTGCAGCTGTCTCCGCAATCTCCCTGCCGATCAATGCGTCATCTATCTGAATCTTGTCCTTCAGATCCAGGATCAGCCGTTCCGCCGTCTTTGCACCGATACCGGGTGCTTTACTGATTGCCTTGGCGTCTCCCGTCATGATCGCATAACGCAGCGAATCCACATCCATCACCGACAGGATTGCCAGCGCACCCTTGGGACCGATCCCGTTCACCGTGATACATTTCTTGAACAGCTCCAACGCGCTCCTGCTCAGGAACCCATACAACCACTGTGCATCCTCCCGCACGCTGAGATAAGTATATAACTTCGCCGGTTCCCCGATGCCCGGCAGCTTCGATGCCGTGTCCGCGGAGATCCGCACATTGTAGCCGATCCCGCCTACATCGATCACCACGTTGTCCTCTGAAATATCCTCAATAATACCGTTCACATATGCTATCATAACATTTTATCTCCTGCTGTGTCTCTTTTTATAAAGGCTGTTGACATTCAGGCTCCGGAACACACTTTATCCATTATTCATATCTTCCTGTTATTTCCAGGATATTTCCATCCGGATCCGTTATGTCAAAATACCAATATGGCATATAAACATTGACAAACATTAATTCTGAAACTTTGCCTATGTTCAAATTCTTCAATCTCTGATACTCTTTTTTCAGATCGTCAACCTCAAAATTTAATACAACAATATTATTCCGGGGATTGGCTTTGGCTTGATCAAAATTGTCAATATAGGCTTGATTAAAAATTTCTGAATTATTTAAAATATTTTCATCGTAATGGTAATTATAAAGCGCAATATAATTACTAAATTGGACCCACCTGTTACCATTGGCGTACAACGGTTCTTCCTGCAATAATTTCCTATAAAAATCAACTGATTTTTCTATATCGTCTGTAATGATATACACCGTACTAAGTTTCATTATAACACCTTCTCGGAAATACTCTCAGTTTCTATTTTTTTCATAGTGTCTTCTAAAATAGCCTCTCTCAGTTCTGTGAGCCAAGATGAAAAGGCTACCGCATCAAAAGCATAAGTTTTATTTAGTTCAAACTCGTTTTCAGCCCAAGTATCAAGAGGAGATTCATTATGCTGAATCAAGGCCTCAAGCTTATCCAGTGATTTATACAACTTAGCTTCCTTTGTTTCTTGTGCATCCATTTCTTTATACAAATCTGCAAAATCCCTGGATAATTCCTCTGGCAATGATTTGACCCATTGATTCAAAAGAGAATCTTCAACTTCTCTATCTGAATCGGTCTTTATGAAAGTAGGAATATCACCTGTAAAGCACTCACCAAGATCATGAATAAGACACATATCAACCACCTTGTTTATGTCTATATCAGGAAACTCATGCCTTAAAAGGAAAGCCATTAGCGATATCCTCCAACTATGCTCTGCTACGCTTTCTATTCTGCGTTTTGTTGTTGTGCAATGCCGTGGTGTGTCTTTTAATCTCTCTGCAACATGCAATATTTCCAAGTACTCTCTAGAATTCATACATTTCCCCCAACTTATTTCACCGTAAACTTCCGTTTTGTATTATTTTATCATGAGCAACATAAATGTAAAAAGGGAGAATATTTATGTAGCGCCTTATGCCAACTGCCCTAATACCGTGCCAATACTGTCATGCAGTACCAGATCCGCTTTGCCGTCCATTTTGGTCTTATCCCTGTTGATGATCACCATGCGACCGCCATGTTTGTGGTTCTGAAACATTTGGGCCAAGTCCGCCGCAGAGCCCACCTCCAGCGAAGTTCCTCCGATGATCAAACAGTCCGCATTTGCAATCAGACGAATCGAATTGTCGTATGGTACACTGGGCAAAAATTCTCCATAGAGCGTGACATCCGGCCGCACCATCGCTCCGCAGACGTGACAACGGGGAACCTCATCCTTACTGTCAAAGATGAAATTCGCATCATACTTTGCCTTGCACGACACACAATAGCTGCGCATGGCGCTGCCGTGGATCTCCTGCACATTTTTGCTCCCGGCCTTTTGATGTAGCCCGTCAATATTCTGCGTAATGACGCCATCCAGCCGTCCGGCTTGCTCCATCTTCGCAAGCGCCAGATGTGCCGCATTCGCCTGCACATTTCTCGCATCCAGATTCTCACGAAAATAGGCAAAAA
>JAFVAO010000041.1 GCA_017480445.1 Lachnospiraceae bacterium
GGGAAGAGATTGTCGCCCGCGCTGCCCGCAAGCAGCTTCAGATACGCCTCCGCCAGATCCTCCTGTGAGATCGGCGCAGTAGTCGTCTGCAACAAGCTGTGCTGCTCGCCCGCCCCCTTGATGAACAGAACCGGATCCTGATGTCCCATGGGTTCCGGATAGTCTGGATCCGTGACCCCGTGATCCGCTATAATGACGATCACGCTGTTATCATAGATACCATCCGCCTGCAGGCGCTCCAGAAAAGCCCGCAGAATCGTATTGGTTCCCTCTACGCAATCCATGTAGGTCGCGTACGGCGTATCCTCCATCTGTCGGTTGATGGCGTACGGATGATGCGCCCCCTGAATATGAATCATTTTAAACCGCGGTCTGCCGTCCCCGGCAAGCGTTGTATGTTCTTCTGTCTGCGCCTTGTAAAACAGCGCGTTGCTGCTGTAGAAATCCCATGCCGCCTGTCCGTCAATCCTGTCGCTGAAACATGTGGTAAACGCCGACGGCTGCACCTGACTATAGCGTTTCAACGGAAAGGGAAGATATTTATAGCCCACCAGACGCATCCAGGCCTTGCTGAAGGCAACCGGATCCTGCAGGGTTCTGGAGATGCTCGTCGTATTGTCCAGTTCCATCGCCGCTTTCGTGGGCGGCAGCTCATCCGTGTAAATCCCAAGGACATACCCGCGCTCCTTCAGCGCCGCAATAAGCGGTGACCGCAGGAAACACCACTCCTTGTAGCTGTCGAACTTTTCCCGTCCCTCATACCACTTGCTGCTGAGCAAAAAAGGCAGCGCATTTTCCGTGTAACAATAGCCGCTGACAACATTGTCATAATATGTGAAGTCTCGCAAGAAATCCCGATCTTCCGGATATTTTGCCAACACCTCATTCTCATATTCCGCGTCGACCATATCCACCACCAACAGGATAAAATTCTCCGCCTCGCCATACTCTGTCAGTCCCTGTGCCGTCACCACCACCGATGCCTTCCGGTCAAAACCGTACTGCAGGTATCCCTCCACCAGCGCAGTGAAAATGAAAATCAGCAAAAAGAAAGAAACAGTTCCCTGCACCAATTTGCGCAGCTTCTCCCAGGACAGCTTGTAAAACAGAACCGCACACACTGTGAACAACCCGATCCACAACAGTACGCTCTGTACATTTTGTGTCTTGTAGGCTTGCCAGTCGATCGCGCGCCCATCCAGCGTTGCCAACCCTTTCGCAAAAAAATTCCCCTGCACATACAGGCAGAGAAACAGGGAAAACACCAGATATAATACAGTTTTGTAGAGCTTCGGCCCCAACCGGTATACCAGAAAAAAGACAATACATCCCACCGCCGTCGCAAGCAGCCACAGCACCAGGCAGACCGGGAACAACGTATACACGTCAAAAATATAATCTCCCGCATTGAGAAAGTACAGGCACAGCGGTTCAAACACGCACAACATGAACGCCAGCGTCGCCGACAGCCATGTTCCCGCGTATACATCCTGCAGCTTTGTATTCCATTCCTGAAATTTTTTCTGTAATTGCTTCCGCATTCTGCTCAACATCCTTTTGCCTGCCCGTATACAGCGCCCCGTCCGCATACAGTCTCCTACTCATTCTCCCGCTGCTCTTCTTCCTGCATCGCGGCAAAATACTCCTCCACCAGCGGACGGATGCTGATAAACGCATCGGCCACAATCGGATCAAAATGGGAGCCGCTGGACTCTGCAATGATCTGATACGCCGCATCCACCGTCATCGCCGGCTTATAGCAGCGCTTGGAGGTCAGCGCGTCAAACACATCCGCCACCGCCATAATCCGCGCACAGAGCGGAATCTCCTGCCCCGCAAGGCCCTCCGGATATCCGGTTCCGTCCCAACGCTCATGGTGATACTGCGCCATATCGTGTGCCATCTCAATGTACGCCGGCTCCTCGATATCCCGCATCGTCTCGTAAATAATCTTACCGCCCTCGGCGGCATGCGTCTTCATCGTTTCAAACTCCTCTGCCGTCAGCTTGCCCGGCTTACAGAGAATCGTATCGGAGATGCGGATCTTGCCCACATCATGCAGCGGTGCCGCTTTCCAGAGATTTTCCAGATAAGCATCATCCAGCTGTTCCCCGTAAGGGCTGTCCGCGGCGAGCTTTCTGGCGATCTGATCCACATACCAGCTCGTGCGCTTCACGTGGAAGCCGGTGTCTTCATCGCGGCTCTCAATCAGATTGGCCATCGCCACAATGATGTTATACTGCAGATCCATCACGCGCTGCTGGTGCTGTCTAAATTCTTCCTCCTGCTGATCCACGATCAGACGTCCGCTTCTGACGACCAGCAGAATACATACCGCGGTGATCAGTCCAACTACTACCAGACACACAATCGCCTCGATTCGCGCCTTAGAAATACTTTCTGTCATCTGCTGTTCTGCCAGGCTGCTGTTCTCCGTCGTTTTCTGACGCACAGCATCCAACAATTCATTTGCCGTGTCAAAATAAGGATTCAGCTCTTTGTCCACATAGTATTGCGCCGACTGCTTTGCCCCCTGACGACTCAGGTCGAGCACCACCTGCACACTGCTCTTAAACCCACCATAACGCCGGATGACTTCATGCGAAAGGGTACGATCCTCCTCATCCGTCAGACTGTCCTGCAGCTTTGACATCAGATCAGACATGTCAACAAGGAGCCCATCTATGCGCTCCTCGTGCTTTTCGTATTCCATTTCATTTTCGTTCACAATATGCTGCCAGACCTGCGATTCTGTCTGATAAATATTCTCACTGATCTGCGCTACCAGCTGCCGACTTTCCATCGCGCGGCTGATATTGTCCTCATATTGTCTCGCCACTGTATTCACGTTCGCCACAAGAAATAGAATCACCAACATACAGGTTGTCAGTGCGATAATCACTGTGATCAGAACGCGAACAGTCATTTTCCGCATGCAAAAGACCTCCGTTACCTGTACGCTTCTCTATTCCTCCGGCTGTTCGGCCGCCGCCACCAATTCATCCAAAATCTGCTGTAGATCCCGCCCGTCCGGATTGCCCGCTGCGATCAATGTGCCGAAGACGGTGGACGGTGTCCAGAACGGTGCCGCAATCATTTGCCGCACCGAATAGGGTGCCTGATTGGCCAATGCCACGGCTGCCGGCGCCGCCTGTACCTCCGGGGCCTGGGCCGCCTTGACGTTCGCCGGTGTCTCGCCTGTCACGCCAAACCGCTGCAATTGATTTTCTTCATTGGTGATATACGACGCAAATGCAGCAGCCCATTTGGGATTCGCGCTGCCCGCATTCACGCCCACCAGCTTATAGCCGGAAAAGCTTGCCATCTGAACCTGCTCTCCGCGGATGGTATAGGTCGGCAGCTTCACCGCCCTGTAATCGTCTCCCCAGATCCCCTTGATAAACTCCGCATTCCAGGAACCATTCACACCGGCAACGATCTCGCCGCTTGCGATGCCATCCTTCAATCCGCCGTCATCCGTATTCAAAAACGCGTCCTGCGCCGCAATGTCAAGCATCGCCTGTGCCACATCCACGCCTTTATAGTTCCCCGTCGTCTGGTTCCAGTCGCAGAAATTGTGTTTTCCGTCCTCCGCCAGATAGATATGCATGCCTGCACCGCCGAAGAACGAATAAATATACCAGCCGCTGCCCCAGTCCATGGCGACCTTCTTGCCGGCCTTCTGCGCGGCTGCAAGCATCCCGTCAAATGTCTGCACATCCGCCTCGGTAAAATATGCCGCATTATAATACATAAAGTAACCGTTGCTGGCTGTCAGCGGATATGCGTACAGGGTACCATCCACGGATGCTGTCTGAATGGCCGCGCTGTCGGCGCCGCCGTTATCTGCGATCACCTGCGCCGCATCCTCCCCCACCGGCAAAAGCAGTCCCGCATTCACCAGGCGCTGCATCTGATCCCCCGCGAAGGAAAATACATCCGCCAGCTGCGTGGGATTCGCCACTGCATTGTCCGCTGCGGTATCTTCATCCTCCTGTCGCAGTACAATCTCGATATCGGCCTCCTTTTTGTGCAGTTCAATGAACGCATCCGCCATCTCCCGCAGCATCTCCTGACTGGCTGCAGATCCCCATACCGTCAGCTTCACCTGCTCTTTTTTGCCACAGCCGGTGAACCCTGCCAGCATCGGCAGAAGCAGCGCACAGGACAGCGCACAGGCAATTCCTTTTTTCCAAATCATTTGTTTCCACTGTTTTCCTGCGTTCATGCGCATGTCCTTCCTTTCCGGGATTTGGTCGATTCCTGAGTGATTCGTAGAATATACCAACTTTAGTATAACAGCTTGTTAAATCGATGTCAATCTAAAAAACGGTTGCCTGTCGACTGTGGGATCAGTTTGTTTGTGAGTTCCGATATGGTCAAAATACACAAACGATTATTCGGATGCGCTAATCGCTTCACTGAGCCCAATACGTGAACCATTGGAACCATTGGCTTCCAATGATTCACTGATCTCAGCTTCGCAGCGCAAAACGAATAATCTTATTGTGTATGTTTGCCATATCCGGTTCTGCACAAAGGCTTTCCAGCCGTAAATTCTATTGTACAAAAAAAGTGCGCCCGCAAGGACGCACTTTTTAAAGCAAATGAACTTATTTATTGTAGTTGACGATCTGCCCAAAATCCGGTTTTAATGATGCGCCGCCCACCAGGCCGCCATCAATATCCGGCTGTGCGAAGAGCTCCGGAGCGCTGGACGCGGACACGGAACCGCCGTACTGACTGCGGATCGCAGCCGCGGTCGCGTCATCGTAGATCTCGCCGATGCAGTCGCGGATCGCCTTGCAGACCTCCTGCGCCTGCTCGGTGGTAGCCACCTTGCCGGTGCCGATCGCCCAGATGGGCTCGTAAGCGATCACAGCCTTCTTCGCCTGATCTGCCGTTA
>JAFVAO010000042.1 GCA_017480445.1 Lachnospiraceae bacterium
AAGGGTATAAGACTTCCACAATCTATCAGACGAGGATTGCCCTTTATAATATGTTGGAATTTGCAAGGGAGAATGATGTGATCATCACAAATCCCTGCAAGAAGTCTGTAAAGAGCAATATGGGAAAGCCATCTGAACAGAAAGAGGCACTCACCATCGAGGTTCAGAAGAGGTTTTTGGAAGGGGCGGCAGGGCAGAGTTATGAATATCAGTTCAGGTTTATACTTCAAACGGGACTGCGTACAGGGGAATTGGTAGGATTAAAATGGGAAGACATTGACTTTGAGAAGAGGACAGTGTCAATCCGGAGGACTATGGAGTATCGCTATAAAGTCGGCGAATGGAGAGTCGGTCCGCCTAAGAGCAAGTCGGGCTATCGGACAATCCCGCTGACAGACGAGGCAATTCGGATTCTTAGGCTTCAGAGAGAAAAGAACCGTAAGATTAAGATCGTACCGATGGAATGGGCTGATCAGGTGTTTCTTTGCAAAAAGGGAGAACCAGTCAAGAATAGTACATATGACACCGCATTGTTCAAGATTTGTGATAAAGTCGGGATCAAGCGTTTTTCGATGCATGTGCTGAGGCATACTTTCGCTACAAGATGTATTGAGGGCGGGATGATGCCGAAGACGCTTCAGAAGATTTTAGGGCATTCCAATATCGGTATTACGATGAACTTATATGTTCACATTACGGAAGAGGAGAAGCAGAAGGAGATTGACCTTGTGGCGGCGGCTCTCAATGTGGTGTAAGGCGGGATTAATATATAAGTCCATATCGTTTTATGTCGCTTGAAAACAATTGGTACACTAATTGGTACACCAAGAAAATGAGAAAGAGAAAAAGCCTGTAAAATCAAGGCATTTTAGGAGGATATAGAGAAAAATGAAATTAGGAATCGTGGGTCTGCCTAACGTGGGCAAGAGTACCCTGTTTAATTCACTGACAAAGGCGGGCGCGGAATCCGCCAATTATCCGTTCTGTACCATTGACCCCAACGTGGGCGTGGTGGCGGTGCCGGATGAGCGGCTGAAGCTGTTGGGTGATATGTATCACTCCAAGAAGGTGACGCCGGCAGTGATTGAGTTCGTAGATATTGCGGGATTGGTGAAAGGTGCTTCCAAGGGTGAGGGACTGGGCAATCAGTTCCTGGGCAATATCCGCGAGGTGGATGCGATTGTACATGTGGTGCGCTGTTTTGAGGATACCAATGTGGTGCATGTGGACGGCAGTGTGAATCCGCTGCGGGATATCGAGACGATCAATCTGGAATTGATTTTCTCGGATCTGGAGGTGTTGGAGCGCAGAATTTCAAAAGTGAGCAAGGCGGCGAGAATGGACAAGTCGCTGGCTAAGGAGGATGCGCTGCTTGCACGCATCAAGGAGCATCTGGAGAGCGGCAAGCCGGCGAAGACGCTGGAGGTAACGGACGAGGATGAGCTGGAGCTTCTGAAGGGCTATAATCTGCTCACCTATAAGCCGGTGATCTATGCGGCGAATGTGGCGGAGGAGGACCTGGCCGATGACGGCGCGTCCAATGCCATGGTGCAGGATGTGCGCAAGTTCGCTGCGGAGGAAAACAGTGAGGTGTTTGTGATCTGCGCACAGATCGAGCAGGAGATCGCCGAGCTGGATGACGATGAGAAAGCAATGTTTTTGGAGGATCTGGGGCTTTCCCAGTCGGGCCTGGACAAGCTGATTGCGGCAAGCTACCGCATTCTGGGATTGATGAGCTTTTTGACGGCGGGGGAGGACGAGACCCGCGCCTGGACCATCAAGATCGGCACCAAGGCACCGCAGGCAGCAGGCAAGATCCACACGGATTTTGAGCGCGGCTTTATCAAGGCTGAGGTGGTGAATTACAAGGATCTGCTGGAGCAGGGCTCGCTTGCGGCAGCGCGGGAAAAGGGACTTGTCGGCATGGAGGGTAAGGATTATGTCGTGCGCGACGGCGACGTAATTTTATTTAGATTTAACGTGTAGCGAGGGAACGAAATCAAGCGGCGCCGAAGGCGACATTTGATTTCGCCCGAGCGTACAACGAGAAGATCAGAGAGCACGAAGTGCGGGAATCGCGCAGCGATTGGATCTTCGAGTATGAAGAGGGAACGAAATCAAGCGGCGCCGAAGGCGTATAAAGGAGTAATCAATATGAGAAAAACCAAAATCATTTGCACGATAGGGCCGGCCAGCGAGCACGAGGATGTGCTGCGGGAGATGTGCATGGCGGGCATGAATGTGGCACGTCTGAACTTTTCCCACGGCTCGCATGAGGAGCATCTGCGCAAGATCGAACTGATCAAGAAGGTGCGTGAGGAGCTGCAGCTGCCCATCGCGATCATGCTGGACACAAAGGGGCCGGAGTACCGGATCAAGACCTTTGTCAACCATAAGGTGCAGCTGGAGGAAGGCGCGACATTCACCTTTACAGTGGATGATGTGGAGGGCGATGAGACCCGCGTCTCCGTCAATTACAAGAATCTGGTCAAGGAGATCGGGGTCGGGGACACCATTTTGGTGAACAACGGACTGCTGATCTTTGAGGTACAGGAGATCAAGGGAAATGATGTGATCTGCAAAGTGAAGGCGGGCGGCGAGATGTCTGACCGCAAGAGCATGAATTTCCCCAACCATGTGATGCAGGGGCCTTACTTAAGCGAGCAGGACAAGGCGGATCTGCTGTTTGGTATCAAGCAGGATGTGGATTTCGTGGCGGCTTCCTTTGTCTCGAATAAGAGCGATATCCGCTCCATGCGGGAGTTTTTGAACGAAAACGGCGGGGAGAGCATCGATATCATTGCGAAGATCGAGAACCGCGCCGGCGTGGACAATATCGATGAGATCTGTGAGTTCGCGGACGGCATCATGGTGGCGAGAGGTGATCTGGGTGTGGAGATTCCTTTTGTGGAGGTGCCGGCGATCCAGAAGTATCTGATTCGCAAGTGCAGAATGTTGGGCAAGCGGGTGATCACAGCCACGGAGATGTTAGAGTCCATGATCCATAACCCCAGACCCACCAGAGCGGAGATCTCTGATGTGGCCAATGCGGTATATGACGGCTCCTCGGCGATCATGCTCTCCGGCGAGACGGCGTCGGGCAAGTATCCGGTGAATGCGGTGAAAAACATGGCGGAGATCGCCGCGTATACGGAGCAGAACATCGACTATACCAAGCGTTTCCGCAATGCGGACTATAAGATCCAGAGCAATATCGACGCAGTGTCCCATTCCACCTGTTCCATGGCGATCGACACCAATGCGAAAGGGATTGTGATCAGCTCCATCTCCGGGAAGACGGCGCGTATGGTCAGCCGGTTCCGCTGCCCGGTGGACATCCTCGGAATGACCACCTCGGAGAAGGTTTGGCGTAAGCTGAATCTGAGCTGGGGCGTGACGCCGGTGATGAGCGAGGAGTTCAATTCCGTGGACGTGCTGTTTTATCATGCACTGGCACATGCCAAGACGGTGTTCCGGCTGCAGCCGGGGGACAATGTGATCCTCACGGGCGGGCAGATCGGCGGAAAATCCGGCAATACCAACACCATTCGCCTGGAATCGATCAGTTAGTACAAAATTTTTAAGATTTTTTTAAAATTTTTAAAGAGTTGCTTAAAAATAAATGTGGTATGGGAAAAATCCCCACCACACTACATATTGTGTTTTTGATGGGAAAAGCTCTTTGCGAAAGGCCGCAAAGGGCTTTTTTTGGCGCTTTTTCGCAAAAAAACTTTCAGAAATTCTATTGCAAAATTCTTAATTTTATATTAGAATCAACTTAAAAGTGGGTGGAAGTGGTGTAAAGTGTCACAAAGTGGAGGACACGGGAAATCAATCCGCACCGAACTTCCGTGGCAGACCCGACTTTAAGGTGGTGATTGTGATGTTCATGAGTGAATACAGTCATACGATTGATGCGAAAGGCAGGTTGATCATTCCTTCGAAATTCCGCGAGACACTGGGAGACGAATTTGTAGTATCCAAGGGAATGGATGGTTGCCTGTTTGTGTATGCCAACGCAGACTGGAACGCTTTTGAACAGAAACTCACGTCATTGCCGCTGACAAATAAACAGGCGAGACAGTTCGCAAGATTCTTTCTTGCGGGTGCAGCCTCGGTAGAATTGGACAAACAGGGAAGAATTTTACTGCCGGCCTCCTTGCGGGAGTTCGCCGGATTGGATAAGGATGTAGTGCTTGTCGGTGTCGGCAGCCGCATCGAGATATGGAGTAAAGAGAAGTACGAGGAGATCGGCGAGGATGTGGATATGGACGATATCACCGAGTCGATGGAGGAACTGGGATTGATGATCTGATGGCAGATGGAGGCGGCATATGGAATTTAAACATTACTCCGTAATGCTTTCGGAGACCATCGATCAACTGAAGATCAAACCGGACGGGATCTATGTGGACGGTACGCTGGGCGGAGCCGGACATGCCTATGAGGTGTGCAGCAGGCTGACAACGGGACATTTCTACGGATTTGACCAGGATGGCGCGGCGATTGCGGCGGCCGGTGAGCGGTTGAAGCCCTTCGGGGATAAGGTGACGATCCTGCGGGACAATTACTGCAACGCGAACGTGCGGCTGCGGGAACAGCAGGTGAGCGGCGTGGACGGGATCCTGTTGGATCTGGGGGTTTCCTCCTATCAGCTGGACGCGCAGGAGAGAGGATTTTCCTATCGCTACGACGCGCCGCTGGACATGCGGATGGATACACGGCAGACCCTCACAGCCAAGGACATTGTCAATCAATACGCGGAGGCGGAGCTGTTCAGGCTGATCCGGGATTACGGCGAGGATCCGTTCGCGAAGAATATCGCCAAGCACATCGTGCAGGCAAGAAGAGAGAAGCCGATTGAGACAACCTTGGAGCTGAGTGAGATCATCAAGGGCGCTATACCGGCGAAGATGCGGCAAAACGGGCATCCCGCAAAGCAGACCTTCCAGGCGATCCGCATTGAATGTAATCGGGAGCTGGAGGTTTTGCGGAACTCTTTACAGGACTTCATAGAGCTGCTGCAGCCGGGCGGAAGATTTTGTATCATTACATTCCATTCGCTGGAGGACCGGATCGTGAAAAAAGCGTTTCGGGAAGCGGAAAACCCTTGTACCTGCCCACCGGAATTTCCGGTGTGTGTATGCGGGAAAAAGCCGCTTGGCAGGTGTGTGACGAGAAAGCCGATCGTGCCGGGAGCACAGGAGCTGGCGGAAAACAGCAGATCAAAAAGTGCAAAGCTGCGGGTGTTTGAGAAAGCATAAAGCAGGCAGCGTATAGAAACAGGCAGCATATAGAAGCGAGCAAAAACGCATAAGAAGGCGTGAAATAAAAGCAGTAAAAAAATCAGTCAGGAGTTTAAGAAGGTTATGGCACAGACAAGAGGGGGCGCCGGTTATCGCGGCGTGACAAGCAGAACAGCGAGCAGAACAACAAACAGAGGCTATGCGACGAAAGGAGCGGTTTATAACTTCGATAATACAGCCCGTAAGCTGGATATCCGCAGACAGTTGGAGGAAGCACCGAGAAAGCAGCTGTCCAATGAGACCAGAAAAAACCGTGACAAGGCAACCCATATGAATGTGGGTTATGTGTTCTTCCTTGCGACGGCGCTGTGCGTGTGCGCATTGGTGCTGCTGCAGTATCTGCAGCTGCAGTCTGATCTGACGACAAAGGTGAAGACCGTGTCGAAGCTGGAGAGTCAGCTGAACAATCTGCAGCTGGCCAATGAGGAAGATTACAATCGCGTGGTGAGCAGCGTGGATCTGGAAGAGATTCGCAAGATCGCCATCGGAGAGCTCGGTATGAGCTATGCAAAAGAGGGACAGATCGTGAAGTACGAGAGCGCAGGCAGTGACTATATGCGCCGCGTGAGCGAATAGAAAGGCAGAAAGATTCGGATGCAGGCACAACGACCGAAAAAAGTCAAAAAATTCACATCGAAAATGCAGAAAAAGCTGGTGGTACTGTTCTTGTTGGTACTGCTGGCTTTTGCCGGATTGGGCGTACGACTGCTCTATCTGGTCAGAGAGAATGAGACAAGTTATCAGAAACAGGTTCTGACCCAACAGATCAGCGATTCCAAGACATTGCCGGCTAAGCGCGGGGATATTGTGGACGCGAAGGGGACGAAGCTGGCGACCAGCGAGAAGGTCTATAACCTGCAGATTGACGCCTATATCATGCAGTACAAGGACAGCTATATCGAGCCTACCATGCAGGCGCTCGCGGCCAATTTTCCGCAGCTGAACATCCCGGAACTGCGCAGCTATGTGGTCAGTCACCCCGAGTCGCGCTATTATATCGCGCTCAGACAGCTGACATTCGATGAGATCAGTGGTTTTAAGGAGGCACAGACGGAGGATAACAATATCCAGGGCGTCTATTTTGAAGAGGAATATAAGCGTGTTTATCCGGGCGGCTCGCTCGCGGCGGACGTGATTGGTTTTACGACCTCCGACAATCAGGGACAGTACGGGCTGGAGGAATATTATGATGAGATGCTCAGCGGCACCGCCGGGAGAGAGTACGGTTATCTGAACGAGGCGGACGAGGTGGAACGCACCGTGAAGCCGGCGATCAACGGCAACACGCTGCACTCCACGATCGACAGCAATATTCAGGGGATCGTGGAAAAATATCTGCGGGAGTTCAACGATGCGCATAAAAATGTTGCCCACGATGGAAACGGCGCGGAGAACGTCGGCTGCATCATCATGGAGGTCAACACCGGCAATATTCTGGCCATGGCGAGTTATCCGACGTATGATTTGAATAAAACCCGTGACACCAGCGCATTGCTTGGCAGTGTCCGGATTGAACAATATGTGAATGATCGCGGCTACACCATCTATCGCAACACGCATGAGCCCATCACGCAGGAAGTGCTCGATGCGATGGACAAGGATGACATCATGCTGAATCTGAATAATCTGTGGAAAAATTTCTGCATCTCCAACACCTACGAGCCGGGCTCCGTGGCGAAGCCGTTCACGGTGGCGGCGGCGCTGGAGACAGGTTCCATCACGCCGAACGACACGTATCAGTGTACGGGCGGTCTGGAGGTCGGGGGGCATTTTATCAAATGCCACAGCTACAAGACCGGCGGCGAGGGTACGGTCACGGTGCAGGATTCCATTGCATGGTCCTGTAATGTGGCGCTGATGAAGATCGGCGCGAGCCTCGGCAAGGAGGAGTTTGCCCGCTTCCAGAATATTTTCAATTTTGGTTTAAAGACCAATGTGGATCTCGCGGGAGAGGCGAGAACGGCGAATCTGTTGTTCCCCATCGAGGACATGGTGCCGGCGGATCTGGCGACCAACAGTTTCGGACAGAACTTCAACGTGACAATGATCCAGATGATCACGGGATATTGTTCTCTGATCAACGGAGGCTACTATTACGAGCCCCATCTGGTGGACAAGATCACCAACTCCAATGGAGCAGTGGTGCAGAATATTGAGCCGCGCGTCTTGAAGCAGACGGTGTCGGCATCCACTTCGCAGCTGATCCGGCAATATTGCCGCGCTGTGGTGATGGAGGAGGGCGGTTCCAGAAGAACCGGCAAGACGGCGCGCCCGGCCGGATACGCCATCGGCGGCAAGACCGGTACAGCGGAGACGCTGCCCCGCAAAAACGGACAGTATGTGGTGTCGTTCATGGGCTTTGCACCTGCGGACGATCCGCAGATCGCCATCTATGTGGTGGTGGATCGCGCCAACGCGATCCCACAGGATGATGCAAAATATGCGACCGGCATCGTGCGCAATGTGCTGACGGAGGTGCTTCCCTATCTGAATATTTTCATGACGGAGGAGCTCTCGGAGAAGGAGATCGCGGAGCTGGAGGCCAAGCAGCTGGCGATCACCACGATGTACGCGGAGCAGATTGAGGCGGAGAAGCGGGAGGCACTGGAGAAGGCGACCGAGGAGATGGCGGCCAGAGATCAGGGGCTGGACCCGAACATCGGCGACGAGATCGGCGACAATGAAGTGCTGGGAGACACGCCGGACAATCCGGAGCTGACCGGAGACGATCAGGTACAGGAGACAGGCGGTGACACGCCGTAGACGGCCAAGATGTCATAAGTGCAGAGAGCGCGGAATACAGTATAGAGAACCTGTTTTATGAGGCGCAAGCTATGCAGTATAATCGTATTTCGCACCGCAGAAAGATCCTGATCATGTCAGGGCTTTTGACGGTTGCCTTTCTGGTTCTGGCGGGAAGACTGGTCTATCTGACGGTCTGGCGGGCGGACTATTACGCGCAGTTGGCAGACAGACTGCATGAGCGGGAGAGAAGCATCAAAGCGGCCCGCGGGAAGATTCTGGACCGTAACGGTACGGTGCTGGCGGACAATCAGACGGTCTGCACCGTCTCGGTGATCTATAATCAGATCGAGGATCCGGAGCGGGTGATCGAGGTGCTCTCTGAGGAACTCGGCCTGTCGGAGGCGACGGTGCGCCGCAGGGTGGAAACCTATTCCGCCATGGAGCGCGTCAAGAGCAATGTGGATAAGGCGATCGGGGACCGGATTCGGGCGTATGACCTGGCCGGTGTCAAGGTGGATGAGGATTACAAGCGCTTTTATCCCTATGGAGAGCTGGCCAGCAAAGTGCTGGGTTTCACCGGCGGAGACAATCAGGGGATCCTCGGGCTGGAAGTGGTGTATGACGAGCAGCTGCAGGGCGAGCCGGGGATGATTCTGACGGTGACGGACGCCGCGGGCATTGAAGTGGAGCGGTTGGGAGAGCGCCGGGTGGAGCCCGTGGCGGGCGATGACCTGCGCATCAGCTTAGACCGCAATATACAGGCCTATGCGACGCAATTGGCCTATCAGGCACTGCAGACCAAGGAGGCGGAGGATGTCAAGATTCTGGTGATGAATCCGCAGAACGGCGAGATCTACGCCATGGTGAGCGTGCCGGAATTTGACTTAAACGATCCGTTTCTGCTGCCGGAGGGGACTGACCCGAACCTCCCGGAAAAGGAGAAACAGGATATTTTGAATACCATCTGGAGAAACGGGTGTATCAATGACACCTATGAGCCGGGATCCACCTTCAAGATCGTGACGGCTGCCGCAGGGTTAGAGTCCGGCGTGGTGACGCCGGAGTCCACTTTTTCCTGTCCGGGGTATATTGTGGTGGATGACCGGAAGATCCGGTGTCACAAGACGGGCGGGCACGGCAGTGAGGATTTCGTGCATGCGACCATGAATTCCTGCAATCCGGTGTTTATCACGGTCGGCTTGCGGATGGGCGTGGAACAGTATTATGACTATTTCGAGCGGTTTGGCCTAAAGCAGAAAACCGGCGTGGATCTGCCGGGGGAGGCGAACACGATCATCCACCGGATGGAGGATATGGGCAATGTGGAGCTGGCAACGGTGTCCTTCGGGCAATCGTTTCAGATCACGCCCATCCAGCTGATCACGACGGCGGCTTCGATCGTCAACGGCGGCAGGCGCGTCACACCGCATTTGGGATTAGAGACGCTCGACAGCGCCGGAAATGTCAAGGAGACCTTTTCCTATCCGGTGACGGAGCGCATCGTCTCGGAGGAGACCAGCGCCACAATGCGGGGCATGCTGGAGATGGTGGTCAGCGAGGGCGGCGGCAAAAACGGGCAGGTGGAAGGGTACCGCATCGGCGGCAAGACCGCTACCAGTCAGACCTTGCCGCGGGGAAACGGCAGATACATCGCTTCCTTTTTGGGGTTCGCGCCGGCGGAGGATCCGCAGGTGATCGCATTGGCGATTGTAACCAATCCGCAGGGTGTGTATTACGGAGGTCAGGTATCCGCGCCGATCATCCGACAGCTTTTTGAAAATATTCTTCCGTATTTAGGAATAATGGAGTATAATCAATGAGGGAAAATATGCTGCACCTGCTGGGTGCGGGGGCAGTCGCGTTCGCGGTCACCGCGGCGGGCGGGCCTTTTCTGATTCCCTTCCTGAAACGGCTGAAATGCGGACAGACCGTTCGGGATGACGGGCCGGCGACCCATTTACAGAAGTCAGGAACGCCCACGATGGGCGGGGTATTGTTCCTGTTGGGTGTCGTCGCCGCCACAGTGTTGTTCGCCCCCAGAGAACCGGAGGTCATCCTGGTGCTTTTTTTGATGCTGGGCTTTGGATTGGTGGGCTTTATCGATGACTATATCAAGGTCGTGTGCAGGCGCTCTATGGGTTTGCGGGCGTGGCAGAAGCTGCTTTTGCAGATGCTTGTGACGGCGTGCTTTGCGGCCTATCTGATCTATTACACGGAGGTGCCTTTGCAGATGGTGCTCCCCGGGACGGAGGAAATCGTCCTGAACCTGGGGAGAGGAAAGCTGTTTGTCCTGTTTTTCATCGTGTTG
>JAFVAO010000043.1 GCA_017480445.1 Lachnospiraceae bacterium
CTGCGCAATCGGCACAATGTTGTGCCGAACGGAGAAGGAGGGATTTGAACCCTCGCGCCGCTATTAACGACCTGCACCCTTTCCAGGGGTGTCCCTTCAACCTCTTGGGTACTTCTCCAGGTTGAATCTGTAGATACAGTATTCATTTCAAAACCATCCGAGAGTTCTGTGCCAAACACTTCCTACTCTCTAGCGGAGAGAGTGGGATTCGAACCCACGCGCCCTTGCGGACAAACGGTTTTCAAGACCGCCTCGTTATGACCACTTCGATATCTCTCCATGTCCTTTTCAAAGCTGCCACTAACCAGCGGCAAAAATTATTGTAACAAATGTTGCGGCTACTGTCAACAAGATTTTTCGACTTTATGCAAATTTCTTGCGACAATCTTTTCAGCACTTTATTCACACATATAAATTCATCTTACTAGCATCCGTTTCACATAAAAACCTCCAAGGAGGCGGACACCTACGCCCACACGCCTTGGAGGTATTCGATCATTATTTGCGCTTGGTTCACGCTCCGGAGCGGAAAGGGATTAACCCTTAACGGCACCGGCGTTAACGCCCTGTACAAAGTACTTCTGCAGGAAAGGATACAGTGCCATGAACGGAAGGATCGCACAAACGATTGCCGCATAGTACAGGGTATTCTGTGATACCGCATACGATGTTGTCGGCGTATCTCCATCCATGACCATAACTCTCAGTATGTACTGGAAGTTAACCTGATCACGATTGGTGATGTAAATCTGTACCGTGCTATAGTCATTCCATACAGTCACGGCGTACATCAGACCGATGGATGCCAGAGCCGCTTTGGACAAAGGCAACACAATCTTGAAGAAAATACCCATCGGTGAACATCCGTCAATCTTCGCTGCCTCAAACAGAGACTCAGGAATTCCTTCAAAGAAGTTTCTCATCAGCACCAGATTGTACACGTTCATACCATGCTTTACAACCAGGATCCACATGTTATCTACCAGACCCAGTCTCTTCATTACCAAGAACTCAGGGATCATACCACCGGAGAAGATCATGGTAAAGAGCAGGAAGTAGGAAAACAGGTTTCTACCGGGCATCTCTGTCTGACAAAGTACATAACCACCTAACGTGGACATTACCATACCAAGCAACGTACCGGCCACTGTAGTAAGTACCGAGTTTACAAAAGGTCTGTACAGCTTCTGGGTTGTAAAGATCGTCAGATATCCGTTTACTGTAGGCTGGTTGGGCCAGAACTGGAACTTATACACACCCACCGCGTTGAAGGAGTCAACCACAACCTTCCAGATAGGCACCAAAATGATCAACGCCACAATCACAAACACGATGTAGTTCACCACATCGAATACATGAACATGTTTCTTGGGCTTTTTATATGCTGTTTTATTATTCGCCATACTGTAAGCCCTCCTTATATAATTCCGCGTCCGCGGACTTTTTTACTTGCATAGTTACATATCACAACCAACAGACAGCCTACCAAGGATCTGAACAGACCAACTGCGGTGGTATAACCATAGTTCGGCATAGCCGTAAGGAACGTTTTACGGTAAATGAAGGTACCGATGGTATCGGACACATCATACACACGTGTATTGTAGAGAACGAAAACTGACTCAAACAGATTCAGCACTTTCGCAAGGTTCAAAATCAAAACGATGATAACGGTATTTGCCAAAGCCGGTACAGTTACATACCAGATCTTCTGCAGTCTCGTTGCGCCATCAATATCTGCCGCCTCATAAAGCTCTGTGTTGATACCGGACAGAGTCGCCAGGAAGATAACGGTTCCCCAACCAGTCTCTTTCCAAATATTGATCAGATAATAAATCGGTCGCCACCATGTCTTACTGTGCATGAAGTCGATACTCTTCTCCAACATGCCCCAGGACTTCAGGGTCTCGTTTACGAAACCGGTTGAAGAAGCAGACAAGAACAGGGTGAAGATTGCAGCCGTCACTGCCCAGGACATAAAGTGGGGCAGATAAATGATCGTCTGTAAGCTCTTCTTTGCAATGATGTTGCCCATCTCGTTCAGGAACACGGAGATCAGAACAGATGCAAAGGTCGTCAAGAGCAATTTGATGATGGACAACTCCAATGTATTCACAAAGGATGTCCAGAAGCCCTTATCACTGAATAAGGTCTGAAAATGCTTCATGCCCACAAATTCCATTTTTTTGGCCGTATAGTCATAGAATGAATAACGTATACCGAGCATAGGCCAGTAGTAAATCACCAATACATAGAAAAATACCGGCAGGAACATAATATAGAAACCTATATTATTCATCATCCGCATGCCTAACGGTTTTTTGCGAATCGGCGCGCCGGTCGCCGTGATAGCATTTTTGTTGGTCTTAGCCATAAGCACACCTAACCCCTTTCCTTCTTTATAATTAAAAACTCCTGCCCCAGCATCCCGCCGGGGCAGGAATCTTAATTCAGATTAGTAAGTGTGTAATTCTTACTGAGCGTTCAGCTCTGCAAGGATGGTCTCGATATCGCTACCGAAGGAATCCTTGTACTCAGCGATTGCATCTTCTGCACTCTTCTCACCAGTAACAACCTCGTTCATCAACTGGGTCTTCAAGCTTACCAGATCGTTCTGGATCTGGGTCAGAGTCTCGTTAGCAGGAGAAGTAGGAGCGTCTACACAGTTCTCGGTAAAGAACTTGTTACCCTCCACAACCAGATCTACGGTATCTACATAACCGTTGGTCAGAGGAGAGATAACCAGGACAGCATCCAGATGATTCTTCTTCCACAGGGAGTTAGGATCATTAGGAGACTGCTTCAAGTGGAACTTACCCTCTTCGTAGGTGTAGGTCTTAGCCTTCTCAGGATCGCTTGCGTTGGTGGTGAACTCCTCAGCGTGGATGGACCAGTGAACATCCTCTGCACCATAGGTCCACAGAGTCTGTACAGTGTCGCCGTCCAGCATGGTCTCAAGCAGTGCATCGAAGATCGCCTGCTCACGTGCGTTGCTGCCGTCGCCATCATCAGTGATTACCCAAACGGGAGCTTCTCTGTTGATGTAACCGCCCCAGGAATCCTTGATCTCCTTGATAGGAGGCAGCTGCTCGATCTGGCTGTCAACATCGTTCTTTGCAAGGTTATCGGTCAAAGTCTGCAACCAGGTACCTGCCCAGTAGGTGAATACACCTTCGGAAGTGCTCTGGTCGTTGGAGAACCATTTCTCACGAGCCTGCTTGGTACCAGCTTCCTCGGTATCAGGGTCGATTACGCCTGCCTCGTAAGCTGCGTTCAGTCTCTTCAGAGCGTCGATGGTAGCCTGCTCCTGGAAGCCGTCTACCCAAACGCCGTTCTTCTGGTAGATTGCGGGATAAGCATCCTGCCAGAACTCAGGCATGTAGTTGATGTAAGGAGCCTCGTCCAGCTTACCGTAACCAGCAGCGATTACGCCGTAGGTACCAGCCTTGCCGTCGCCATCGGGATCCTGCTCGGTAAATGCCTTCAGCATGTTGAAGTAGTCATCATAGGTCTTGATGTCCTCGATCTTCATGCCAACTGCATCCAGCCATGCCTTCTTAACATAAGTTACACAACCATTACCATAGGTAGGAGCGAAGCCATACAGATGACCCTCGGAATCCTTCATACCCTCGTTGATTGCAGGCAGGGTGATTCTGTTCTGGAACTCAGCGTTTGCATAAGCATCAGCCATATCCCAAAGAAGACCTGTAGAGGAATACTCACGGAACATCGTAGCGCTCATGATCAATGCATCAGGATAAGATCCGTCGCCAGGGGTACCGGTCGTCAACAGACGGGATACAGTACCGGAGTAATCGGAGTGATCCAGCTGATTGATGTGCAGCTTAACGGGATGACCGATCTTCTCGCTCACAGCAGCCTCCCACTGCTCAATGAATTTGTCCTGACCACTGTCTACGGTAGCGGTAACGGTACCGTCAACAACGATGTAGAGGTCCTCAAGATTGTAGTCCTCTTCAACTGCTGCCTGGCTGGCGCCAGAGTTGTCAGGTGCCTGACTTGAAGCGGAAGAAGGAGTGGTCTCGGTCTTGCCGCATCCTGCCATTGTAGCTACCATGGTAGCTGCCAAAAGCACGGAAACCAATTTCTTTTTCATAATTACCTCCTTAAGATAAAAAGAATATGTTGGTGTGGTGCAAACCATTTTGCACCTAGAATGAATTATAGCACACATGTCTAACTTTTGTAAACAGCAAAAATTGCATTTTGCTAAATATTTGCTGTGAATTTTATAACGAAATTAGGCAGATTGCCCCTTTCTGCTCATTCCCGTCTTTTCTTTTGGGCAAATTACACATAAAAATCTCATTTTTTTGGTAAAAACAACTCTGCCACCGGCAGATCCTCCGCCGTCGTCACCTTGATGTTCCGGTAATCTCCCTCTACCAGACGGATGCGGAACCCTGTGTAATGTGCCACCACACTCGCGTCGTCGGTGATCCAGGAGAAATCGTCCAGACGATCCCTGCCGCGAAGTTCTCCCGCCAGCTTATCGAACGCCTCGTAGGCCAGATTGCCGCGAAAGCTCTGCGGCGTCTGCACCTGATACAGGAGCCGTCTGTCCGGCACTGCCACCTCAATGCCCGTGCCGTCAGAGATCGCCACCGTGTCTTTGGACGGCACTGCCGCAACACAGGCGCCGTTCTCCTCCGCCCCCCAGAAACATGCCTCTATGATCTCCTCCGTCAAAAACGGGCGTGCGCCGTCGTGAATCATGACAATCCGGCTTGCCGCCTTTTCCGCACCTTTGATCTCCCGCAGCTTCTGCAGGCCGTGAATGACCGATTCAAAGCGCTCTCTGCCGCCCTCCGCCAGCGCCATCACCTTGCGGAAGTCGTATTTGTCCAAAATCTGTGTTTCCACATAAGGGAGCTCTCCCTTGGCTGCAACCAAAATACAGTCGTCCACAAGGGGCGACTGCTCCACTGCATGCAGGGCGTACCAGATCAAGGGTTTGCCGTTCACCTTCAGGAACTGCTTGGGGAGATCCGCTCCCATGCGCCGCCCACTGCCGCCGGCCAGCACAATCATGGTACATCTTCTTCTGTTTTCCGTTTCTCTTTTTTCCAAAACCCCCATCTCCTCATATCGTTCCTGCCGTCAATCGCAGGGTGCGTTCACTTCCTCCAGCCGCAGATTCGGCACCGCGTTCAGATCCAGCCCATGTCTGACGCCGCGCATATATTCGTAGTATCCGGCCGCCCCGATCATCGCTGCATTGTCCGTGCACAGGATCGGGCTCGGATGATAAAATGTGATGCCGCGCGCCGCACACGCCTGCTCAAACGCCGCGCGCAGGGCACTGTTGGAAGCCACGCCGCCGGCGATGGCAAACTTGCCGTACCCGCATGCCTGCACCGCGCTCAGTGAATGTTCCACCAGCACATCCACCACCGCTTTTTGGAAAGAGGCCGCGACATCCGCCTGGCAGATCTCCTCCCCCTTCATTTGACAGCCGTTCAGATAATTCAGCACAGCGCTTTTAAGACCGCTGAAGCTGAAGTCATATGCATTTTCCGCCACCTTGGCTCTCGGGAAGGGAATCGCCTCCGGGTTACCTTGTTTTGCCAGCTGATCAATCTTCGGTCCGCCGGGATAGCCCAGTCCGATCGCCCGCGCCACCTTGTCGAACGCCTCCCCTGCCGCGTCATCCCTGGTGATCCCCAGAATCTCATATTGTCCGTAATCCCGCACCACGACCAGATGGGAATGTCCCCCCGATGCCACCAGGCAGACAAACGGCGGTTCCAGCTCCGGATGCTCTATATAATTGGCACTGATATGTCCGTTGATATGGTGTACGCCGACCAGCGGAATCCCCGTGGCAAAGCTGATCGCCTTGGCAGCCGAAACGCCCACCAGCAGCGCGCCCACCAGTCCCGGGCCGTAGGTCACCGCGATCGCCGTGATGTCCCGCAGCGTAAGATGTGCGTCCGCGAGTGCCTTCTCGATCACCTGATTGATTTTTTCAATATGTTTGCGCGATGCGATCTCCGGAACGACCCCGCCGTAGAGCGTATGTAACGGCACCTGCGAGTAGATCACGTTGGAGAGCACCTCTCTCCCGTTTCGCACAACAGCCGCAGCCGTCTCATCGCAGGAGCTCTCAATCGCCAATATGTACACTGTATCTTCCATGTTGTTTTCTCCGAACATGCTCCCCTCACTCAGCCGTCTGGTTCTGCTGCTCCAGCTCGGCCATATCCTTCCAGCCCAGAATCTTCCACTGCTTATTCGCGTCCTTGCGCAGCAGATACATTTGATTTTTCTGGAAATTCTGTCCGTTTTCCATCACAATATAACCGCACATGATCTTCGCAAAGGTAGAACCGTCCACGTCGTAGATCTCGACGTTCGTGCTGGACGCCGGGTTGAAGCTGGAATATCTTCTCCCCTTGCTGCGCCAATCCTGCACATCCGCGCGCAGCATCATCAGGTTCGTCCCCAGCTCATTGGCCGCAAGAAGCTCATCATCATAAAGCTCGCGGGCTTTTAAGCCGAGAGCTTCGATCTCCTCCTCTGTGCTCTGCTCGTTGTACAGACACCGAAGAATCTCATTATAATATTTGATCACTTCCTTGGGTGTTGGCGGGTAATCCTTACTCAGATCCCTGCTCAGCGTGGTCTCCACCACCGTCATGGAGGCCTCCGCTTTGCTCTCCTTGCTTCTGTTCGACAGATAAGCATAGTAACCAACCACCGCCACCACCAGCAAGACAACAATGATCGTAGTGCGCGTTTTTGCATTTTTCATCCTGTCTTATTCTTCCTTGAAATTTAATTCTACGGTTCTGCCATCCTTTGCAGCGATCGTGTTGGGGAAAATATTTCTGACCTCCCCTATAAATTCCTCCGGGTGCATCAGCGACGGACTGTAATGTGTCAGCCACAATTCAGGCACCTGGGCTTCCCTGGCGATCCGAGCCGCCTCGTACATTGTCATGTGCTTGTGTTCTTTGGCCTTGGCCAGCTTGTCTGGCTCGCCGTACATCCCCTCCAGAATCAGCAGATCTGCCTCTCTGGCATGTTGTAAAATACTGTCCGTCGGACGTGTGTCGGTGCAATATGTGACCTTCAGTCCCTTTCGATCCGCCCCCAGCACCATATCCGGCGTGAACGTACGTCCCTCCGCTTCGATCGTCTCGCCCTTTTGCAGGCGGCTCCAATATTGCATGGGAATCTGCAGCTGCTCCGCCCGCGCTCTGTCAAATCTGCCGGCGCGCTCCACGCACATGCTATACCCATAGCATAGCACATTATGCTTCACCTTAAAAGCATCAATTCGAAATCCATCAAAATAAAAGCTTTCCTCATCGGCGGTAATCTCCAGAAACTGTATCTCAAACGGCAGCTCCGGCGCAATCACCCGCAGCGCGTTCACCACCCGTTCCAGTCCCTTCGGCCCGATCAGCAAAAGCGGCTCCTTCCGTTCCGCATTTCCCATAGTCAAAAGCATCCCCGGCAGACCACTGATATGATCCGCATGATAATGGGTAAAGCAGATAATATCGATGGGATTCGGGCTCCATCCCTTCTCCCGCATGGCGATCTGGGTGCCCTCTCCGCAGTCAATCAATATGCTTTTTCCATTATAGCGCATCATCAGAGAAGTGAGCCACCTGTACGGCAGCGGCATCATTCCTCCGGTCCCCAGCAGACAAACATCTAGCATAACTCTGTTACCTCATCCTCCTCCACCGGGATGGCAAACTGTCCGATCATGTTGTCGTAACAGTCCTCGCACAGATCAAACCTGTGTCTCGTACCATCCTTGCGGCTGAAGTACCCAAAGGTGTAATCCACCTCAAAGTATCCTTCCTTTATATAGTTCCCCTCTGATTTTAATTCTTTTTTACACTGATTGCAAATGACCTTACCGTATTTTCTCATAAGCTTCCTCCTGTACATTGGTTTACAAAACCTGTATTCCAATCCAAGTATACTATGAGTTGTCCGGTGCGCACTTGGTAATTGTTGGTCTTCTCCACATGATCAGCGCATCCTCCGCAGGCTTCTCGTAGAACCCCGGCCGCACGCCCTCCGTGACAAATCCCGCCCGCTCATATAAGCCAATCGCCGGCAGATTGCTCTTTCTTACCTCCAGCGTCATCGCCGCAGCGCCCCGCCGTTTTGCCTCCGCAAGCAGCGCATCCACCAGACGCGCCGCGATTCCCCGGCGCCTGAAGCGCTCCGCCACCATGACCTTGTCGATCTCGCCCTCGTCGGCCAGAAGCGTCGCCACCACGCAGCCCGCGATCTCGCCCTCCGCCTCTGCCACAACCGCCAAATGATAGTCTCTAGTCAGCAGCCCCGCGAAACTGTCCGCCGACCACGGCATGCTGAAAATCTCCTGTTCCATCCGGGTCAGCGCCGGAATGTCGCCGGCTTCCATGGGCCGTATCCGCAGGCTCATGCGTTCTCCTCCTGCTCCGTCCGATGCGCAGATTCAGCTTGGGACGACAATTCCTCCTGACGTGCCTGTTCCTCCTGGCGTTCGCGCTCTGCCTGACTCTTCCGCAGATATTCCGGCCGATGCTCCGCCGCCTGTACCACGCGTCCCTCCGCAAAATACAGCGCCCCCAACGCCGCCACACTGGCAGCACGCTGGCGATTGCTTCCCGGTGCGGCAAACGCATAGGGAACCGTTACCCCCTGCTCCAACCGCTCTCTGTACACCGGCACGCCGTCTCCCAGGAAAATGACCTTCGCGCCCGTCCGCTCCCTGCCCAGCGCATTGATTCTGCTGATTATATGGGCAATATCCACTGCATCCTGCGGCTCCACAACACGCAGCTGATTGCCATCAAACGCATACACACCTGTATACACCTGATTTCTGCGCGCATCAATCAGCGGGCACACCAGGCCATCCACACCGCACAGATTATACGCCAGCCCTTCCAGCGTAGGCACCTCCACCAGCGGCTTCCCCAGTGCAAGCCCCAGTCCCTTCGCCGTGGCCGATCCGATGCGCAGTCCCGTGAACGATCCGGGGCCGGCAGCGACAGCGATCGCGTCGATCGCCTCCAGATCCAATTCGATCATCCGCTTCACTTCATCCAACATCGGCAATAACGTCTGTGAATGTGTTTTTTTATAATTGACATTGTACTCTGCCAAAATGACATCGTCCTGGAGCACCGCAACACCGGCCACCAGACCCGAACTGTCTATTCCCAAAATCTTCATGTATCCCCGTTCCTCCGCTCGGTTCTCATCGCTTCGTGGCTCTTCTCAGCGCTTCGTGATCGTGATCCTGCGATAGTCAAATCCTCTGGCAGGATCTTTCTCCAGCACAATCTGCGTATAATGCTCCGGCAAAATCTCCGGCACGAGGTCCGCCCACTCCACCAGACAGACACCCTCGGCGTAAAAACAATCCTCGTATCCGATCTCTTCCATCTCTTCCACATCCCCGATGCGATACACATCAAAGTGATAAAACGGAAGTCTGCCGTCATGATACTCCTGCAAAATCGTGAACGTCGGGCTGTTCACCGGTCCCCTGACGCCGAGTCCTGCCGCCACGCCCTGGGTAAACACGGTCTTCCCTACCCCGAGATCGCCGATCAATGTATACAGTTGCCCCGCCTCGGCGGTCCGCCCGATGCGCTCCCCCAGAGCGAACGTCTCCTCGGGCGAGGTTGTCTCAATCTTCTGCACCGCATCGTCCTGTGCGCCACCGCTCTGTGCTATATTGTTCTGTGCCGTATCCTGCTCCATCCTATCTCCCGTTCCGTCCGCCTTCTTAATTATAGTCTTCTAATTCTCAATTCCGAATTTTTACTTTCTGGGGCGGCATATGTGTGGATATCATTTCAATAACATCTGTTTTTTTATCTCCCATCTCCCGCTTGGGAAAGATGGTCGCATTGACACGGCTGGTGTATACGATAATGCTGTGCCCCGTGGACAGAGCTTTCACCATATCCCCCCAGTCCTGGTGCTGTTCCTCGCCGTTTTGCGAAACTGTGATCCCGCTCTCGTCCAGCACATAGTGCAGCGGTGCCTTGAACGCTGGATTGCGCAGCGCCTGCTGCCTGCTCTTGAGGAACAGGGTCCAGGGCAGATACAGTAACAGCACCAGCCCTGCCACAATGAACAAAACCTGTCCTCTGGCGATACCCACCAGCGCCACCACGGCGCCTACCGTGCTGCCCAGAATTCCGGACGCACTGTTATAGGTATGCATCAGCATATAATCATACAGATCCTGCGGCTCTATTTTCACATCCAATTCTACCATGGTTTCTCCACCTTGAAAAAGCACCTACAATTCATCCATTTGTAGGTGCTCTATGTCCCTACATCAATTATATGGGTATACGTCTGAAAAAGCAAGCAAAAATGATTTTTGACTTATTCGGTCAAATATTTGCCTTTTTCACCGATTTCTTGCTGTACAGATTTGAGGAGAATTAAATATCGTATGTTATATAATCATCCCTTGATTTTTGTATTTTGACACTTGTGTCACATTCGTAAAAAGCGCAATTCCGCGCCTTTCTTCTGACAAATCAGCCAAAATGCACATGACAGAAATGATGTTATTCGGAGACCATTTCAGTCAATATATCTCTCTTATGCAATCAATTTGGCGCGACGCAGGGTCACCATCACCGCCGGAATCAGCACCAACTGCAAAATAATGCCCGGGAACGCCGTCAGGAAAGCGCCGGACAGGAACAACTGCCAGCTAAACGGCGTCTGGGTCAGGCCCAGCATCACCACGCGGGCAATTCCACACACCACTCTGCCCGCAATCATCGCAATCAGCAGCGCGCTGTACACGCGCAGCAGATAATGTTCCCGAAACACGCTGATGCCGTTAAACAACGCATACATGCAGCCCACGGTGACACCATAGGTCGCCAGTTCAAAAGCCATCCCCGTTGCATTGGGATAGAGCGCAGGCATCGCAAACAACAGGCTCCGCAGCAGCGGCGTGATGATGCCCACCGCCAGACCATACTGCCATCCACACACCATGCCGCACAGCAGCACCGGAATATGCATGGGCAACAGCATTTTCCCGATCTGCGGGATGTGGCCGGTGACAAAAGGCAGCACCAGACCAATCGCCAAGAACATGCCGGACAATGTCAGTAAACGTATCTTTTTATGCATTTGTTTGTATCCTCCTTCTGACCTCTTCCAGACTTACATTTTCCCGCCTTGCAATCTCGGCCAGATCTTCATATTCATACTTGGATCTGTGGACGCCGTAACCGCTTGCCTTTTTTTTGCGCACTTTGCCGAATACCGTTTCCTCCTCCACCGTCTCCCGGGCAAGCACATACCGCCTGTGCTGTGTCTCCCGAATCCCCAATGTCGTCGTGTGCCGCATCAGCAGCTCAATCTGCCGGTCTCGGTTCTCCGCATCGCAGAGCACAGTAATCATTGTTCCCGGACGGTTCTTCTTCATGCCCACAGCAGTGGTAAATACCTCCTTCGCACCGCCCGCATAACATTGCTCCATGGCAAAACCGATCTCCTCCGCCGTCATGTCGTCCACGTTGCAGGCAAGCTCAATGATTTCATCCTCCCGTCGCGCCTGCCGCGGCTCTTGCTCTGTGCTCATCTCCGGTTTCTGCGCCTGCTCCTCTCCCCAAAAAGCGCGCACACAATTTGCCCGTTCAAATTCTTTTTTGCCCATGCCATAGCCGATTCGCTCCACGCACATCCGCGGCATGGTGCCAAATCGATCCGCAAAATGCGCCAGCAGCGCAGCGCCCGTCGGCGTACAGAGCTCTCCGCGGATCTCTCCGCCATAAATCGGCACATCCCGCAGTAAATATGCTGTCGCCGGTGCCGGCACCGGTAAAATCCCGTGCGCGCACCGCACCTGACCGCTTCCCACATGCACCGGCGAAACCACCACTGCATCCGGCGCCAGCCACTCCATCAACGCGCATACCGCCGCGACGTCAGCCACCGCATCCATCGTTCCCACCTCATGAAAATGCACCTCCGATACCGGCCGTCTGTGTACATGACTCTCCGCCTCTGCAATCCGCGTGTACACCTCCTCTGCATCCCGCTTTACCTGATCAGATACAGCCAGAGACGCGATCATCCGCTTGATCTCCTCCAGGCTCCGATGCACATGATGTGACGTGTCTTGTGCGTGCGCGTCATGCGTATGCGCATCATGCCCGTCCGCCCCATGTGTGTGCTCGTCATGCGTATGCGCATCGTGCCCGTGCACATGCATCTCCGCATCGCTCTCTTCCACACCATCTATCTTCACTGCGACGCGGGTACCACCGATCCCGCAGCGAATCGCCTCCTCCGCCGCGTAATGTACCTGCGGAATGCCCAATGCATTCAGTCTGCGCAGTCCCTCCTCCGGATCCGACAACAGCTCCAGCAGTGCCGCCGTGAGCATATCTCCGGCCGCGCCCATACCGCAGTCCAGATACAGCACCTTTTTTCCCATATTCTCCTCCGCCTGATTCATCAATTTTCTGCATATTTGCTGTTTTTCTTCCTCTTATCCTTTACAGAATATCATGGATTATAGAATTTGTCTTTAAAAACATGACAAATATATTGTAAAATTTCACGATTTCAAGTACTATATATAGTGGTTATAAATTTTTTTCAAGAAAGGATGAACAATATGAAAAAATGGATTGCTGAATTTATCGGCACAATGACTCTGGTAACTTTAGGTTGCGGTACCGCGATGCTGGTCGGCTGTGACGCCGCAAATGGCAGCGGCTATCTGCTCACCGCGCTTGCATTCGGTCTCACGATTGTCGGCATGGCGTATTGCGTGGGCAACATCTCCGGCTGCCACATCAATCCCGCCGTATCCCTCGGCGTTTTGATGAGCGGCGGCATGACCGTTTCAGACTTCTGCGGCTATGTAGTTGCCCAGTGTCTCGGCGCGCTCTGCGGCTCCGGACTCCTTACGCTGATCTTCAACCTCGGCGGCGTTGAGGACATGACCGGTGGGCTTGGCACCAACGGACTGACAAGCGTAAACGGCAGCGTCGGCGCAGGCCTTTTGGTTGAAATCGTGCTGACCTTTATCTTTGTACTGACCATTCTGGGCGTAACCTCCAAAAATGCAGGTCACGGTTCCTTCGGCGGCATTGTCATCGGCTTTACGCTGGTGCTGGTACACATTCTCGGTATCGGCCTCACCGGAACCTCCGTCAATCCTGCCAGAAGCTTGGGCCCCGCGATCGTAGCAGCATGCACAGGCAACACCGCACCCATCGCATGCGTTTGGGTATTTATCGTTGGACCGCTCGTCGGTGCCGCAATCGCCGCTGTCGTTTACAAGTACTTAGAGAGTAAATAAACCACGGACGAAAACTTGAAAAACTTACCATTTGATTTCACTCATAAAAAATGCTGCTGCGTTCATACTAAGACCAAGATAAATGATGTCATGCACTTAACATCCTTTGTCTTGAAAATAGACGCTTAACAAAAAGCAATTGATATTTGGAGGTGAATCAAATGGCAAACAGAAGCAATAGAGTTGAGGTTCCTGAGGCAAAAGACGCTATGAACCGTTTCAAGACTGAAGTTGCATCCGAGCTCGGCGTAAACCTGAAAAACGGCTACAACGGCGACCTGACTTCTAAGGAGGCAGGAAGCATCGGTGGCGAGATGGTACGTCGTATGATCAAGAAGCAGGAAGAGAATATGCAGTAAAAAACACTGCATGCAGTATAAAAAACACTGCAAGTAGTAAAAGCACACATTCTCGAGTGGCAAAACAGGCAGGTCTGCCCTTCGCAGCCCTGCCTGTTTTATGCTGTTTTATGCGTTTCATGATAGACATTTCATAAAGCCTATTGTCGGCACCTTATTCGCCGAATACCGCTTTGTAGTCCGCCTGGAATTTCTCAATACCGGCATCTGTCAACGGATGATGCACCATCTGCTCAATCACCTTGTACGGCACCGTGGCAATATCCGCGCCGGCCAGCGCACAATCGGTCACATGTATCGGGTTCCGCACACTCGCCGCAATAATCTGCGTATCCAGATCCGTCATCGCAAAAATATCCGAGATCTCCTGAATCAGATCCACGCCCCGCTGACTGATATCGTCCAGTCTTCCGAGGAAAGGTGATACATACGTCGCGCCTGCTCTTGCGGCCAACAACGCCTGATTGGCGGAGAAGATCAGCGTTACATTGGTCTTGATCCCCTCTGCGGAGAGCACTTTACATGCTTTTAAGCCCTCCACCGTCATCGGGATCTTCACCACCATATTCGGATGAATCTTCGCAATCTCTCTTCCCTCCGCGATCATGCCCTCGGCATCCACCGTGGTCGCCTTGACCTCACCGCTGATCGGGCCATCTACAATCGAAGCAATCTCCGCGATCACCGCTTTAAAATCTCGGCCTTCCTTCGCGATCAGGGACGGATTGGTGGTCACACCACAGATCACGCCCATATCGTTGGCTTTCTTGATATCCTCCACATTTGCAGTGTCAATGAAAAAGCGCATAACTACTTTCTCCTCTCCTCTTTGCATACTTTATTGGCAAAAATCTCACGCATTTTATCCGGCACATCGCACGGCATGTTTTTATGCATTCTGTTCTTCCGGTGACAGCTTCTCCACCTTGATCGCGCAGACCTTGTACTCCGGAATTCTCGCATATTTATCCAGCGCGGCATTGGTCAGTACATTTGCATTGCCATCCGGGAAATGGAACGGCATCCAGGTCTCTTTCGGGGAAACCTTTTCGCCCACTCTCGCCGTCGATATGATCGTTCCTCTTCTGGAGGAAACACGTACCTTCTCGCCGTTTTCGATGCCCAATCTCGCCGCATCCTCCGTGTTCATCTCGATAAAGGAATGTCCCTCTCTCTCCATGAGTCCGGGCGTCTTGCCGGTCATCGCTCTGGTATTGTAGTGATACAGCACACGTCCGGTCATCATGATCAACGGATACTCCTCGTCAGGCAGCTCTGCACTGGGCACATACTCCGCCGGATAGAACCAGCCCAGTCCCCTTGCAAACTTGCCCACATGCATGATCGGTGTGCCGGGATGCTTCTTGTCGAGGCAAGGCCACTGCAGTGTCTCGCCCTTGTCCAGTCTCCGGTGGCTGATACCGCCAAAGCTGGGCGTCAGGGAAGCGATCTCGTCCATGATCTCCTCGGAGGTCAGCTGCGGCTGCGGATATCCCATACGATTCATCAGATCGATGAAAATATCGGTATCCAGACGCATCTCGCCCTCCAACTGCACCGCCTTGCGGACTCTCTGTACGCGTCTCTCTGTATTGCTGAAGGTACCTTCCTTCTCCGCGTAGCTGGTACCGGGCAGGATCACGTCCGCATACTGCGCCGTCTCCGTCATGAACAGATCATCCAGCACCAGGAAGTCCAGGCTCTCCAGTGCCTTCCGAATATGATTCTGATCCGCATCCGTAACGACGGGATCCTCACCGAAGATAAACAGACCTCTGATCTCCTTGCGGATCGCAGCGCCGAACACATCCGTCGCATGGGTACCGGGTTTCTTGTTCAGCTCCACACCCCACGCCTTCTCGAACTTCGCCACCACCTCAGGATTGGTCAACTTCTGATAGCCGGGGAAATCACCGGGCAACGCGCCCATATCGCAGGCACCCTGCACGTTGTTCTGGCCACGTAGTGGATTCACGCCGCAGCCGCTCTTGCCGAGCTTGCCGACCATCATCGCCATATTAGACATAGACATTACGCCCTCGGTACCGGTGGAATGCTCTGTGACACCCAGACAATAAATAATGGGCGCTTTCTTGGCTTTCGCGTACATCAAAGCTGCCTCTCGCAGGTGATCGGGATCGATATGACAGATCTCCGCCACGCGCTCCGGCGTGTACTCTTCCACAATCTTCTTTAACTCTTCAAAGCCCTCGGTTCTGGTCTTGACAAACTCCTCGTCTACCAGTCCCTCTTTGATGATCACATGCATCATACCATTCGCAAACGCAACGTTCGTTCCGGGCTTTAACTTCAAATGAATATCCGCGCGCTTGGACAGACCGATATCTCTGGGATCAACCACGATCAGTCTGGCGCCTTTCTCCACCGCCTGCCGGATCTGCATACCCACCACAGGATGTGCCTCCTCCGGGTTGGAACCCACGAGCAGGATGCAATCCACATCCGTTGTAATATCCGATATCGGGTTGGTCATGGCACCGGACCCCAGCGTCATCGCCAGACCTGCCACCGTCGCAGAGTGGCACACACGCGCACAGTTGTCCACGTTATTGGTACCGAACGCGCAACGCACCATCTTCTGCAGCATATAAATATCCTCATTCGGCGAACGGGAACATGCAAAACCAGCCAGTGCATCCGGACCATATTGTTTCTTGATCTCATTAAACTTGGATGCAATCAGATCCAGCGCCTCATCCCAGGTCGCCCGCTCGAATTCGCCGGTCTCATGATTCTTGATCAGCGGATATTTCAGCCGCTCCGGAGAATGTACAAAGTTAAAGGATCCGAATCTGCCCTTGACGCACAGCAGTCCCTTGTTGGAAGGACCATTTGCGGGCTCCACATCCACAATCTGATTTCCTTTTACAACCAGATAATACTGGCAGCCGGTCGCACAGTGCGGACAGGTCGTCAGCACCTTCTTCACCTGACCCGCACGATAATGCTTGTGATTCTTCGCGATCAGGGCACCGGTAGGACATGCCGCAGCACAGTTGCCGCAGGACTCACAGTCCGTCACCTTCCAGTCCTCCCCGAAGGGCGCATCGATCAAGGTTCTCGTGCCGATCTTGCCGTTGTGCAGCACACCGTTCCCGGCGCGCTTGTTACAGGTGCTCACACATCTCTGGCAGTTGATACACAGCTCCGGATAATAGGTCAGGAACGGATTCTCTTTCTTTGCGGGCAATTTTGCCGCATCCGCCTTATAGCAGGACTGTGTGATCTCATACTCGTCAGAGAGCTCCTGCAGTTTACACTCACCGGATTTTCCGCAGGAGAAGCATCTCACGTCATGGTTTGCCAGCAACAGGTTCAGCACCTGTTTTCTGCTCTTTACCACCTTCTCGGACATCGTGCTTATCACCATGCCCTCTTTTACTTTTGTATTACAGGAGGTCACAAGATTATCCTTGTCCTCTACCTCCACCACGCACATCTTACATGCACCGATCTCATTGACATCCTTCAGATAACAAAGCGTCGGTATACGGATACCCGCATTCTGCGCAGCCTCCAGAATGGTAAGTGAATCGGGGACGGAGAGCTGCACGCCGTCAATGGTAATCGTAACTAAGGTCTTTGTCGTTTCCATTATACCCTGCCTCCTTCCACTACACCACATCCAAAGTGATCGCATCTTAAGCACTTGCCGCATTCCTGCATTGCCTCATCGTAGGACATGCCGTTCTCCACCGGCTCGAAATTTTTCTTTCTCTCCCTCGCGGAGCGGTCGGTCAGATGCACTCTGCCGTAGTGGTTTCTGTTATTCTCCTTGGGCTCGGGTATATCAATATCGTCGAGATATTTATGATGATATCCCAAATATTCATCGATGTTTAACGCTGCGATCTTGCCTGCGCCGATCGCCTTGATCACCGTCGCGGGACCAAACACGCAGTCACCGCCGGCAAACACTTTATCATAGCCCTTCACACGGGTTGTATTTTCCGTCTCAAAGGTCTTTCTGCGGGGATTCACGCTGAACTCTTCAAACGGCTCGGACACAATGTCCTGACCGATCGCCATGAGCACTACCTCACAGGGTACTTCCAGCTCCGGCTTGTTCGCATCGATCGCTCCGGGCTGCCCCTGCTTGGTATACAGATTGATCATCTGTTGCTGTGCCACAAACGCGCTTACATTGCCGTTCTCATCCGCTTTGATGCGCAGCGGTGCGTGCAGCGTCAGGAGTTCTACGCCTTCCTCGATCGCGCCCTGGATCTCAGAGGGCAGCGCCGTCATATCGATCTGTCTTCTGCGGTAGATCACCGTCACTTCGTCTGCTTTACAACGAATCGCAGAACGCGCACAGTCCATCGCCACGTTACCGCCGCCGACGACGACCACACGCTTACCGGAGTAATCCGGAATATTGCCTCTGCCGATCTCTCCCAGCATATCCACCGCCGAGTAAACGCCATTGCTCTCCACGCCTTCCACCTTCACAGATTTGCCGGTCTGGGCGCCGATCGCGATATAAACCGCATTGTACTCGTCCATAAGCTGCTCCATTGTCACTTCTTTGCCCTTGCCCACAGCGGTATTCAGGCGCACCTCGATATTGCCGGTGGACAGCACTGCATTGATATCCTCATCGAGACGATCCTTCGGCAATCTGTAGTTCGGAATTCCGAACCGAAGCATGCCGCCCAACTGTGCACGCTCCTCGAACACAACCACCTTATGCCCCATCAGAGACAGGTAGTACGCTGTGGTGAGTCCGGACGGACCGCCGCCCACGATCGCCACCTTCTTGCCGGTAGCCACGTTGCAGGGAGGCACCTTTACCTGATCTGCAGCGACCTGATCCACTGCAAATTTTTTCAATCCTCTGATATTGACCGGGCTGTCCAGCAGGTCACGTCTGCACTTCGCCTCGCAGGGATGCTCGCAGATAAACGCACACGCCGTCGGGAACGGATTGTCATGCCGGATCAGATTGATGGCGTCCGCATAGCGGTGCTCGCCGATCAGCGCTATGTATCCGGGGATATCCACATTCGCCGGGCAATGAGAGATACAAGGCACCTTTTGTCCGATCTCCGCCTGACATCTGTGATCCTTGATGTGACTCATATACTCGTCATGGAAAAGCTCGACGCTCTGCAACACAATGTTTGCCGCCTCGTAGCCGATCGCACAATCCGCTGTATCCTGAATCATTTTGGCGAGGTCGACCATATTATCAAAGGTCTCCATATCCGCCTTTCCCTCCAGGATCTCGCGCATCATGTTCTCCACCTGCTCCAGTCCGTCTCTACAGGGGACGCACTTACCGCAGGTCTGACTCCGCGAACTTTGTAAAAACGCAAGCTGCACCGCAATCGGGCACACGCCCGGCGGATTCGCTTTTACGCGCTTTACAAACTTGTCCAGAAACTTTGCCGTTTTCTGGTTCATTTCATTCGTCTGTAATACCTTCTCTTTGTACATGAAAACCTCCTGGTAATGCGATGATTGAGATAATTTCTCATTTATCTCTCGCAATTTGGATGCACTTCTGCTATATTACATCTTACTATAAAAGCGTCACAAAAACAATAGATTTATGTGAAAAATCACCTAATACGGCAGATCAGCCCTCGACTCTATAATCCATACAAACCCTGCTGGCCGTAAACGGTTTCACCTTACCCTCCGCCACAGCCACATGTGCGGGATGAACTGCGTAATTCTGCAAGGCCTCTTCGCTTACAAAAGTAGAGTCCAGCATCAGATCGCAGTTTGCGCTGGGCAGCGGATCAATATTTACTACAATCTCCGTCAAGCCGGCGATCTCCCCTTTTAAACCCTCCAGTTCTGCCTTAATCTCCCGCTTGATCTGTTTCTTTTCCTCATCGGAATAGGCATTCTTCAACGTCCAAAGTATCACATGTTTTACCATCGTTTCATCCTCCTGCATAGAACCATTGATAAGATTTATTTTAACATACGTGTTTTTATTTTCCAAGTATTCCCAGACGGTTGCCACTTAAATCAGCTTTGTAAACGCATAAAGCGGTATATTTACAAGCCAGTCCTGTTCTCTGTAATCCGACATAGATATTCTGACTCCTTTTCCAACCTGGAATTTATCTACAAACGCTTTTAGACTTTTCGCTTTCAAATTTTCTTCCGCCTTCACTTCTATCGGTACAACTGTGCTTCCCCGCTGAATCAAAAAATCCACCTCTCCTCTGGAATTATCAGCCGAATAATACGCAGGTACGATTCCCAAATCCGCAACAAGCTGTTGTGATACATACTGCTCTGTAAGTGCTCCTTTAAATTCCGTAAAAAGACGGTTTCCGTCTATCATGACTTCCGGAGGTAAATTCCCCATGGCCCCCAATATGCCAACATCATGTACGTATATTTTAAATGCCGACATCTCCTCATATGCCTTCAACGGCAGCCCCGGCTTTTTTACCCGATGCACCATATGAATCAATCCGCAATCCTTCAGCCATTGAAGGGCAATCTCAAAATCCTTTGCCCGCGCCCCCTTCTCAATCCGCCCATACGTAAACTTCCTGTTTTCTTTCGCCAATTGCCCCGGAATGGAATCCCAGACTTGATACAATCTGGGAATCAGCGCCGGCTCCGCGTGCTTTGCAAAATCCTGCCTGTAAAAATCCAGAAGATCTTCCTGCTTCTTTCGACATTTCAATAAATCCGTACTATCGATAAATTCCTGAACCACCTCCGGCATGCCGCCCACCGCATAATAATTCCGCAGTGCCCCGATTAAAAAGGACTTCATGGCACAGATGGCCACCGGATCTCCCTCCTCCAATATCCTGCTCATTCCCTTACTTTCCGTTGCATGAAGAAATTCTCGAAATGACAGCGGATAAAGTTCCATGCGTTCCAACTTCCCAACAGGAAACGTCGTGCCTTTTCTAAGCGCGATCCCCATAAACGATCCCGCTGCAATAATCGCATACTCCGGTGCTTCTTCGCAAAAATACTTTAAAGCAGCAAGCGCCCGGGGCTCCTCCTGTACTTCATCAAATATGATCAGTGTACTTTCCGGAACGATTTCCACTGCATACACAGCAGAGATGGCAGAAATAATCATTTTCGGATCCAGTGTCCGCGCAAACAGATCATGTAGTCTTGCATCTCTGTCAAAATTAATATAAACCATCTGTTCAAACGATGTTTGCCCAAACTCTTTCATCAACCAGGTTTTCCCCACCTGCCTCGCACCGCTTAACAGCAAAGGCTTTCGGTTTTTCTTTTGTTTCCATGCCTTCAGATCGTTCATCAAAAAGCGCTCCATAGATTTACTCCTCGTCTTTTTGTTATAATAAATGCCTTGCCCATTATCTCACTATTTAGCCATTCTTTAGCCTAGATTCATTTTAGTGCATAAAAATATAATAGTCAACATTTTTATGGACGTAAAAGTGTCGTATTATACATTTTTACGTCCGTAAGAATGTATAACTATACCAGTCTCTACCGCATTTCATAGATAAATTTTTTGCTGCTAATTTTTGCTTGATTATTTTTCAGCCTGAAATAATAAAAGGACAGGCGCCATGCACTTTTGCACAACGCCTGTCCTTCTTGTTTTCTCCACGCTGCCGATTGCAGAATGCTTACTTCAGATACTCCGAAATTGCAATCGCAGCCTTCTTGCCTGCGCCCATCGCGCTGATGACGGTCTTGGGTCCGGTAACCGTGTCTCCGCCGGCGTACACACCCTTTCTCGACGTTGCAAAGGTATCATCGTCCACCGTGATGTAGCCCTTGCCCTCGGAGGTCTTCACACCGTCTGCGCACGCATTGTCGCTGCCGTTGCCAATCGCCTCAATGATGCAGTCCACATCGAGTACAAACTCAGAATCCTTCAACGGTACCGGCGAACGTCTGCCGGACTCATCGGGATCGGACAGGAACATCTTCTGGCACTTCAGTCCTGTCACCTTACCGTTTTCACCGAGCACCTCCAGCGGTCCGGTCAGATACATGAACTCAATGCCCTCGTCCATCGCCTCTTGGATCTCCGTGGGATCTGCGGGCATCTCCAGCAGGGAGCGGCGATATACCACATATACCTTCTCCGCCTTCGGCCCTCTCATGGCAGCGCGGCACGCATCCATCGCCACGTTACCGCCGCCGATGATCGCGATCTTTCTCGACTCCGGAAGTGTATTCTCCAGATTGATCTTGCTCAGATAATCTGCAGCGCTCACCACGCCCTCTAACTCTGCACCGGGGATGCCGAGCTTGGTCGGCTTGCCCGCGCCGTTTCCGATGAAGACTGCATGAAAGCCCTGTTTCTCCAACAGATCATCCAGTGTAAAATCCTTGCCCAGCGCCTTGCCGGTCTCAATATGCACGCCCTTGGAATTCAGACTGTACACCTCAAGCTCCAGAATTTCCTTCGGCAGTCTGAACTCCGGAATACCGTATGCCAGCACGCCGCCTAAGATATCCTCCCGCTCGAAGATGGTTACTTCATACCCCATATCGGCCAGATCTCCCGCGCAGGTGATGCCTGCCGGTCCGGAACCGATCACCGCCACCTTGTAACCGTTTAACTTGATATCTCTGGGCGCATCCTTATCCTTGTGATGTCTGTGCCAGTCAGCGACAAAACGCTCCAGCGCGCCGATCGCCACGGGTTTACCCTTCTTTGCCCGCACACAGCTGCCCTCGCACTGCAAATACTGTGGACATACACGTCCGCACACAGCGGGCAGTGTGGTGGTCTGCTTTAAGATCTGATAAGCCTCCTCGAACTCTCCCTCCGTCACCTTCGCGATAAAATCAGGAATATGATTGTGTACGGGACAGCCCTCTGTCATACATGGGTGCTTGCGGCATTTCAGACACCGCATAGCCTCATGGATCGCCATTTCCTCTGTATAGCCGGTGGTCACCTCGTCAAAATTCTTGTTGCGGATCTGAGGATCCTGCTCCGGCATTTTGGTCTTGCTTCTCGTCATGTTGATCATAATGCAGTCACCTCCTTGTTCGTGTTCTTCGCCCGTTCAACCAGCGTATCGTATCTGTCGAGAGCGGTCTCCTCCGCCTTCACAAACAGCTTCTCCGCCTCGTCGGGGAACTTCAGTTTCAAGGAGTTGTAACGTACCTCACCCATCAGGAAGTCGCGGAAGTTCTCGGTGGGCTTACCACTGTCGATGGACAGAGGATTCAGCCCCTTCTCCGCCAGATCCGGATTGTATCTGAGCAGGTTCCAGTAACCTGCGCGCACTGCGTTTCTCATTTCCAGCATGGACTTGTTCATACCTGCCTTCACGCCGTGGTTGATACAAGGTGCATACGCAATGATCAGGGACGGACCGTCGTACGCCTCCGCCTCTTTCAGCGCCTGCAGAGTCTGTGCCGGATTTGCGCCCATCGCGATCTGTGCCACATAGATGTAGCCGTACGCCATCGCGATCTGTGCCAGATCTTTCTTCTTCACACGCTTACCGGAAGCGGCGAACTTCGCCACCGCACCGATGGGCGTCGCCTTGGAGGACTGACCGCCGGTGTTGGAGTAAACCTCCGTATCGAATACCAGCACATTCACGTTCTCGCCGGAAGCAAGCACGTGATCCAATCCGCCATAACCGATGTCGTATGCCCAGCCGTCACCGCCGAAGATCCACATGGAGGGCTTGGTCAGCAGATCGCTGTTCTCCACCACATACGCGGCGTTTTTATCCACATCGGAAATCTCTTTACATTTTGCCAGAAGCATCTCGCCGGTCACCTTGGACGCACTGCCGTCGTCCATGAACCGCAGCCAGTTGTCCGCAGCTGCGCCGACCTGATCCTTGATCGCTTCCACGGCCGTCTTTAACTCTTTTCTGCGGGCCATCACGGACACTGCCATACCGAAGCCGAACTCCGCGTTATCCTCAAACAGGGAATTCGCCCATGCGGGACCCTTGCCCTCTTTGTTCACCGTGTACGGTGTGGACGGTGCGGAACAGCCCCAGATCATACTACAGCCGGTCGCGTTCGCCACAAACATTCTGTCGCCGAACAGCTGCGTCACCAGCTTCGCGTAAGGCGACTCTCCACAGCCCGGACATGCGCCCGAGAACTCCATGAGTGGCTGCTTGAACTGCGTGCCCTTCACGGTATTTACATCAAACGGAATCTCGCGGTCCTCGTTGTGTACGGTAGCGAACAGCTTGTCATACGTCGCCTGGGTCTTCTCCATGTAATCCGTATCCGTCGCCGCCATCTCAATGGCTTTCTTTCTCGCGGGACATACATGTGCGCAGGAGCCGCAGCCCGTACAATCCTTCGCAGAGAAGCCCAGCACAAAATATTTGTCCTTCGTGCCCTTCATCGGCTTCGCATCCGGATATCCCTTCGCCTCTTCCTCTGTCAATACGAACGGACGAATCACACCGTGCGGACATACCAGTGCACACATGTTACACTGCATACAGTTGCCGGAACACCACTGGGGCAGATCCGCCGCGATACCGCGCTTCTCATAGGCTGCCGTACCGGAGGGCAGCATACCGTTTGCCGTCTCCACAAATACGGATACCGGACAATTGTCGCCCGCCAAAGCATTGGTCGGCACCAGGATATTGTTCAGATAATCGGTGTGGAACTTGTCACGTCCCACCAGCTTCTCCGGCGCGGGATCATCGGGTGCATTTTTCCAGCTCTCCGGAACCTCCACCTTATGTACGCTCTGCACGCCTGCATCCACTGCGGCACAGTTCATGTCGACAATGTTCTGTCCCTTTTTGGAATAGGTATGAATGATCGCATCCTTCATGTAACCCACTGCATCGTCGATGGGGATGATGTCCGCCAGCTTGAAGAACGCCGCCTGCAGCACAGAGTTGGTACGTCTCGCGCCCAGTCCCACCTTCTTCGCCAGATCCACAGCGTCGCAGGTGTAAAATTTGATATCGTTATTCGCGATATATCGCTTCACCTTCGCAGGCAGATGCTCCTCGAGCTCTTCGTCTGTCCAGACACAGTTCAACAGGAAATACCCGCCGGGCTTTACATCCTCTACCATATCATATTTGGTCAGATATGCGCTGTTGTGACACGCCACAAAATCGGCCTGTTTTACATAGTAAGAGGACTTGATCGGGTTGTCGCCAAAGCGCAGATGCGAAATGGTCACACCGCCGGATTTCTTGGAGTCATACTGGAAATACGCCTGCACATATTTGTCTGTGTGGTCGCCGATGATTTTAACGGAGTTCTTGTTCGCACCGACCGTACCGTCTGCTCCCAATCCCCAGAATTTACAAGCGCTGGTGCCCGCCGGCGCCACATCCGGGTTGGAGGTCACGGGCAGAGACAGATGCGTCACATCATCATTGATGGACAGCGTGAACTCTCTCTTCGGCGCATCGCTCCACAGATTCTCGAAAGCCGCCTGAATATCGCCGGGCTGTACATCCTTGGAGCCAAGTCCGTAACGTCCGCCGACGATCAGACAATTCTCCCACTTAGTGCCGCGCAATGCGGAACAGATATCCAGATACAGCGGCTCGCCGATACTGCCGGGCTCCTTGGTGCGATCCAGCACCGCAATTCTCTGCACGGTATCCGGAAGCACTTCCGTCAGATATTTTACGGAGAACGGTCTGTACAGATGCACCTCGATGATGCCGACCTTCCTGCCGCGCGCGTTCAGATAGTCGATCACTTCCTCAGCCGCGTCGCACACGGACCCCATCGCCACCAGAATCTCCGTGGCATCCGGCGCACCGTAATAGTTGAACGGCTTATAATTCGTACCAAGCTTCTCGTTGATCAGATTCATATATTTGGCAATGATGTCCGGCGTCTCATTGTAGGCCGGGTTGCTTGCCTCTCTGTGCTGGAAGAAGGTCTCCGGCTGCTCCGCGCTGCCCAACAGATGCGGGTGGTTCGGATTCAACGCGTTCCTGCGGAACGCCTTCACCGCATCCCAGTTCACCATTTCCTTCAGCTCGTCGTAATCCCAGGTCTCAATCTTCTGATACTCATGGGAGGTGCGGAATCCATCGAAAAAGTGCATCATGGGCAGTCTGCCGTCGATGGTGGACAGATGTGCCACAGCCGCCAGATCCATGACCTGCTGCACATTGTTGGAGCACAGCATCACAAAACCGGTCTGACGACAGCTCATCACGTCAGAGTGATCGCCGAAGATCGAAAGCGCATGGGACGCCAGCGCTCTCGCCGCCACATGGAACACGGTCGGCGTCTGCTCGCCGGCCAGCTTGTACATATTCGGAATCATGAGCAGCAAACCCTGGGAAGCTGTGAATGTCGTGGTGTACGCGCCCGCGGTGATCGCGCCGTGTACCGCACCCGCTGCGCCGCCCTCAGACTCCATCTCAATGATCTTCACCTGCTCGCCGAAAATATTTTTTCTTCCCTGTGATTCCCACTCGTCCATACTCTCAGCCATCGGCGAGGAAGGGGTGATGGGATAGATGGCAGATACTTCGGAAAACGCGTAGGCCACATGAGCGGCAGCGGTATTTCCGTCCATTGTCTTTAATTTTCTCATAACCAGTACCCTCCTTCTTCCAGATCCATGGCCTCGCGCTGCTTGTAGATGTACTCCGGCACAGACTGCGCCTTGATAATGTTATGCGAGCACACATACTGGCACACATTGCAATCCTCGCAGATTGCCGAGTCGATCACCGCATGCTTGCCCTCCATGTAGATCGCACCGTTCGGGCAGTTGTTGTAGCAGTCCTCGCAGGCGATACAGCCGGAGTCGCACACCTTCGTCTTATCTTCATAATCGTCCACGCTGGAGCAGGGTACCAGCTTGGTTCCCTTGTAAGGCACCATCGTGATCAGATGTCTCGGACATTCAAACGTACAATCTCTACAGCCCACACACTTGTCGGGATCCACCACCGCCGTGCCGTTCACCACAGAGATCGCGCCATAACGACACACGGCCGTGCAGCTTCCCTGACCGCAGCAGCCGGTCGTACACAGATTGAGCTCCTTCGCATCCAGCTTCGCCGCATCGTGGCAATTCTGAATGCCCATTTCCTTAAACTTTGCGCTGGCTCTGCTGCCGCCGCTGCAGCGCACAAACGCCACCTTATCCTTGATCACCGTCAGATCATGCAGGGTATCTACGATAATCTTTTTCTTACACCGCACTGTGCAGGCGCTGCAGCCCACACACTTGTCATAATCGATCACTGCGTGGTTGTCCACGATGGACACCGCACCCTGCGGACATACGCGCTCGCACTCGCCGCAGGCAATACAGCCGTAACCACAGGTCTTTCTGACCACTTCCTCCTCATCCTCCGTGCTGGAGCAGGGAATAAAGTTGGTCGCATCCGCCGGAATCATGCGGATCAGATGCTGCGGGCATACCCCCTCTGCCGCGCAATCGCCGCAGCCGTTACACTTCTCGCGGTCTACGATGATCTTCCCATTCTCAAGCTTCAAAGCACCCTCTTTACAGACTCCCACACAGGAGCCCACGCCCACACAGCCGCTCTTGCACTCTCCGCGTTCAAAACCGGATTCAACGGCCTGCGCGCATGTCTGGCATTTTCCCGCGAAACGCGCCTTGCCCGCCGCGCTGCCGGAACAAGCGACAAAAGCAACCTGCGGCACTTCACTGCCGGTACCATTTTGCGTATTGCTCATGAAACACCCTCCATTCTTCCTAAAATTCACAAACGCTCACGTTGTCGAAACACGACTCCTATTGTCTATTATATGCTTGTTTTGGGAAATTTGGAAGAGTGTTTTTGTTGAAGTTGTATATAACTTTCGTTAGTCACAACTAACTTTTTGTGAAAATTGCACATATGCAGACAAAAAAAGAGAGATTGCTCTAATCTCTCCTTCCGAAAAAGTAGCCCCAGATCCATACAACTGTTTTTTCCACAATCCAGGCCACGCAGACTGCCGTGAGTGTATAGGCGAGCACCGCATCCGTCTCCAGAAAAATTTTAGACTGATACAATGCGTTTCCGATACTGCCCACCGGCTGTCCGATCACCTCCGCAGCGATTCCGCTCTTAAATCCCATGCCTGCGGCAAGCTCCAACCCGCTTTTTAACTCCGGATAAATCTCCGGCAGATAAATGCCGAACACCCGCTCATGCCAACGCATCGGCAGCAGCTTCGCCGCACAGACCAGCTCCTCCCGCATCCCCAGCAGTCCGTTCAAGGTATTCCCATACAGAATCGGGAACACCACCAGCAGACTGATCCAGAAGGAAACCATACCGCTCCCCTGCCAGATCAACAGCAGGATGACAAAACTCACAATAGGGATGGATCGGATGACGGACAAGCAGGGCGCTAACAGCTCCCGCATCCACCGGAACCGGAAGCTAACCCCCGCGCACAGCACACCCGCCAGACCGCCCGTCAGAAAGCCTCCCACAACCCTTGTTGTGGTTCCCGCCACAGCCTTCCAGAAAACCGCTTTTGCAAGAGAATCCAAAAAAGCGTGCAGTGTCTCAACCGGTCCCACAAGCAGGATCGGATTGTGCACTGCGTCGGCCAACAGCTGCCATATAATCAGCCAAAGGATAACAATCGCCGTTTTTTGTATCGCTTTTTCTACTGCCATAACACGTAAAATGCCTCATCGGGCAGCGCGCCGCCCACAGCCTGCGGATTCTGCGCATACAGCGTCTCCAGATAGCCGGAAAGCGCCGTCTTCATCTCGTCCCCCGTAATGCAGACCAGATTGCAATTCGGGATTGCCTTGGCCGCAACCGGTGCCTTCTCAATGATCCCGTACGAAGCCACAAGCTGTGCGGTGCCGTCCACATCCGCATTCGCCTGCTCTGCACTGGACGCATGCTCCTCCACGAACCGTTCCACCGCGTCCGCGCGCTCCTGCAAAAACGCCGTGCGCACCACTGTCACGCCCGTCACCAGATGCGATGCGCTGTCCAGTCTGTCCCATTCCTCACTCAGAGAAAAAGCGGTCTGCAGCGTGTCATTCTGCAGTAGCGCCGCCGTGACAAACGGCTGCGGAAGCACGCCGATCTGCGCGGTACCGTCTTTTAAAAGCGCCGCCACCTCCGTCGCCTCCGACTTGAATTCCAACGTGCAGTCTGTGACGCCGCTGCGCTCCAACAGCGTCCGCAGCGCATACTCCGGCGTCGTTCCCTGTCCGGTGGTGATGACCGTCTTGCCGGCCAGATCCTCCACCGAATGAATACTGCCATCCGTCGTGACGCAGTAGAGCACCCCCAGCGTATTGATATCAATCACCTGTACCTGCCCCTGCGTCTTATTATAGAGAACGCTTGCCAAATTGGCGGGAACCAGCGCAATATCCAGATCTCCCGCCACGAGCTTTGCCGAGATTTCGTCCGCCGCTGTCGCCATGGTAAATTCATACGTATCCACAGTGCCGCCTTCTTCCGCCTTTTTCATCAGCTGAACGATTCCCATGGTGGTGGGGCCCTTTAGAGACCCTACCCGCACCTGTGTCGGGACCGCCGCATCCGTTTCCTGTGTCTCCGCGCTTGCCGCCTGTGTCTCTGCACGCTGGCCGGTCTCCGCACTCGCCTGCGCCTCAACGCTTGATTGCGCACCAATGTCCGCTTGCGTTCCCTCCTGTGCCCCGCTATTTCCGCAGGCAGTCAGAAACAGCATTCCTGCCACACAGAGCCAACTGCATACTTTGCTGACTTTGCTAACTTCTCTTTTTGTGATCCCCCTCATCGCATCCCGTCTCCATGTATTCAAGTAAGCAGACAGTTGTTTCATCCGTCTGCTTTATATACAGTTAATATAGCACATTTCTCTGGGATTCTCAAGACACCAGCCTCGCTATATTTATCATTTTATCCCTACAATATTAATTATATTGTCCCTGATATATTTCTCGTTTTATAAATGTGCTCCCGCTTTTCCGACTTGTCTTTCAGCTAAGTTTTTTTCCGCGCGTTGTTTTAGCTGAATTTTGCAAATATATTTTTGCATTTCTTCTATCCACCAGACTCTTTTTATGCTATAATCAAATCGTTTAAATTTTAACACCTAACATATGAAGGGAGGAGTTTTCATGCACAACAGACGAAGATATGGCCTGCGCAGAGCCCTTGCAGGCGTCCTGTCCGCAGCCATGATCTTTAGCAGTGAAAGCAGCGTGCTTTTGGCAGCGCCGCTTTCCCAGACACCGGATACCGACGTTACCGCCGTATCCACCACCGTATCTGACGGAGATCTCGCGATCTCAGCGGACGACATGACCGTATCGATCGGCGATGCTGTCATCACCGCGGAGGACGTGACCGTCTCCGACAGCGATGCGACACCCGCCGAGGAGGCTACTGTCTCCGACAGCGATGCGGCACCCGCTGAGGAGACCACCGTCTCTGACAGTGATGTGACACCCGCCGAGGAGACCACCGGCACCAGCTTTACCCTCTCTCCTGCTGACGTACAGTACGGAGAGGACGGCAGCAACCAGACAGGCAATCTGGATGCGCTGTTTGCACCGCGCTTCGTGGCGAAGGATACCGTCCTGACCCTCGGCGCAGACTACACTGTAACTTACAAATTCTTCACCGAGAACGCTCCCGCTGACGCGGCTGCTTTCGCAGCTTCCGAGGGCGCAGTGCTCGCAGAGATTCCTGCCGGCACGCAGGTGACCGTTGCAGCGCTCGCCGTTGCAGAGGGCAGCACGCAGTTCGCTACCGCAGACTTCACCGTCTCCAAGCGCAAAGTTGTCGTGCGCTACACCGTAGCTGAGGATACCGTACTGGACGGCCGCGATGTTCCCGAGGACGGCAAATATGTGCTCGCCGCAGACACCGCTGCTACTCTTTCCGTAACCGCAGTGGACGGCACAGGCTTTGCGGCAGACCTATCCGTGCTCACCGCAACAGATGTCATCGATGGCGATGTGACCTTGGATGTCTCCGATGTGGACGTGACAGAGGATGGTTATCAGGTAGTAGGGGCAGACTTCGCTCTGGCACCCTCCTTTGATGACAACTACGAGATCGTCGGCAACATCTTCGGTGATGTCTATGTGAAGAAGGCACAGTACTACATCACGCTCACCGCCAACAACAACGGCGAACAGTGGACCAAGACCTACCCGCTGGATTACAATAGCGAGAAGGCTCTGAATGAGTACAGCTTTTACAATGATCTGATGAAGGACTGCCAGAGCTTTATCAACAAGCAGGAAGGGGAAAAACTGGCCGTCGTAGGTTGGACTGTCTACACCGACGGCTTCAATATCTCTCCCAGTGAAGCGAACTACCACGGATTTAACAGCTATACGACCACCGAGCTGAACGCAGACGGCTACACCTACGAATATGGTTCCTCGACCTACACCTTCAAGCTCTCCGGCAAGAAGGACTACCACTTTGTGGCACAGGTAACCAAGGCCGCAGCGGAGAACATCTATGTGACCACAGTGCCCAGCGTCTTCTACGATGGCCGCGCCCACATGGCAATCGGCTCCAAGGTAAACACGAAGAAGCAGGCGGCAGACCTGCGTCTGCAGGTGTACAACGGTTGGAGTACCAACAGCAACAGCGAGCGTTTGACATTGGGCAAGGACTATGTGATCAGCAATTACAAGAACAACGTCAACGCTTCCATGAAGCTGGTAGGCTTAAACGAGGACGGCTCCGGCAGCTATGTCAAGACCTGGACCTCCAATGACCAGCGGCCAAGCCTGACCATCACCGGTATCGGTCAGTACAAGGGCTTCTCCGCAGATGTCTACTTCGATATCCTGCCCCAGAATCTGGGCGCGTACGAGTACTATTATTCCAGTATCAACCCGACGAACAGCAGCTCCTACGACAGCGATTATTGGAACCCTTACGCCCGCACCAATTCCTACGCGGCAGCGATGACGGCGTTTGCGGACGGCTATGTACTCAAGAGCGGCAAGCTCACAGCCAAAATCAAGCCTGCGAAGGTCACCAAGTCCTACTACTCCTGGGGCTATGATCGGGATGGCAATTACACAAGTAAGGCTACAACCTTCAGCTACACCCTGAAGGAAGGTACGGATTATACCGCAGAGCTCTACCTGTGGAACGAAACCGGCAAATGCTGGGAGAAACAGGACTTCTCTGACCCGAACAAGATTACCCAGGAAGGAGATTATCTCTACCTGATCCGCGGCACCGGGAACTACTGCGGCGCGATTTATGACGATAGCACCTATCGCTCCAACAGCAATTCTAAGAACTATAACTACTTCAGCGACGGGAAGACAGAAGGGGTTGCAGCCAATCCTGCTCGCTATGTCGGCTCCGCTCATCAGTTTACCGTGCGCGAGGACGGGGAGTTTAATTTCTCCAAAGCCAAAGTAAGCATCAGCAAGAAGTCCCTGCCCTTCAAGGAGGAATCCGGCAGTGTCGTGACCTACGGCGCGTCCGATTTCGGCATCACCGTGAAGAACAGCAAGGGTCAGACGCTGGAGCTGGGCAAGGATTATACGGTGTCCTTCAGCGGCCGCTACGGACACTACAATTCAAAGAGCGGCATCACCAACGGCTCCACTGTCGGCGCTGCCAATGACTACACGGTAACCATCAGCCCGATGGGCGAATACTACGGCGCGTCCAAAAATGCCGGCACCGTGAAGATTACAGGTCTGAAGCTGAAAGCGAACTTCTTTGAATTGTCTGCAAAGAAGGTGCCGGTCGGTGAGGATGCCACCTGGTCTGTGTCCGCTGCAGGCGCCAAGCTGGGACTCACCACGGAAAACAGCTCGAGCAGCTACTATGTGCGCACCAGCACCAGCTACAGCTACAAAGGAAGCCGTTCTACCGCCAGCAAAGTAACGATATACGTGGCGGGCGGCAGTTCCCCGTACAACAGCAAATACGGTTACGGCATTGATCCTACTTCTGTTGTGAAGCTAAGCTATTCCCACACAGCCATGACCTTGCAGCAGGCGTATGCTGACGGGGTGATCAGCTTTGAGTTCCCGGATGCTGCGTACAATGTCAAAGGTGCTATGCCGGAAAACATCACAATTAAAACCGGCAAAGATGGCTATAACACCTATAATATGTGGAATGTGTACAGCGGCCGTTCCGTAGGGGTTTCCATGTATACTGCCAAGAACAACTATATCGGCTATGAGACTCTGACCTTTACATTCAAAAACAACACGAAGGTCGGTCAGAAGGCAACTGTCACCATCAAGGGTACTGGCGCGCTCAAGGGAAGCATCACCATAAAAGATGCATTCACCGTGAAGACAAGAACCGTAAACGACATTGACACCTACTCTGCATACGACAACGGACTCTATCTTATGTTCACAGATGGTCAAATGGGTAAGGGCAGTCTGGACAAACCGAGTTTCAAACTGTATCAGGCATATGAAACCACAAAAGGCACAAAGCTGGCGTTGGTGAAGCCTGCCGAGTACAAGTGGGAGGTTGTGAAGGAGCCTGAGAACGAGCGTGCATGCGGGATCAAGTTCACGAATATTGATTCCGAGAACAAAGCGTTTGACTTCGGCACAAACGGTATCACCTGCTACTACTACGCGCTCTACGACAACGCAAAGCTGCCGGCTGTCACAGACATCAAGTTCTACGATAATGAGACGACCTACAAGGTGAGCAAGAACCACATCGACGGCTATGCGCCCGTGTTCACCGGTAATACCATCTGGCTGGACATCGAGTCCATTACGTTGGCGGACGGCACTACGCTGTATGCAGGTGCCGATTTCGATTATTATCAGTCCGGTAGCTTCACCGCCGGTTCCAACACCGGATCGGTTACACTGACGACGCACTATAATTCAGACACCAAGACCTATCCCTACAAAGGAAAGGTAACACTGAAATTTGACATTTCCAGCAGTTCTAAGATTACACTGTAAGGGATGCACACTGTCTGACGCGATACAGTTCTCGCCGGACGCAATACCCTATAGTACAAGTAAAGAAGGCGGCATCCGGTCATTCACGACCGGATGCCGCTTCCGCTTGTTTTCTTCTCGTTGCATTTTTTCCGATTCATGGTATAATTTTGATATAATCTTTCATTTTGACAGCTATACATCGCAGATCAGAAAAACGCTGCGCTATTTTCCGCAGTGACTGCTGGTCGCAATCCATGGGAGGAGGAAGAAACATGCATAACAAACAAGGAGGAGCGCTGCGGAGAACGCTGGCAGGACTTGTGTCTGCAGCCTTGCTTTTCACAGACAGTCCGGCCGTTTTGGCGGCTCCGTTGCCAACGTCTTACGACACAGATTCCATCGCTATATCCAGAGATATTTCCGTAGATGATCTGACCGTTTCCGGCGCAGACATTACCATCTCCGCAGAGGACAGCGCCCTTTCCGCCGAAGCGGCTATCGTTTCCACCGGGGACGCTGCTGCTCCCGCCGAGGATGCTGCCGTCTCTATCGAAGACGCTGCCGTTTCCGCCGGGGATGTTTCCGACGGAGATGTCACCGGAGAAGCCGCGGTATCCGGCATGTTTACCCTCACCCCCGCCGCTATCGAGTACGGCGAGGACGGCAGCAACAGAGCAGGCAATCTGGACGCTTTGTTCGCGCCCAGATACGTTGCAGCGGACACCGTTCTGACACTGCATGAGGACTATACCGTAACCTATAAATTCTTCACCGCGGAGGTTCCCGGGGATGCGGCGGCTTTCGCGGCAGCTGATGGCGTGCGTCTCGAGACGCTCTCTGCCGGCACTCCGGTCACCGTCTGTGCCCTGGCTGAGTCTGCGTTTACTTCCGATTCCGCGCTTGCAACCGCAACCTTTACGGTCTCCAGGCGCAAGGTCGTGGTACGCTACACAGCTTCTGAGGAGAACTCTTTGGACGGACGCGAGATGCCCGAGGACGGCCGGCTTGTGATTCCGCAGGCGGATATCCTGCCTGCCAACCTGACTGTATCCGTAGCAAATGCCACCTCCGCTGAGAGCTCCTTTGTTGCAGCCGAGGAGTTAAATGCAGCTCTGGCGGATGCCATCGACGGAGATCTGACACTGGATGTTTCCGGCGTGGACGTGACCGAGGACGGCTATCAGGTCGTGCCGGCACAGTTTGCGCTTGCACCTTCCTTTGACGACAACTACGAGATCGTCGGCAACATCTTCGGCGATATCTATGTGAAAAAGGCCAGATACTATGTAACTTTTACCGTAAACAATGAAGGTGAGCAGTGGACCAGGACGTACCCCCTGGACTATAACACAGACAAAGCGGTAAAAGATTACAGCTTCTATTCTGAGATGACAAGCGCCGTGAACACACTGCTGAAAAAGTCTGCAAATACGACGCTGGTTGGCTGGAGTGTGTACACAGACAGCTTCAACGTCCCCTCGGATGACGCCAATTACAGAGGTGTCTTCGCCCAGAGTGTCTTTCTGAATCCGGACGCTTCCACCTACGTATATGGATCCAAGACATACACCTTCAACCTCGCCGGCATATGTGACTATCATTTTGTAGCCCAGGTGAGCAAGGCCGCCGCCGATCAGCTGTACGTGACCACCATCCCCAGTGTCTACTACGACGGCCGCGCCCACGTGGCACTCGGCACCAAAGTAAACGCCAAAAAGCAGGCGGCAGATCTGCGCGTTGTAGTCTACGCAGAGGGCAACAGCGACCCGCTTACGCCCGGAAAAGATTTCAGCGTTACATACAAGAACAACACCAAAGCTTCCATGCGGCTTGTGCGCGAAGACGGCAATATCGGAAGTTATGTACCGCTCTATGATGCCAAGACCGAAAGCAATAAACGTCCCAAGGTGATCATCACCGGAAAGGGCACCTACAAAGGCTTTTCTGCGGAGGTTTACTTCGATATTCTGCCGGTAAGCCTTGGCGGGACAGAGGAATTCGTATCCGACGCAGCGCCTTCCATCAATTACTCGAAGGTTCTCTTTCCCTATACAAACACGGAAAGTGATGTAGCCGTGCTGTCCGGATTCGCAGTGTCCTATCCGCTAAGCGGCGTATCTAAGATCAAGGCGCCGAAGGTGACCAAACGGTTTACTACCTATGGGTATGACACACAATATCAGAATATCAATCAATCCATAGAATTCACCAATACCTTGAAAGAAGGCACGGATTATGTGCTGGAATTCTACCGCTACGATTCTGCCACACACAAGTGGGTGAAACAGACTGCTACTGCTGCCAATAAACTCACCGAGGCGGGCGATTACCTTTGCGTCGTGCGGGGTATCGGCAATTACTGCGGTGCGGTGTACAATTCCTATGCCAACTGGGTTGATGAAGAGTTTGATCGGTTTGACAGTTTTGATCCAGATGGGCAGAGCGGGGAAGTGAACCCTGCCCGGGATTTAAGTTCCCCCCATCAATTCAGGATCGCAGCTGACGCGAAATATGACTTTTCAAAAGTCAAAGTCAGCATCGGCAAAAAGGCGCTGCCCTTTGCCGTAACGGAAAGTGGGAATCCGAAATCCTACAGCGCCGATGATTTCAAAATTACACTCAAAAACAGCGCCGGCGAAACCTTAATGGAGGGGCGCGATTATTTGATTGATTTCTACGCCACAAAACGAAAAAGATGGGATTCCCTGCCCGACAGCGCCGATGAATACACCGTCCATATCTATCCGGATGGCAATTATTACGGACCCAAACGGGTGGCAGGCAAGGTCAGGATCACCGGGCTGAAATTGAAATCCAGTTATTTCAAATTAAATTCCAAGACGGTAGGCTTCGGAGAATATGCCACAATATCCCTCACCGAAGCCGGTGTCAAGGCAGGACTTTCTCTGTCCAGTAGCAGCCCCTATTTTGTATATTTCTGGAGAAGTTACCCAGGGTATCCTGCTTCATCCTCTAAAATAATGTATGAGATAAACGGCATCGGCTGCGGCGCGGGAATCGATACATCTTCCTCTGTGAGGTTCAACGTCACGCGCAAAACATTATCTCTGCAGGAGGCCACGAAGTATCCTGCCGCCGAGAAGCCCTACGTCGGATTCAGCGTAACCACTCCGGAGGTAACCTACAATGTCAAAGGTGCGCTCCCTACAGTTCAGGTGAACTATCTGAACAGTTCCGGCAATGTGGTCACCCAAACCATCGCCCTTCCCTACAGCGGATATACCGAATGCTTCTATCTGCACGATACAAGCGGCAACTCTATGGGCGGCCAATTCTTCACCTTCCAAGTGAAAAACAACACCAAAGTGGGGCAGACTGCAACCGTGACCGTAACCAGTAAAGGTGTCTTCAAAGGCACCACAACGGTCGGCACCTTCCAGGTGGCACCGTGCAACATAAATTCTATTCAGGCGATCACACCGTACACTACCTACTATTCCACCGGGAGCATCTATGCGGTATTTACCGATGCCCAGGCCGGTAAAGGCAGTCTGGACAAGCCCAATGTGAAGCTTTATCAGGCTTACAACAACAAGGGCAAGATACAGCTCGCAGCCCTTAGCAAAAAACAGTTCACCGTCGACCATGTCATGCCGACCGCCGATGGACTGGGATGTACTGTTTTCTTCAGCAGTCCATCCGGAGATTATCAATTTAACGCAGGCGCATCATACTTTGGCCTGTACGGGCAGGCGAAACTTCCTTCTGTCGCACGTATCACGATAGATGGCACGGAATACACGATCACCAAAAACAATATCGAGGGGTACACACCCACATTTACCGGAGCCGGCATCTATCCGAATGTCACAGCCATCACCTTAAATGATGCGGCCAACACCCGGTTAAACAGCGATGACTGGTACATCACCTACACGCCATGCCACGCAGCCGGCAAACAGGCAGGCAGCTTAACACTCACCATGAAGTACAATGCAGTGAGCGGCCGTTACCCCTACAAGGGCAAGATCACGCTGAAATTTGACATTCTGGAAAGCGGCAGGATCACACTGTAAGATATGCACGCTGCCTGACGCGGTACAGCTCCTGCCAAACGCAATTTCCTATAGCACAAGTGATGAAAACGGCACGCGGTCTTTTTGACCGTCTGCCGTTTTCTCATAAAAGATACAGAAACTGCACCGATTCATAGATTTGTGCGAAATCCATTTCACATGCCTCACTCCATATACCCACCGGAACTTTATCTGCGAAGGTATACTCCTCCGGTTCCAGACGCAGCCGATCCCGATTGCACAACACCAATATATCCGGCTGGACACAGGTCCTGACATCATTGAAAAGCTGCACATCAAAAGGTGCTATCAGCGTAACACATGGCCCGCCATTCTTCTCTATAAACGCCTCCAAACATCCCGCAATCTTGATAATCAGCCTCTGATGCAATCCTGTCGGTGCCGCCATATCATAAAACACACCGTCGATCAGCTCCGCTCGTGTCCCCTCCGGTAGCGATAAATAATCTTTCAAAGTCTTGTCCCCTTGATCATACCGATATGCCAACGCCGGCTCCATAACTGCATTTTTATTCTGCCTGTTCAGCACTTCATCAAGTTCATAAACATCGTTTTTCTCCATATTATATTCTGATTCATCCTTTCTCAAACTGTCCTCCGCTACTTTTACATACAGATCATTCTGTTATAAACTTCTCTCTGGAAATATGACCGACTCGGTTGAATATGCACTTAAGAATAAATCGGTCGGGTTCAAATGTTTGTCGCTTCCCGATATGCGACTCACAAATGATCGAGTTCAAGTGCAGCCTCATTCCATAAGGAATGGGGCTTTTTTTCGGAGGTGCTAATGAACAGCGGACATTTTTATTTCTTAACCGATCAGTATTTCATAGATCTTCCCAAACCCATAAATTTCATGCAATCTATGATAGTAAAGTCGCCAGATACGGCAGATGTGATACTATAGTCTTTGGTGAAGTCCTTGGCGCGCATAAAGCATTTTAATCCAGAATATATGTCCTGCAACATCCAAATACATAAACAATGAATATCTTGACGCCACATCCTGTATTCCCGTAAGGATCAACGGTGTCCTTGAAAAAGAAATTATCACAAAAGCCAAAAAGATATTAGCTCTTCAGCGCCAAGGAAAGAAGTTCATTTTCCCTGATGTTCTTAAGATTGAGTCTGAATTGATTAAAACTCTGGAAGCATGACATTCTTTTTGCCGATCATCCATACACCTCAAAACTGTCCGGCCACGCCCTGCAGATCAAGGTCAGGCCGCTCTCCTTTGCCATCTCCACCGCGTCGATCGTAGGCACCGCCTTGGATACCAACACCGGCAAGCCTGCTGTCACAGCCTTGCGCACCATATCTGTCGGCACTCTTCCCGTAGTGAACACGATGCATTTTGACAGGTCAAGCTTCTGCCGGAACGCATACCCGATTGCCTTATCCAGCGCATTGTGCCGGCCGATGTCCTCCGTCCGATACACGATCCGGTCTTCCACCGTCAACAGACAACTGTGTGTACCGCCGGTGCTCCTGTGTAGCGCCGAATCGTCCGCGAACGCTTTCACAATCTTAAAAATGCGCTCTGCATGAAACGCCCCGCATAACCGTTCTTCATTTGTTGCGCTATTACCTTGTCCGGGTAATGCAGAGGGCTCTTCCGTCTGTACCGCGGGCTCTTCCGTCTGTGCAGCGACATCCTCTTCCCGCTTCAGATACACATGATTGTCCGTACAACAGGTCGGCTCCTCCGCCTCCTTCGGCTTGAATTTCACATTTCCCTTCAGAAAAACCCGTGCCCGATTCCCGCTCTCACACAGGTAAAACTGTTCTATCTCCTCCGCATCGCGAATGATCCCCTCCGTGACCAGCCGCCCGATCACCAGGTTTTCCAGATCCTCCGCCGTGCAGACCAATCTGGCAACAAGCTGCTCATTGACGTATATCTCCAGTCGATGTTCCTTGAGCAGCTGTCTTGTGACCGTCTCGCCGGACAGCGCGGCTCCCGCCCGTACAATCGTCGCCTCCGCCTGTACTACCTTTGTCTCCGCCATAACATTTACCTCGCACATTCGCCCGCTTCCCCCAGCATAATCTCCAGTCCATGTTCCAGTGTAGGCAGGATATGTTCCAGACTTTCCTTCACTGCCTTCGGGCTTCCCGGGAGGTTGATGATCAACGTCTTTCCTCTCATCACACTCACTGCGCGACTGAGCATCGCCCGCGGCGTGATCTGTAAGCTGTATGCCCGCATTGCCTCCGCAATCCCCGGCACGTTTTTGGTGGCCGCGCGCAACGTCGCCTCCGGCGTATTGTCCCTCGGCGAAAGCCCCGTCCCGCCGGTAGTAAAGATCACGTCAACCTGCTCCTCATCCGCCAGCCGCACCAGTTCCTGATACAGCGCTTCCTCGTCATCCGCAAGGATCTTCTCACTGCGCACATGATATCCCGCAGGCTCGATCAGCTCTCTGATCGCGGGACCCGACTTATCCTCCCGCTCTCCCTTGCTGCCCTTATCGCTCGCGACCACAATCCCCGCCGTAAATCGATACGGTTTTGCCCCAATCTGCAATTCATCACCCACCTTGATCTCTCCGCCGACGAGCACTCTGGCAAACACGCCCTCTCTGGGCATGATGCAGTCGCCCACCTGCCGGAAAATCTCGCACTCCGAGTGACACTTCTTCCCGATCTGCGTCATCTCCAGCACCACATCATTACAGGTAAAGATCGTGCCCACCGGAAAACTTTTAAAATCAAATCCCTCCACGAGCAGATTCTCCCCAAACGCGCCGTCCGCCACATTGGCACCCCGCGCCCGGAATTTCTCCACCTCATCATAGGAAAGCAGGCTCACCTGCCTGTGCCATTTGCCGGCGTGCGCATCCTTCTCCACGCCGTAGTTTTCTATAAAATGCGCCTTGCCAACATTCTGCTTCGCTGTTCCCTTTTTCTCACTGATACATACTGCAACTACTCTGCCCATAGGATCCTCCTGTAAAAAAATTTTGTCCTCTTTATTTTAAGATCCAAAGTCCCCGCTGTCAATTATACTATTCCTTTTTTCCGCACTTGTGGTATAATGACAAAAAAATCCCGGAGGATGTCCATGAGAATAGCAATATGTGATGATGAGGCTCATATCCGCGCGCAAATAGCCGGATTGATCACAGAGACAGACACAAACGCACAGACAATCGAATACGCATCTGTGAAGGAACTGACCTCCGCAGGCGAACAGTATGATATTTATTTTCTGGACATCCAGTTTCCCGACGGTGACGGCGTGGAACTGGCACGCCGGATCCGCAGAACGGACAAGACCGCTGTGATCGTCTTTATCACGGGAAGCCGGGAATATATCTATGACGCTTTTGATGTGGGGGCGATGCAATATCTCGTAAAACCGCTGGACGAGGAGCACTTTCGGTCAGTATATACAAAGGCCATGGAGGAGTGTGTAAAGCGCCATGCTGCACAAAAGGTAGTGATTCAAACGAGATGGGCAACAGATGTCCTGGACGCACAGGATATTCTCTACGCGGAAAGCAGTCTGAAAAAAGTGCTGATTCACACACAGTCGAAATCCATAGAGTACTACGGTTCGCTGAAAGATCTGGAGAAGCTTTTAGGCGACGGCTTTTATCGCATACACCGTGGATATCTTGTGAACATGGCATATATCCTGCATTACGGCGGCGACTTTGTCACCGTATCGGGCGGTGAAAGATTGTATCTGTCAAAGGATCGCTATGCCGATTTTGTAAAGACTTATCTTCAATACCTAAGGAATGGGGGGATCAGTTTTGTTTGACGTGATGATGGTATATATGCTCCCACTTATGCAGCATCTGTTATCCAGCGTAGCTCTTGCATGGTATATCTGCCGCTTTGGTATGGGACGCATCAGACCGCGCTGGATTTCCGTTGTCGGCTTCTCCTGTGTCTGGACAGTGGCGGAGGATGTATTTCATCGTTTGGATGTAGATTTCTTCCAGACACTGGCAAGAGACACAGTGATGCTTATTTTGTTACCCCTCTGCATCGCTATTTTCTTCCGTGTTGCGATGGATAAACGGATCTTCATCTCCATCTCCTACTGTATTGTCACTCTGCTGGCAAGGTATTTTTATATAGGACTGGGAATGATATTCAGTTCTTTTCAGGGAGCCAGACTGACGGATGACGAGATTGTACATTTTTCCATAGAGCAGATGAAGCGTTGGCAGTGGAAAATTTTTTATACAGAGGCTATTAAAGAACTTATCAGTGCCTTCTTATGCCTTGTGGCGTTTTTTTTGCTGAACCGTTTGTTCCGTGTAAAAGAGATGAAATTTCAGAGAGAACAGCTTTTGTTTATGACGATTCCTTTTTTTACAGGTTCTCTATTTTCCGCTTTCTATAACGAGGCAACACGTGGTGTGGAACGAAGCTTCGCGATGCCTGACACGGTGAGTTCTTCGCTTAGATCCACCATGGCTTTATCCATGCTCCTTCTCGTCGCGATCCTTATGATCGAGGTATACGTTTTTCAGAAAACCTATATCCTGACACGTGAGCGGACGGAGCGAATGATTTTTGAACGCGAGTATTTGGCCTTCCGCGAGCACGCAAGGGAGTTGGAGCATATGCAAAACAGTCTCCGCAATATGCGGCATGATATGCACAACCATGCCGCCGTGCTTTCAAAGCTTATCGCAGACGGAAATACGGAGGAGCTGCAGGCGTACCTAACCACCATGACGGCTTCCTACGGGGAAATAAGCGGCAAATACGCAACGGGAAGTGTGATTCTGGATGCGCTGCTGAATACAAAGGCAAAGGAGGCCGAAGGGATAAAGCTTAACGCCGAGGAGCTGATCTTTTCAAAGGCATGGGGAATCAGCGAGTATAATCTTTGTATCCTGCTTGGGAATGCCCTGGACAATGCCATACGCGCCTGCCGCAGAATGCAGGGCGGCAATCGCTATATCGTCTTGAAATCCTATGTGCGCGGCAGAATGGTCTTTATCGAAATCATCAACAGCTATGAAGGCTCCCTGCTGACAAAACCCGGGAATGCCTATCCCTGCACAGACAAGGAGACGCCGGAGGAGCACGGGATGGGCTTTGCCAGTATGCAGCACGTTGCTGATGAATATCACGGAATCTTGGACTGGAAAGCGGAGGATGGCGAGTTCAGGCTCACAGCAATGCTCCAGATGACAGAAAAGGATACCTAGCTTTACACGGGCGTTCATTCCATTTCAGATGGCTTTCGTCAGATTTATATTGTAATTTCATAAAACAGATTTATGATAAAAGTGGCTGTTTAGGCAGCCGCTTTTATTATTTTGCACAGAGACACAGGAGGAAAAAATGAGTACACTGGCAGGTACAAATTCAAGGTGGTTCAGGCAATACGAGCAGGAGGTACAGGGAAAGCGGCAGGCGGGCAATAAGAATAAGAGCAAAATCCTCTTTATTATTCTGCCGGTTATGTTTTTGGTCTTTGCGGGACTGGCAATGATGAACGGAGGAGCCGGGAACAGTCCGCAGGCGCAAAGCGGCTTGCTGTTTCTGTTGGGAATTCCTGTTTTTATAGTGTTCTTTGTACTGATACTGACGAGCAGAGCGAAGAAAATAGACGCGGCTAAGACCACGCGGGATAACTTAAATGCCCTGCTCCTGACAATAGAGGAGGTTGAGCAGTTTGACGCTCAGATGAACGCAGCGCCGCTTTTTGAGATCGTAAACGATATGGGGGATTCTCTGTTCGCCACCGAGGATTACCTTGGGAAAAAATATAAGGTGAACGGCGACCTCACCTACCGCTTTATTAAGATGTCAGACATTCACTCCATGCATTACAGCAAGACAAAATCTATGGGCGCAAATCCGCTGTCAGCTTCTTTTTTCGTAGACTGGCGGAATGCCAATGGTGAGATTTTGATGAATGGTTCTATCGACACGGGTAAGAAGCTGGAGCAGTTGAAGGAGGCGCTGACAAGGCGGCTCCCGGATATTCAGATAGAAGGGAGATAACACAATGACACCGGCAGGAAAAATAAAAATAATTTATAGGAGAAAATCAAAATGAAAAACGAAAAAAGAAAAAAAGTACAAAAGATCAGTTTACGGTTGGGTGTTGCGTCCGGCATACTTGCGACGGCGCTTTTGACGGGGTGCGGAATGATCGCACAGAAGGAAAAGGCTCCTTCTCTTTCCGATATTCTGGCAGAATATTCTGTGGAGGTGCCGTCAGAGCTCTCTTCTGACTTAAACTCCATGCAGGTGGTGATTGACGGAGAGCTGTATCAGATGCCCTTTAGTTATGCGGATATTAAGGATAAGTATTGGATTGATATGGATACCTATCAGGGAAGGAAGTCGCTTCCCGGTGGTTCAAAGGTGA
>JAFVAO010000044.1 GCA_017480445.1 Lachnospiraceae bacterium
AATGATCAAAACAGTAATGCGGAGTATAAGAGACATGTGCGGATGATATCGGGCTGGCGGAGAATTCGACCACATAGATCCGGACACAAGCAGGGCAATCGCTGAGCTGGCGGATATGCCGAAGCTGCTGGAGCATGTGGAAAAAGGGAAGCAGAGCATGCAAGAAGGCGACTGTGCAAAACGCACAGCCGCCTCTTTTATCCTGCAACCGTCATTCCCGGGAGAGGACTTTACAGGTGCATCCGTTTGCGGATCGCGTGTTCCAACAGTTGAATCATTTTGTAGAAGCCCATGGCAATGAGACACAGCAGGATGATGTTAAGGATCACCAGATTGAGTTGGAACACCTGCGAACCATAGATAATCAGGTATCCCAACCCTCGTCTGGCAGCGAGGAATTCTCCGATGATCACGCCTACCAATGCAAGACCGATGTTGACTTTCATTGTGCTTAACAACATCGGCACAGCGGAGGGGAATACGAGCTTCTGAAAGATATCCCGTCTGGTGCCTCCAAGCGTACGAATCAAGACAATTTTTTCCGGATCACATTGTCGAAATGCTGTGTAAAAGCTGATACAGGAGCCGAAGACAGCGACAGAGATGCCTGCCACAATGATCGTTTTTGTGCCGGTGCCCAGCCATACGATGAAAAGGGGAGCCAGCGCGGACTTCGGCAGACTGTTCAACACCACAAGATAGGGCTCTGCAATCTCGGAAAAACTTTCGAAATACCACAGCAGGATTGCAACGCCGAGACTGAACACAAATACAAGCACAAAACTCACCAGTGTTTCAAACAGTGTGATACCGATGTGCCCGAAGAGCGATCCGTTTTCACACATTGTAAGAAACAGGGCGAGAATACGGGTCGGACTGGAGAAAAAGAACACGTCAATGGCGCCCGTTCGTGCGCTCACTTCCCATAGAATCAAAAAGAGCACCAGCAACAGCAGGCGCCCGACCTTGACAAGGCGGTGGTGGCTCTTATGACGCCGCATAAAGAGCTCCTGTTTGGTGTATTCAGGTTTCATGTCGGATCTCCTCCCATAATCGATTCAGATATTCTTGAAATTCCGGTGCGTTTCTGGCTGACAGAGCAGAGGTGTCCCCGCCTGTAGTCAGGTGAATGTCCAGCGCACATTTGACCGTCGCAGGACGTTTGCCAAGCACGATCACCCGATCGGCCAAAGCGATCGCTTCGGACAGGTCGTGGGTGATCAGGACGACGGTCTTGCCGGTCCGGCGAATCAGATTACATATATCGTTTGAAACGGAGAGGCGCGTCTGATAATCTAAGGCACTGAAGGGTTCATCCAACAATAAAAGCTGCGGATCCAATGCGAGGGTGCGGATGAGCGCGGCGCGCTGCTTCATGCCGCCGGAGAGCTCGCTGGGACGTTTCTCTTTAAAATTGGCCAGACCGTAATCGGAAAGCATTTGATCGACCTTTTCCAGTCGGTCCGGCGTCAGCATATGCTGAATTTCCAGCCCTAAAATGACATTCTGATAGACGCTGCGCCATTCAAAGAGGTGATCCCGCTGCAGCATGTAGCCGATGCGTGGGTAGCGCAGACTGCCGTCCGGATTATTTACAACGATGGTACCGTCCTCGGGTTTCAGCAGACCGGCTATGATGGATAACAGCGTGGATTTCCCGCAGCCGCTTGGACCTACGATCGCGACAAATTCACCTTCCCTGATCTCGAGGGAAAGCGCGTCTAACACCTTGGTTTCTCCGTGTAAGGTGTGGTAGGAATAGCTGATATTTCGCAGCTTCAGCAAAGATGGAGTTGTCATATACCGACCTTTCTACGCATAAAATAATGGTTTGCTTTATTGTATGAAGCGTTCGACAAAAGGTGTGCCCTGTGGGTTGCAATCACAGTCGTTTTATGTTAAAATGAAGTTTAATTTGGGGGTATGTTTTTTCCCAAAAGACGATGGATAAGGAGAACAATATGGCACAATTGTGGGGTGGCCGTTTTACCAAGGAGACGGACGCGCAGGTATATGCGTTCAATGCCTCCATTGATTTTGATAAACGGCTGTACCGTCAGGATATTGAGGGCAGTATTGCACACGCAACCATGCTCGGCAGACAGGGGATTCTCACGGAGGAGGAGACGCAGAAGATTCTGGATGGTCTGCGTGGAATCCGTGAGGACATTGAGCGCGGGAAAATCGTGATCGACAGCCGCTACGAGGATATTCACAGCTTTGTGGAGGCGAATCTGATCGACCGCATCGGTGATGCAGGCAAGAAGCTGCACACAGGGAGGAGCCGGAACGATCAGGTGGCGCTGGATATGCGTCTGTACACCAGAGAGCAGATTCTTGCGGTGGACGCACTTTTGAAGGAACTTTTGCAGGTGATTTTACAGACGATGGAAGAGAATCTGGAGACGTATATGCCGGGGTTCACACATCTGCAGAAAGCCCAGCCCATCACATTGGCCCATCACTACGGTGCGTATTTTGAGATGTTCAAGCGGGACAGGCAGCGGATGAAAGATATTTACGAGCGCATGAATTATTGTCCGCTCGGAGCCGGCGCGTTAGCAGGGACGACCTACCCGCTCGACAGAGAGCTTACGGCACAATTGCTTGATTTTTACGGACCGACTTTGAACAGTATGGATTCGGTATCCGACAGAGATTATCTGATTGAATTTCTGGCGGCGCTCTCCACGGTGATGATGCATCTGAGCAGATTTTCGGAGGAGATCATCATCTGGAACTCCAATGAGTACCAGTTTGTGGAGATTGATGACGCGTATTCCACGGGAAGCAGCATCATGCCGCAGAAGAAGAATCCGGATATCGCCGAGCTTGTCAGAGGCAAGACCGGACGTGTCTACGGCGCGTTGATGAGTCTGCTGACTACCATGAAGGGAATCCCGCTTGCATACAACAAGGATATGCAGGAGGATAAAGAGATGGCGTTTGACGCCATGGATACCGTGAAGGATTGCATCACACTCTTCACGGGGATGCTTGCCACTATGAAGTTCCGGACAGACCGCATGGCGAAGAGTGCCATGAATGGTTTTACCAACGCCACGGACGCAGCGGATTATCTGGTGGGCAAAGGCGTTCCTTTCCGGGATGCCCATGGGATCATCGGACGGCTGGTGTTGTATTGCATCGAGCAGAACACGTCCATTGATGCGTTAAGTCTGGAGCAGCTGCAATCGATCAGTGATCGGTTTGAGGCCGATATCTACGATGCGATCTCGCTGAAGACCTGCGTGGAAAAGCGGTTGACCATCGGCGCACCGGGACCGGATGCAATGCGGAAGGTGATTGCCTTGCACAAGGCGTATCTTGTCCGGTAGGAATGTAAAAGATGTTGTTTTTTCGGGGATCACGCAGAGAATGTATGGTGGGAAAAAGTGAAATGACGGAGGATAGAGAAATGAGTGAAAAGTTGAAGGTTGGTATTTTGGGTGGAACAGGTATGGTCGGACAGCGGTTTATTTCGCTGTTGGAGAATCATCCCTGGTTTGAGGTGACGACCATTGCGGCGAGCGAGCGCTCGGCCGGCAAAACCTATGAGGAGGCTGTCGGCGATCATTGGAAGATGGATACGCCCATGCCGGAGGCTGTCAAGAAAATCGTAGTGATGAATGTCAATGAGGTGGAGAAGGTTGCTGCCGAAGTTGACTTTGTATTCAGCGCAGTCAATATGACGAAGGACGAGATCAAGCAGATCGAGGAAGCCTATGCGAAGGCGGAGACACCGGTGGTCTCCAACAACAGCGCACACCGCTGGACGCCGGATGTACCCATGGTAGTGCCGGAGATCAATCCGGAGCATATGCAGGTGATTGAGTTCCAGAAGAAGAGACTGGGTACCACGAGAGGCTTCGTGGCAGTGAAGCCCAACTGCTCGATTCAGAGTTATGCGCCTGTGCTGACCGCGTGGAAGGAGTTTGAGCCCTACGAGGTGGTTGCCACCACGTATCAGGCGATCTCCGGTGCGGGCAAGACCTTCAAGGACTGGCCGGAGATGGTGGGCAACATCATTCCCTACATCGGCGGCGAGGAAGAAAAGAGTGAGAAGGAGCCGCTGCGTATCTGGGGCAAGATTGAGGACGGCGTGATCAAGCCGGCGGAGAGCCCTGTGATCACCTGCCAGTGTATCCGCGTACCCGTGCTCAACGGACATACTGCAGCGGTATTTGTAAAATTCAGACAGAAACCGACCAAGGAGCAGCTGATCGACAAGCTGGTGCATTTCTCCGGCGAACCGCAGAGACTGGGACTTCCCAGCGCGCCCAAGCAGTTTATCCAGTATCTCGAGGAGGACAACAGACCGCAGGTTGCACTGGATGTCAACTACGAGAACGGTATGGGTGTCAGCGTGGGACGTCTGCGTGAGGACACGGTATATGACTGGAAATTTGTGGGCCTTTCCCACAATACCGTGCGCGGCGCTGCGGGCGGTGCGGTGCTTTGCGCAGAGCTTTTGAAGGCACAGGGATATATCACCAAAAAGTAATTTGGGATGCCGTTTCCGCGGCAGATAGCGAGGAAATATGAATCAGGTACACTATCAACTGGATTTATTGATGGCGATCAATCAGAAGCTGAGCACACGGGAAAAGATGTACACCATGATCTGCGAGGCTTCCAGTTGCGCATATTTGTACTATTCCTTTGAGAAAAATCAGATTGTGACCGTCGGCAGATGGAAGGAGCTTTTTGATTTTGATATCCGCAATATGCATGACGTCAATCGGGTGATTGATGAGATGGAGGAGGACTATGCGGGTCCCCTGCGGGATGTATTGTTCCTTGAGAAGACAGGCAACGGCATCTCTGCGATGGAGTGCAAACACAAGGATGGCAAACGGTGGTATTCCTTCCGCACAACGGTGGATTACGACGGTTTCGGAACGCCGCGGGATAAACTGATCGTGGTGGAGAATACGACCATGCTCAAACGGCAGAACGATGAGCTTTCCTATATGGCGCGCTATGATTCCATGACAGGACTATACAGCAGGAATCATTTCGTCAGTCTCTTAGGTGGCTATATCAGTCGTGCAGAGGCGGAGCAGGTTCCTGTCAGTGTCATGATCATAGATATTGACGACTTTAAGAAGATCAATGAGGGCATCGGCAAGGAAGCGGGAGACGAGCTGATTCAAGCATACGCAGAATTTTTGAAGGGCTTTTCCGGGCAGGATACGATGGTTGCACATTTGCATGACGATGTGTATTGTGTCGCACTGTATAACCCCTCCGGGAAACACAGTCCGGAGGGCGTACATCAGGCGATTCAGGAGCGCGCAAGAGAGCCGTTTGTATTTGGCGAACATAGCGCCAAGATCACGGTCAGCATCGGTGTCGCGGAATATCCGGAGGCGGCCAAATCCGCACTGGAGCTGATGAACAGCGCGGAGATCGTCATGTTCCGTTGCAAGACCAAGGGCAAGAACCGGATCGAGTATTTCAACACGCCCGTGCTGCACGATTTCCTGCAGGATGTGGAGTTGGATAACAAGGTGAAGGAAGCAACCTTCAACCACAATTTTACGCTGCATTTTCAGCCGCAGTTTTATGCGGAGAACCGCAAGATGCGTGGTCTGGAGGCACTGATCAGATGGAAGGACAAGGACGGACACATGATCAGTCCCGGCGTGTTCATTCCGATTGCAGAGCGGAACGGTTGCATTGTGCCCATCGGCAACTGGGTTGCGGAGGAGAGTGTGCGGATTTATTCCGAATGGCGCCAAAAGTACAAGAAGCCGTTTATCGTGACAATCAATATATCTTCCATGCAGTGCAGTCAGGATGATTTTGTGGACATCATGCTGGGGATCATTGACAAATATCATGTGGAGCCCGGCGAGGTCGAGATCGAGGTGACGGAGAGTATCCTCATCGACGACTATGAGAAAGTGGTAGACAAGCTGGTCACGCTGCGTGAGCATGGTATACGGGTATCGTTAGACGACTTCGGCACCGGCTATTCTTCGCTGTCCTATCTGAAGAAGCTGCCGATTGATACACTGAAGATTGACAAGAGCTTCGTGGATACCATCCTGACGGATGATACGACCAAGATCATCACCCAGTCCATTCTGAACATGGTAAAATCCCTCGGGATTCAATCCATCGCGGAGGGCGTTGAGGAAGAAGATCAGTTTGATTATCTGAAATCCATCGGTTGTGATATGATTCAGGGCTATCTGCTCGGAAGACCGCAGCCGCCGGAGAGCATCGAGGCAATCTTGGAAAAAAGCTTATAGTTATAAAAGTGCTTTTCATTACAAATGAGTTTATAAGGAGAAATACATGTCTTTTGTGGGACGCGGGCAGGAACTGGATTTTTTTACGCAGCATTATGCAGCAGCCGACAACCGTGTGCTGGTCGTGTACGGACAGCGAGGTGTCGGTAAGACGGCATTGCTGAATGCATTTGCCGAGGAGAAGACTTGTGCATATTACATGGCGAGATCCTGCTCCGACCGTGAGCAAAGGGCACAGTGGGGCAGAGAACTGCAGCTGCAGCTTTCCACTCCGGCGCAGGAGGTGTCCTACGGGACATTGCTTCTGGCTATGCTGCCACAGGGCAGCGCAGGGAAAAAGGTATTGATCATTGATGAATTCCACCATTTGATCAAATCGGATGAAACGTTTTTTACCCAATTGCTTACGTTTGTGCATACCTGCGGCGAGGAGGTTCTCGTCATTTTGTCCACGGCTGCAACCGGCTGGGTGGAAAATCATATGGTGCGCCGTATCGGCAGCGGTGCCGTGCAGCTCGCCGGTATCTTGAAGATTCGTGAGTTGGATTTCAGCTCGATGCGCATTCTTTTTCCGACCTTTGACGAGGCGGACAGCGTGATGCTGTACGCTATTTTGGGCGGCGTGCCGGGACTCTGGATGCGGTTGGATGCAGAGCGTTCGGCTGTTGACAACGTGATCAGCCGGCTGTTGGACAAGAACAGCGCGCTGTTTCATGAGATGTCCTCCTATCTGGCGGAGGAGCTGCGGGAGCCGGCTGTGTACAATACCATTCTCTGTACTATGGCTGCAGGCAACAACAAATTAAACGACATGTATCACTGTACCGGTTTTTCCAGAGCCAAGATCAGCGTATATCTGAAGAATCTGATGGAGATTGATCTGGTGGAAAAGACCGGTGCGGGAATTTATCGTATAGCCAAATCGCATATACGTTTTTATTTCTATTTTATCTTTCCTCATCTGAGCTTCCTGGAGAGCATAGCGCCGGCACAGTTTTATGAGCTGTTTGTTGCGGATGCGTTTCAGGAGTTTTTGAGAGAGACTTATCGAGAGATTTGATCCTATGAGTAAAAAATTATTTATTGCAGAAAAACCCAGCGTTGCAAGAGAATTTGCCAACGCTTTAAAAGTAAATATGCGCAAATATGACGGCTATCTGGAAGGAGAAGAGGTCATCGTGACCTGGTGTGTGGGACATCTGGTCACCATGAGTTATCCGGAGGTCTACGATGAAAAATATCGTCGCTGGAGCTTTGATACCATTCCGTTTATTCCGGAGGAGTTCCGCTATGAAGTGATTGAGAGCGCCGCAAAGCAGTATCGCATTGTGAGCGGGCTGCTCACGCGGGCGGATGTGGAGACGATCTATGTCTGCACCGACTCCGGACGCGAGGGAGAGTATATCTATCGTCTGGTGGAACAAATGAGCGGTGTGACCGGCAAAAAGAGATTGCGGGTGTGGATCGATTCCCAGACGGAGGAGGAGATCCTGCGCGGCATCCGGGAGGCCAAGGATCTCTCCGCGTATGACAGTCTGAGTGATGCCGCATATCTGCGCGCCAAGGAAGACTACCTGATGGGAATCAATTTTTCCCGGGCGCTCACTCTGAAATACGGACGGGCAGTGAAGGATTATCTGAAGCGCGAGCGGGCGGTGATCTCCGTCGGACGCGTGATGACCTGCGTGCTCGGCATGATCGTCGACAGAGAGCGGGAGATCCGATCCTTTGTGAAAACACCGTTTTATCGCGTCGTCGGGGAGTTCGGACTGGAGAACAAGAGCGTTTCGGCGGAATGGAAGGCGGTGGAGGGCTCCCGTTATTTTGCATCTCCGGCGCTTTATAAGGAGAATGGATTCAAGAAGCGCGAGGATGCGGAGCAACTGATCGCCTATGTGTCGGCGGAGGATGGTTTGACGCCGGTGGTAAACAGCATTGAACGCAAGAAGGAAAGCAAGAATCCGCCGCTTTTGTATAATCTGGCAGAGCTGCAAAACGAGTGCTCCAAGCTCTTTAAGATCAGCCCCGATGAGACGCTGCGGATCGTGCAGGAGCTGTACGAGCGCAAGATGGTCACCTATCCGCGTACGGATGCCAGAGTTCTGTCTACGGCGGTGGCAAAGGAGATTCACAAAAATCTCGGCGGATTGCGGGCCTATGCGCCGGCGGGCATGTTTGCGGCGGAGATTTTGGAGCAGGGCAATTACAAGCAGATCGCCAAAACACGCTATGTCAATGATAAGCAGATCACGGACCACTACGCCATCATACCGACGGGCCAGGGACTGAACAATTTAGGCGGACTGCCGCCCACTTCGGTCAAGGTGTATGAGATCATTGTGCGTCGGTTTTTGAGTATTTTTTATCCGCCGGCGGTCTACCAGAAATTCGCGCTTGGCATACAGGTGAAATCGGAATCCTTTTTTGCTAATTTTAAGGTGCTTGCGGAGGAAGGTTATCGCAAGGTGATGCAGTATTCGTTCCGCAAAAACAGTCCGCAGAATGCAGACCCTTCCGGCGCCAAGGCGGATGCGCAGACAGACGCAGAAGGCGGACAGAATGAATCAGAGGAGACCGAGGAAAAGTGTGATGCGGAACTCACCTCGCTTTTGATGAAGCTTAAAAAAGGCGATGTGCTGCAGCCAAAGCAGTATGAAGTCAAGGAGGGCGAGACTTCGCCGCCCAAGCGTTACACCTCGGGCAGTATCATTCTCACCATGGAGAATGCAGGACAGTTTATCGAGGATGAGGAGCTGCGCGCCCAGATCAAGGGAAGCGGCATCGGCACCAGCGCGACGCGGGCAGAGATCCTCAAAAAGCTGGTCAATATCGAGTACTTGTCGTTGAATAAAAAGACCCAGGTGCTCACGCCGACCCTGATGGGGGAAATGATCTATGATGTGGTGGCATCGGCGATCCGGCCGCTTTTGAATCCGGCGCTTACCGCCAGCTGGGAGAAGGGCCTTTCCCAGGTCGCGGAGGGGCAGATCACTTCGGCGGAATACATGGGAAAGTTGAGTGATTTTGTGGCGAGACGAACCAATATCATCAAGCAAATGAACAATCAGGGGAATCTCTTTGCCAGCTTTCAGGCCGCAGCGGCAAATTATAAGAAAAAGGGCTGACGAAAAAACATTGCAAATTTAGCCTATATAGGGTATAGTATAAGATAATTGTGAAACACAGCTACTGTATAAGCGTCATTGTGTACATTGTATATGCCATCGCAGGCACGCTTGCGCTGCATGTAAA
>JAFVAO010000006.1 GCA_017480445.1 Lachnospiraceae bacterium
CACATTGTATATACCATCGCAGGCACGCTCTCGCTACAACCTCGCTCGTAGCGGTACATAAGGTGCCAAAGTACGGCACCTAAGTACCGACGGCTCGCTAGTGCCTGCTTATGGAATATACAATATGCCCAATTCGATACTATTTATTAAAATCTAAAAGCCTTATGAAACATGGTTACCTGTGTCCGTAAGGCTTTCCTCAGTTTATATATACTATTTAGGCGTTTGCGAAACGCCGTATGCGAAGTATGGCTTCAACGTAAGATATGGCGACATACACAAAAAAGATTATGAGTTTTGCGCAGCGAAACTGAGACCAATAAAACCTCGGAAGCCAATGGTTCCGAGGTTTTATGCTTTGGGCTCAGCGGAGCGCCCTGCGCATCCGAATAATCGTTTGTGTATGTCGCCATATCGAAACTTGTGTGCGTTTAGTGATACAGCAGCGGCATATCCCCGCCCTCGTTCAAATCCTTCAGATCGTCCTGCAGCTTGGCCTCGGTGGCGCAGGTTGCCTCACTTTGAATATCCATGTAGAGGATAAACACATCCTGCAGAGACATCTTTTTCTCATCGGCGATCTCCTGGAAGATCGGGCGTAGCTTCTCCAATTGCTCGGAAACATGCACCTTCTGCGGATCGATGTCCCCCATCACCTTTTCACCATAATCATTAATTCGTTTTAATATTGCTCTGTTTTCGTCTGTCATGTTATATTCTCCTTATGGTTACAGGATTTGATATATTTCAAATCCTGTTTTTATATATGATCTCTGAAACTCTTAAAATATTTTAGCACCTGACGCTTGTTATGTATAGTTTTTTTTGGTAAAATGTATAAAGAGAAATTTGTTTTTTGTATAGAAAAATGGATTGCCGCACGGGAATCGTATGGCAGAAAGGAACAAAAATGGCAGTTATCAGACCGTTTCGGGCGTACAGACCGACCAAAGGGATGGAGTCCAAAATCGCTGCGCTCCCCTATGATGTGTACAACAGGGCGGAGGCATGTGCAGTGGTGCAGCAGAATCCGGATTCATTTCTGGCGATTGACAGAGCAGAGACACAGTTCGGACCGGAGGTGTCCACCTATGCGCCGGAGGTTTATGCGAAGGCGCGGGATATGATTCGGGAGCGAATCGAAAAGGGCGCTTTCATACAGGAGGAAAAAGCCTGTTATTACCTGTATGAGCAGACGATGGATGGCAGAAGCCAGACCGGTATTGTAGCTTGCGCGTCCATCGATGACTATCAGAATAATGTGATCAAAAAGCATGAAAATACCAGAGCGGATAAGGAACAGGACCGCATCAATCACGTGGATGTCTGCAATATGCAGACCGGGCCCATCTTTCTGGCATATCGATCCAATGCGGTATTACAGGAGTTAACCGGCAAAGTCAAGAGACAGGAGCCGCTGTATGATTTCGTCTCGGAAGACGGCATCGGGCACCGCGTGTGGGTTGTGGGAGATGCGGAGGATATCCGTACAGTCGAAGAAACCTTCGGAACCATCTCCGAGATTTATATCGCGGACGGACATCATCGCTGTGCTTCCGCGGTGAAGGTTGGCCTGAAACGGCGGGCGGAGCACCCGGACTACACGGGGGATGAGGAATTCAATTATTTCCTGTCGGTGCTCTTTCCGGATGAGGAGCTCAAGATTCTGGACTACAACCGCGTTGTGAAGGACTTAAACGGTCTGACGGCGGAACAGTTTATCGACAAGGTGCAGGAGAAATTTACAGTGAGCAGACAGACGGATGCGGTACAGGGCAAGGGGTATGCGCCCACGCAGAAGGGCGAGTTCGGGATGTATCTGGATGGCGTCTGGTATCGTCTGCAGGCCAAACCGGAGATCTGCAGCGCTGATGCAGTGGACGGATTGGATGTCTCGATTTTGCAGGAGCACCTGTTGCAGCCGATTCTGGGGATCGGCGATCCGAAGACGGACAAGCGCATTGATTTTGTGGGAGGCATACGGGGCTTGAGCGAGTTGGAGCGCAGATGCACCGGTTTGCCGGAGGGTGATGCGTCTAAGATGCGCGTGGCGTTTTCCATGTATCCTACCTCCATTGCGGAGCTGTTTGCGGTGGCGGATGCAAACCGCCTGATGCCGCCGAAATCCACTTGGTTTGAGCCGAAGCTGCGCAGCGGCTTGTTCCTGCATGAACTATAAAAAATAGAAACGAAAAGAGGAAATCTCATATGACAAAGAAACTGTACAAACTGATGAACTGGCCTCAGATCGAGGAGATCATCTACACGGAGAGTGACAACCCGCATGAACTGCTGGGGCCGCATAAGCAGGGTTCCCAGATGCTGGTGCAGGCCTTTTTCCCGGAAGCCAGATACGTGACGATCGCCTGGAAGGGAACCGGCAAGGGCGCTCCGCAGGAGGATTTCTGGAAAAAGGATTATGCGATGGAGATGGCGGACGAGGATGGCTATTTTGCCGCGCTGATTCCCGCGAAGAGTCTGCCGGACTACACGTATGTGGTAGAATATGAGGACGGTTCCGAGAAGGAATTCGGTGATCCGTACCGCTTTGATCCGGTGCTGACGGGGGAGGACATTGAGAAATTCCAAAACGGGATTCACTATACGGTCTATGAGAAGCTGGGCGCGCATCCCATGGAGCTGGACGGTCAGCAGGGCGTGCTGTTTGCGATATGGGCGCCTGCGGCCATGCGGATCAGCGTGGTAGGAGATTTCAATGCATGGGATGGACGGGTTCATCAGATGCGCAGATTGTGGGGCTCCGGTATTTTTGAATTGTTTATTCCGGGCATCAAAGTGGGCGACGCCTACAAGTTTGAGCTGAAGCTGAAGGGCGGCATCACTTACATGAAGGCGGATCCTTACGGAAATGCGGCACAGCTGCGTCCGGATACGGCGTCTGTGGTCGCTGATCTGGGGGGATTTGCCTGGGAGGATGCGGATTTTATCAAAAAGCGGAGCGCATTCCAGACAGGCAATGCGCCGATGAGCGTGTACGAGCTGTATCTCGGCTCCTTTACCGCGCCGAAGAAGGGCAAGGCATTTGCGAACTATCGTGAGATCGCGCCCAAGGTGATCGAGTATGTCAAGAAAATGCAGTATACCCACGTGGAGCTGATGCCGGTGATGGAGCATCCGTACGATGCGTCCTGGGGCTATCAGGTGATCGGATATTATGCGCCGACGGCCCGCTACGGTTCGCCGGAGGATTTCATGTATTTTGTCAATGAGCTGCACAAGGCGGGAATCGGCGTGATCTTAGACTGGGTGCCTGCGCATTTCCCGAAGGACGCGTATGGTCTGGCGAATTTCGACGGCACCTGCCTGTATGAGCATCTGGATCCCAGAAAGGGTGTGCATCCCCATTGGGGCACATTGATCTTCAACTACGGACGTCCGGAGGTGAGCAATTACTTGATCGCCAATGCGCTTTTCTGGGTGGAGAAATTCCACGCGGACGGGATTCGCATGGATGCCGTGGCGAGCATGCTGTATCTGGACTACGGCAGAAATGACGGCGAGTGGATCCCCAATATGTATGGCGGCAGGGAGAATCTGGAAGCCATCGAAATGATCAAGCATCTGAATTCGATCATGAAAAAGCGCAATCCCGGGGTACTCACCATCGCGGAGGAGAGCACTGCGTTCCCGAAGGTGACCGGCGCGCTGGAGGAGGATGGCCTCGGCTTTGATCTGAAGTGGAATATGGGCTTCATGAATGACTATCTGGATTATATCAAATACGATCCGTATTTCAGAAGCCATCATCACGGAGAACTGACCTTCAGCATGATCTATGCGTACAGTGAGAGATTTATGCTCGTGTTCTCCCATGACGAGGTGGTGCACGGCAAGGCGACACTGATCGGGAAGATGCCCGGCGAGCGGGAGAGTAAATTTGCGGCGCTGCGCCTGACCTACGGTTATATGATGACGCATCCCGGCAAAAAGATGCTGTTTATGGGACAGGATTTCGGAGAGTTTGACGAGTGGAATGAATCCAGACAGGTGGAGTGGGAGCTGCTGCAGGTTCCGGAGCACGCCGGCGTCGCAGAGCTGGTGAAGGATCTGAATCACATGTACCACACCTATCCCGCGCTGTATCAGCTGGACGATCAGGCGGAAGGCTTCGAATGGATCAACAATATTTCGGCAAACGACTGCTATCTGTCCTATCTGCGCAAGAACGGTGAGCCGGAGGATCTGCTGCTTGTGGTGGCGAATTTCTCCGGTATTGAGCAGGAGATTACAACCGGCGTTCCCTATGAGGGAAAATACAAAGAGATCCTGAATACGGATGACAAAAAGTATGGAGGAAGCGGTGTGGTCAACAGCCGGATCAAGGCAGCCACCGACACGGAGTGGGACAACAGAAGGCAGTCCATCACCGTGAAGCTGGCACCGCAGTCTTTGAGTATTCTGCGATTTGATCCCTATACCGAGGAGGAGCTGGTGAAGGTGATCGAGGAGCGTATCCGCAGGCTTACACCGCTCAAGAAGACGCCGGTGAAGAAAACTGCCAAAAAGAAGACCACGGAGTAAGCAATGACGAATATCGGACAGAATTTGACGAATCTGAATATGGTATTTATGGAGTCCATGCTGCAGAAGTTAGGGGATCAGGCGATCAATCTGGGCGGACGGATCCTGTTTGCGATCATTTGCTTTCTGATCGGCGGACAGGTGATCAAGTTCGTGCGCCGCGTCACGCAGAAGGGAATGGAGAAAGCCAGAGCGGACAAGGGCGTGACGCAGTTCGTGGACTCCTTCCTGAAGGCGTCGCTTTATGTGGTGCTGATCCTGATGATCGCAGCCTCCTTCGGCGTGGACGCGGCGAGCATTGTCGCGATCCTCGGCAGTGCCGGCGTTGCGCTCGGCCTGGCGGTACAGGGGAGCCTGTCCAATCTGGCGGGCGGTATCCTGATCCTGTTGCTGAAACCGTTCACGGTGGGGGACTACATCGTAGAAGGCACCTCCGCCAAGGAGGGCACGGTGACGGAGATCCAGATCTTCTATACCAAGCTGGTGACGTACGACAACAAAGAGGTGATCTTACCCAACGGCAATCTGGCCAATCACAATATCGTGAACATGACGGCCAGACGCTGCAGAATGGTGGATATACCGGTGAGCATCTCTTATCAGGCCGACATCAAAAAGGCAAAAGAAGCTTTGCTGAACATGCTCAAAGAGGATGAACATGTCATGAAGGACAAGGACATGCTTGTCTTTGTGGATGAGCTCGGCGAATCCGGCATTGTGCTGCATGTGCGCTGCTTTTTCGCCAACGCTGATTTCTGGCACGGCAAATGGCGCATTACAGAGAACTGCAAGTATGCGCTGGATGCGGCGGGGATCGAGATCCCGTTCCATCAGCTGGATGTGCACCTGAAAAGTGAGAAAGCCGAATAACTGCCGCTAAAAGAAACATAAGCCGGCAGAAACAGCAGAAAAACAGCAGAAATTAAAAAAAGGTATTGCAAAAATAACGCGCTGCATATATAATATAACATGTTGGTTGCGCATGCAGCGCGTCCATAATGCTGAAATAGCTCAGTTGGTAGAGCACTTCACTCGTAATGAAGGGGTCGTGGGTTCGAGTCCCATTTTCAGCTTTCCCGGTAAAATGCGGTATTCCTTTTCAATTATGGAATTCCGCATTTTCTGTTATGAGAATAAAGAATAGACAGAGATACCGGAAATCGTGTAGCCGGAACATGAAAAATATAGAAAGAGGATTGACAGACATGATCATACAGAGTAGCGATGTATATATGTGGCAAATATCATCTGCGGGACGTAGATAAAACGGTCCTTTTTTTTCATGCCGGAATATTCATCAGGGTGTAACTCCTTTTGCTTGAAGCGGGGAGTTGCACCCTTTTTGTGTCTTGATATTTATGCCGGAAATTTTCAATGGAACGTAGCATTCTACCAGACGCCAGTGTATGACATATCCGGAAAATAATACGCGGAAGCGTTTGTAATAGATGAACCAATGAAAGGAGAAGAAAAATGAAAGGAACAAAACAAGGGATGGAACGGCAACTGCGGCGGTTCTTAAGCCTCGTGCTGTGCGCGGCGATGATCGTGACGCTGATGCCCGAGACGCTGGCGGGCGTGTTCGGCGGCGCGGCGAAGGCAAAGGCTGCAGGAGCGATCTACATCAACGACAAAGCGGACGGCTCAGGCTCGAACACGCCGGTCACAGACGGAGCAACGGGTGACGGCTGGAGCTATGATGAGGAGAGCAATACGTTGACGCTCGACGGCTTCAACGGAAGCTATATCGAGACGGGCGTGGATCTGACGATTCGTCTGAAGGGGATCAATATTCTGACGATGAATGAGGGTAGTACGAATGAGTACGGTATCTGCGCCTATGATGATAGCTACCATGTGGTTACTTTCGAGAGAGCAGACAGTAATGACGAAAGTAAAGATGATCTACTGAAGGTGAAGGCAGACTATACCGACAGAGATGCGTACTTGTTACAGGGGGATTTTTATGTAAAGAGCGGCACGCTTGATTTGTACGGAACGTCAGCAAACTATGGCGTGACAGGTGCAGATTTTGTAACTGTTGAAAATGATGCCAATCTTAAGGTTAACGTACAGAGCGGGGATGGGCAGAGATGTATTGGTGTGGATATACTGACTGAAGTGGAAACGGCTACGGGTACCATCACAATTGAGGCGTCCGGCGGCAATGGAAAAGCAGTCGGCAATCTTAACCTGTATGGCAGCGGAGACATACAGCTGACTGCATCAGGAAATGCAGATGCAGTATATGGAGCAGGATTCAATCTGAGAAAACAGGAGGGAAAGCTGAAGCTGAGCGGTTCTCCGTGGGTAAATAACGTGAATTGTTTACAGTTGAACGAAAAGACCGTGTTGACCAATTACAAGGATGCGGGATACTATTGGAAGTATTTGACGTATGAAGAAACGGGATATAATAGTGGCTATACACTTGTGGATGTGAATGGAAATCGTATTAAAGATGCTTTGTTTGAATTTCAGGACAATGTAGCATTTGGAGTAGCTAAAACAGAATGGAAGCTGCCGGGAATGAAGGTAGGGGAGAACTATTCCAGTTCCCAAGACGTATGGCTTACGCCTGCTGTTTACGGGGGGAAGCAATCTTATACGTTCAGCTTGGCAGAAGGCAGTAGCAAGTCATTTCAGGACTTATGGGACACCCTCTTTTTATCCCACAATGATACAAAATTATTTTTGATATGAAAATTTGCAAACAGATATTGACAAAATGCAAAAACAATACTATGTTATCACTATAGAATTTCAGGTGCATATCTGGCGGTTCGCCTTTTATTTCACTTTGAAGAAAAATGAATAAGGAATGTGTGGAGAAGGCGGGCAAAGAGCAGGCATGCATCGGTTTCATATCGGTTTGCTCCGGCAGTACTTGCATTTACCCGTAGGTTCTCCAGTAACAAGCGGGAGGTTTATGGGGAAACACGATGTGGCAGCGTATGAATATCTGTCGCAGCCAAAATACTTTGCGGATCTGTTTAATGCAAAGCTTTTTGGTGGAAGGCAGGTAGTAGACAGCAAGAAGCTTATGGAGGCGGACAGCAGAGTCCGGGGAAATGAAAAGAGCGCGCAGTACAGAGATATCATAAAGCGGCTTCCGAACGGGACGCGCTTTGTCGTTCTGGCGATTGAGAACCAGGACAATATCGACTACGAGATGCCGTGGCGGATCATGGGATACGATTATGCGGAGTATAAGAGACAGATCAGGGAGATCCACAAGAGCCGTGGAGCGGCCCGAGAAGCTTGAAGGACATGATGGATTTGGGGGACTATCCGGCGGCATTCAATGACTACCACATGCATCTGGTGTGTGCGGATGATATCGGGCTGGCGGAGAACTGCAATACCCAGTTGGGATTGCTGCTGCGCGTGCTGGCGGCCCGCGGCGACCGAAACCAAATGGAACAATTGAAAAACAGCGGAGAATTCGACCACATAGATCCGGACACAAGCAGGGCAATTGCTGAGCTGGCGGATATGCCGAAGTTGCTGGAGCATGTGGAAAAAGGGGAGCAGAGCAGGAAAAGACAGAGTAGACAAGAGCAGGAGGGAGATTATAGTATGTGTGTTGCGATTGATGAGATGGTGCAGGAAGGTGAGAAACGTGGTGAAAAGCGCGGTGAACAACTCGGTACGGACAAGGTGAATCGGTTAAATGCGTTATTACTTGAAAATAATCGGATGGAAGACTTAAAAAGGGCGGTAGTGGATGTAGCGTTCCAGAGAAAGTTATTTCGAGAATTTGGACTATGAAAATCAAAATGAGTCATAGGAGGATGAGCAAATGTGTCAGGCGTTGAGAGAGATCATGAAACCGGAGTTGGAGCAGAGCAGGCAAGAAGGGCTTGAGGAAGGAATCAAGGAAGGAATCTGTGTAACTGTTCGTATCCTGCGCGGCTTGGGACAAGCAGAAGAGAGTATCAAAGAAAGTATCATGGGAAACTATATGTTGTCACAGGATGCGGCAGAGAAGTACATGATGACCCAATGATCAAAACAGTAATGCGGAGTATAAGAGACATGTGCGGATGATATCGGGCTGGCGGAGAATTCGACCACATAGATCCGGACACAAGCAGGGCAATCGCTGAGCTGGCGGATATGCCGAAGTTGCTGGAGCATGTGGAAAAAGGGAAGCAGAGCGGGAAAAGACAGAGTAGACAAGAACAGGAGGGAGATTATAGTATGTGTGTTGCGATTGATGAGATGGTTAGTGAGGGCGAAAAACGCGGTGAAAAACGCGGTGAGAAACGTGGTACGGACAAAGTGAATCATTTGCATGCTCTACTGCTTGAAAATAACCGGATGGAAGATTTGAAAAGGGCGGTAGCAGATGCAGCGTTCCAGAGAAAGTTATTCAAGGAGTTCAGACTGTGATGACATCATAAACAGGTTGATGATAACGGTACATTGGCCGCATTCCATTTTTGAAAAACATTGACAGAGAAAATCTTCACTGTTATAATAAACGAACCGATATAATTGTATAGAGATATATGGTTTATCACATAATTTCATATGGGGTAGTAAAGGTTTCGACAGGGGTCTTGCAGCTGGAGAAGCTATCCGCATGCAATGCGTTAAATGGCAAACCTAAATTAAACGCTGATAACAATCAGTATGCATTTGCTGCTTAATCCTTAGGGATTTAGGTGGTAAGTGACGCCGTCTTTACGGCTCGTCCGTCCTCCGCACCCATACGGAGGGGCGCGGGCGTCATGAATATGGGAAACGACTCTCACTAAGCTTTGCGTGAGATGGGCGTAGAATGAAGCTACCTGAGTGGTGTGTTCGTCAATTGACAGCCATGATGGGAACGTGGATGCAGAGTCCGGGAACAGTTGACTATGATAGTAGAAGTACAGGGAATGGGCTTTTGGACACGGGTTCGACTCCCGTCTACTCCATCAAAGACAAAGCCAAAACGGTCATTGGGCTGTGGGCTTTGTCTTTTTTCTATTGTAAATTCAACCAAAACAGGCTACAATAGACTCGATATACAGCTGCATGATGCAGAGGGTGCAGACAAGGGCGGGGCATTTGCCGGATCTTGTAGGAAGGACGGTTGGTGGCATTGGGAGACATAAGCAGATATTCCGCGGAAGGATACGGATTTTACACAGAGAAAGATGCGGCGCTCGCGGAGAATGAGCGGCATAAAGTGGAATACCTGGAGGCGCGGCTGGATTACAAGAATCCGGAAGGGATTCTGCGCTTTTACAATAAGGTGATCGAGGAGCGGGTGTTCAAGACGCCGGTGGGGTTCTATTTTCTCATGAATCTGCAGCAGTTTCTGAAGAAACAGCCGGGGATTGCGGAGGATTCGATAGCGGATATCCCCATGTATGTGACCTTTGACAGCGAGTTCCGCGATCAGGCCAGTCCGGCCAGGAACCGGATCCGCGTGCAGGAGAAGAAGCCGGAGCCGAAGCGCAGTACGCTTTTGCCGATCTCGCTCATCATTAATGCGGGGCTGATCGTTGCGGTGATCGCCATGTTTGCCATAGCGCTCAAGGCGGATCAGCCGAATATCCTGAACTATGAAAAGGCGTTGACCAACCGCTATTCCAACTGGGAACAGCAGCTGACAGAGCGGGAAAACGCGGTGCGGCAGAGGGAGAGAGAGTTGCAGCTGACCGGTGAGTGAACCGGCGGATATGTTTACAGGACAGAGGGAAACTATGGACAAGCTGAAAATTTTGGTTGTGGATGATGAGAGCAGGATGCGGAAGCTGGTGTCGGATTTCCTGACGAAGAGCGGTTATGAGGTGATCGAGGCGGCGGACGGAGAACAGGCGCTGGATATTTTCTACAAAAAGAAGGACATCGCGCTGCTGATTCTGGATGTGATGATGCCGAAGCTGGACGGCTGGCAGGTCTGCAAAGAGGTACGGGAGCAAAATGACAAGATCCCGATCATCCTGCTGACGGCCAAAGGGGATGAGCGGGATGAGCTGCAGGGCTTCGATCTGGGCGTGGATGAATATATCACCAAGCCGTTCAGCCCGAAGATCCTGGTGGCGAGAGTGGAGGCGCTTCTGCGGCGCAGCAGAAAAGGAGAGACCAACGAGATTCTGCGGTACGGCGGCGTGGAGCTGGACAAGGAGGCGCATCGTGTGACGGTGGACGGCGCAGACGTCGATTTGAGCTTCAAGGAGTTTGAGCTGCTGGTGTATTTTATGGAGAATACGGGGCGGGCACTCTCCAGAGAGAAAATCCTGAATCATGTCTGGGATTATGATTATTTCGGCGATGCGCGAACCATTGATACCCATGTCAAAAAGCTGCGGAGTAAGCTCGGCGCGAGAGGGGATCTGATCCATACCGTGTGGGGCGTCGGTTATAAAATGAGCGAAGGGGATGCGTGATGGCGGAGCGCAAGAGACATGTTTCGATTCGCGTGCAGTTCGCGCTCATATTCATCGCACTGATGTTGCTGGCGATTCTGGCCTGCGGGATATTCAATGTCCTTTTTCTGGAGGAATATTATCTGGAGGTCAAGCGGAATACCATTCATGAGGCATATGACAGTATTCGGGCGGCGGCGGAGCAGGACAGCTACGAGACGGACAAGTTTATCAAAGAGTTGGAGGATGTCTGTGAAAAGGACAATATCACCATCTGTGTCGTGGATGTGGACTCCCAGATTCGCTATGTGTCGCAGAACGGCGGCAGACAGCTGGAGGCAAAACTGTTCGGATATATTTTCGGCTATGACGGACAGCAGGTGGTGCAGGTGCTGGAGCAGGGGGAGGATTACCGGATTCAGATTACCGGTAAGGGACGCGGTGAATATCTGGAAATGTACGGCAGACTGACCTCGGGGATCTCCTTTATCATGCAGACCCCGTTGGATAGTATCCGGGAGAATGCCGGGCTGGCGAATCGGTTTATGGGTTATGTCGGCGGCGTGCTTGCATTTATCGGCGGTGTCGTGATCTTTCTGGTGTCGTACCGGATCACCAAGCCGATTGCGCAGTTGAGTAAGATTTCGGAAGAGATGGTACATCTGAATTTTGATGCCAGATACGACCAGCGCAGACACAGGGGCTGGAACGGGTATGATGAGATCGACCAGCTGGGAGATAATATCAATCGCCTGTCGGCTTCGCTGGAGGAGACGATATCCGAGCTGAAGACGGCGAACAATGAGCTGAAGCGGGACATTGAGAGCAGACAGCAGGCCGACGAGATGCGCAAGGAGTTTCTGTCCAATGTGTCGCATGAGTTAAAGACGCCGATCGCATTGATCCAGGGATATGCAGAGGGACTGCAGGAAGGGATCAATGACGACGAGGAGAGCAGAGCATTCTACTGCGAGGTCATCGTGGACGAGGCGTCGAAAATGAATCAGATGGTACAGCGCTTGATGACACTCAATGAGTTGGAATACGGCAATGATGTGATCAATATGGAGCGCTTTGATCTGGTGGAGCTGATTCGCAACTATGTGCAGTCAGCCTCTCTTGTGCTGGCACAGAAAGAGATTCAGGTGGATGTGGAAGAACACGCACCGATTTATGTCTGGGCGGACGAGTTCAAGACCCAGGAGGTGTTTACAAATTATTTCAGCAATGCGCTGAATCATTGTGCAGGTGCAAAGCGGATCGAGGTGCGGATGCAGCATGAGGACGGATTTGTGCGTGTGGAGGTGTTCAACACCGGCGCGCCGATTCCGGAGGAGTCCCTGCCCCGTATCTGGGATAAATTTTATAAGGTGGACAAGGCGCGGACCAGAGAGTACGGCGGGAACGGCGTCGGCTTATCCATTGTGAAGGCGATTCAGGAATCCATGCATCAGACGTATGGCGTGGAGAATCGGGCGGATGGCGTCGCTTTTTGGTTCACCTTGGAAACGGTACAGGAATGATTGGAAAACAGGTGTATGCAGGACGATAGAGAGACGGTTATACTGGTAGGTGTGGATACCGGTGAGGAGCGGGAGTTTGATCGTTCCATGATGGAATTGAAGGCGCTCGCGGAGGCGTGTGAGCTGCGCGTGGCAGGGATACTGACCCAACGGATGCCCCATGTCAATCCGGTGTCCTATATTGGTTCGGGTAAGGTGCAGGAGCTGCGGGACTATGCGCAGACGGAGGCGGTAGACAAGATTGTGTTCGATGATTCGCTGTCACCTTCCCAGATCCGCAATCTGACCAATGCGTTGGAACGGCCGATTTTGGATCGCACCAACTTGATTTTGGATATTTTTGCGATCCGGGCGCGGACGAACGAGGCCAAGATGCAGGTTGAGATGGCCAGGTTGCAATACATGCTGCCGCGGCTGGTCGGCGCGCACGCGTCTCTGGGCAGACAGGGCGGAACCGGCGGCAGTATGAGTAATAAGGGATCCGGCGAGAAACAGCTGGAGCTGGACAGACGCAGAATCGAGCAGAGACTTGCGCGGCTGCGCAAGGAGCTTGCGGTGCTGGAGAAATCCAGGCAGACGCAGCGCAAGCGCCGCAACACATCCGATATCCCGCAGGTGGCTTTGGTGGGCTATACCAACGCCGGCAAATCCACGATCCTGAACCGGATGATGGAGGGCAGCGGACGACCCGGGAACAAGCAGGTGTTTGAGAAAGACATGTTGTTTGCGACGCTGGAGACCAGCGTGCGACGGGTGGATGTCGGAGACGGGCGGCCGTTCCTGTTGTCTGATACAGTCGGATTTATTCACAAGCTGCCGCATGGACTGATCAAGGCGTTTCGGTCTACGCTGGACGAGGTGCGGTATGCGGATCTGTTGGTGCAGGTGGTGGATATCTCTGATGAAGATTACCGGATGCAGATGGAAGTGACGGCAGATACATTGAAAGAATTGGAAATAGGAGACATTCCGCAGCTGATCGTGTATAATAAAGCTGATAAGCAGAACATGGAGTCATTGCCGCGGGTCGCGCAGAACGGGAACAGTATCCATATGGCGGCCGGCAAGGGGATCGGCATGGATGTGCTGCGGTGCATGATTCAGGACAGGCTTTACGGGCCGGAGGTAGAGGATGTATTTTAATTATTTGGATGAGGAGCAAAACAGACAACGGGCAGAGCAGGGTATGCAGACAGAGCAGGGCATGTCGGCAGAACAGGGCGCACCGGATCGGATGAAGCTGCTGCAGATGCGGATTGCACAGCTGCTGCAGATCTCGCGGGATCCCGCTTTTACGGAATATCTGAACTATATGCAGAATATCGTGTCCGGCGAGGAGATGCGGGTTGAACAGATGCGGGGAGATCTGGAGAAGCAGTTCCAGGTTTATCAGCGCAATATGCAGCAGATGGCGGCACAGCAGGCAGCACCCCAGCCTGTGACAGCCCAGTCGATGGCAGTGCCCACAGCACAGCCCGCGGAGGCACCCATGCAGCAGGCGACAATGCAGTCGACGGCAGTGCCCACAGCACAGACCGCGGAGACACCCATGCAGCAGGCGACAATGCAGTCGACGGCAGTGCCCGCAGCACAGACCGCGGAGACACCCGTACAGAAGCCGGCAGCGCAACCGGCGCCCGCGCCCCGGACGCCGAGGAGGAATGCAGAGTTCGCGATAGGCGGCGCCGTGTTGAGTATTGTCGGCAGTGTATTCATCCTGACGGCGATGGTATTGTTTGGTATGTATTTTATGGAAGGCCTGATGAAGGGCATCCTGCTCTATGTGGCATGTGCGGTGATCATGGCGCTGGCAGAGTTTGTGCTCTATAAGCGCTGGCCGCGTCTGGGGATGACGATCTCCGCGATCGGTATTACGGGACTATATATTTCCACGCTGGTCAATTATCTGGTGCTGCACAATTTTAACGAGTGGATCGGTTTGCTCATTCCTGTGGTGATCACCCTGTTTGTGGTCGCGCTGAGCAGAAAACGAGATGCGGTGGCCTATCGGCTCATTGGTATGTTTGCGATGAATCTGTGCCTGTTGCAGGTATTTCATGAGAAAAGCAGCGCCGGTGGTTTCCTGCCGATAGAGCTCGCCATGGTGACGGCGATCTGGTTGCTGGCCAATGTGATGTGCCTGGTGGTGCCCATGAAGAGGGCTTATACGGCGGTGAATATTGTGCATATGGCCATCAGCACGCTGTTTGCGATTGAGGTGTATATGGGCGGGCTCTACATATCGGAGCGTGTGCCCCGCACTTTTGACACCGTATGGCATCATGTACTGTTTTTGATGGCGGCGATTGTGCTCATGCAGCTGACCTTTGTGCTACAGGGGCGCTGGCAGGCAAGGAAAACGCCGGAGAAAGGGCTTGTATCCAATGCAGGTATATTGATCACCTACAGTGTATGTGCCTTTATCTATATGGTTCTGTTGGGCTTTTTGGCGGAGTATCAGGTGCCGTTTCTCCGGGAGATGGAAGGGCAGTATTGGATGTACAGACTGTTCCTGTCCGCATTGGTGACGTTGTCCTGTTTCATCCCGTTTGTGGGGCTGCGCACGAGGGAGGAAAAATGGTTTGCGCAGTATTTCTGGTATCTGTCGCTTCTGGCCATTCATTTGAATTTTGAGAAGCCGCTGGAAATGTATCTTTGCGTGCTGGTGCTGTTGGTGATCTCAAAACTGTTATCCTTCAAGAGCAATCTGCTGTTGCGGATCAGTGATGTGGCGATCACAACGCTGGCGTGCGGTATGGTTTTGCTACAATACCGGAACACGTACACCATTCCGCTGTTTATCGGTATTTTGCTCAGTGTTTTGTGTATCAATTATTGGAAGACGTATTACGAAGCGCTTCTGACAGCCACGGTCGCATTTTACACGGCATGGCACATGCTGCCGATGCTGAAGCTTCCGGTGTTTGTCGGTATCGTGTTTGTGGCGGTTCTGATTTTTAACAATGTCAGAAGATGGAACGGGCAGGGGATCCTGCTGTTCAACATCGGATCCATGATATCCTGCGCGATCTGCTATCTGATGTTGGTGAATCCGGTGTACCGGAATGCGTATCTCACCTACCTGTGCATGCTTATCTTTGGCATTGCGATTATCGTGATCTGCTTACAGAAGCAATATCAGATGGATTTTGCGGGCAAACATTTGGTGATGGCCGTGTTCCTCACCTATATGGCGTTGGTGGTACAGACCAATTATGCGATTGTCAACAGTATATTATTGATGGCGATCGCGCTGGGCTGTGTGGGGATCGGCTTTGGTATCAGAAAGAAATCGCTCCGTGTGTACGGACTGGCGTTGTCGCTCGTCGTATGCGCGAAACTGGTGCTGTATGATTTCGGCGGCGCCAATACGTTGCAGAAAACGATTCTGTTCTTTGTAGTCGGTCTGATCGCGCTGGCAATTGCGGCAATCTATATGGTGTTAGAGAAACAGTTGGACAAAAATCAGGCAAAGGTGCAGGGAGAGGAGCAGTTATAGTATGAAGATAAAAAGCTGGATACTGATCGGGGCTTGTACAGTGCTGCTGACGGGATGCGGCGGAAGCTTGCCGGAAATGACGGATGAGCAGGTGGACGCGATCGGAGAATATGCGGCGGTTACGCTCTTGAAATACGATGCGAACAGTAAGAGTCGCCTTGTGGATCCCGCCAGACTTGCGGAAGCAGAGCAGGCGGCCAAGCAGCAGAAAACCAAGCCGACAGAGGAACAGAAGACGGATCCGCAGCCGGAGCAAAATCAGGGCAAACAGTCGGAGCAGGGCAATCTGACCGTGGTTGATCGAACCGGCAGCGGCGCCACGCTCAAGGCGGACAGCTTGGAAGGATTCTTCGGCTTGCAGGGCAGCGTCAAGCTTTCCTACACCGGATATGATGTGCAAAAAAGCTTTGGGGAAGCGAATTCATATTTCGCGCTGGATGCGACGGAGGGGAAAGAACTTTTGATCCTTCACTTTGCGCTGGAGAATATTTCCGGCCAGGAACAGACGGTGCGGTTCATTGATCAGACGGCCAGCTATCGCGTGACGGTAAACGGAAGTTACACCCGCACGGCTTTGACGACGCTTCTGGACAACAACCTGGCAACGTATATTGGTAAATTACAGCCGGACGAGACAACGGATGTTGTCATTCTGATTGAAATAGAACAAGAACAAGCTGCGGAAATCAATTCCGTCAATCTTATCTTGAAAAATGAGCAAGAATCATACACAATTCAGCTCAAATGATTGCAAAAACTGTAAATTTGACGCTTTACAAGAGGAAAGCGAACACGGAGAAAGCGCGTAATTTCGCGCTTTCTCGTTTTTTTTCTAAAATTGTGTAAAATTTTAAAAAAAATTGCTTTTGGGTGTTGACAAGTGGAGATTGCAGTGATAGAATCAATTTTGCTGTCGGTGAGATGCCAAGCTTTGAGAGATAGATTTGAAATAAATTTAAATCAAAAAGCGGTTGACATGACCCGCCGGGTGTGTTATTATAGCTAAGCTGTCGCTTGAAACGAAAGTGATTGTGACAGTGGAGAAACGCGAAGCGTTTCTGCCGAGTTATGCGAAGCATAACTCTTAGGACCTTGACAAATAAACAGCAATGCAACCCTGAAAATTCCAGACGTTTTTATTCCCCTCTGAGGATCGAAACGGAACGAAAATTCAGAGAACAAACAAACCAAGATTGAGGACGCCCGAACCGAAAGGGAAGGGCAGAATCAAATCCGGAAAGCCAGATAACACTGGCGAGGAGAAACAATCATTTAACATGAGAGTTTGATCCTG
>JAFVAO010000045.1 GCA_017480445.1 Lachnospiraceae bacterium
CCACTTTGGCGTGAGGCGGGTGAGAATCTCTTGACCATTGAATTGGAAATAGGGATAACGATATTTTTCCAGGTTCGGATACTTCGCCACAAGCTGATCGATACTTGCCATAAAGCTCTGAAACGTGAACGAAACTTCCTTGAAATGAAGTTCCAGTTCCGCCAGCATCTGATCCAGGTAATTCTTGGTGTCCTTGAATTTTACCTTGTCCGCTATATTAAAGGTATAGGTATCAAACACTCTCATGGAAAGCCCTCTCTTTTATTCCGTCCCCAAAACAAAACGCAGACAAGAATCATCACTTATTAAACGCCGTGATATTCGCCTCGTTCAGGGTGAAATCATAGTAGTTCAGGTCCTTTCTCTTCGTCCAGCCGATGCAGTTCCAGAACGCGTTACCGATATCGTTGACCGTAAAGGCGATGAGGCTCACCTTGTTGATCCGCTCCGCCTTCAGGGCATTCATGCAATAGACCACCATGGCCTTGCCGATGCCGAGTCTGCGGTAGTCCTCCCGCACGCACACATGGTACAGGCAGCCGCGTCTGCCGTCATGGCCGCAGAGAATGCCGCCCACGATGGAGCCGTCCTCCGCCACCGCCACTACGCTGGTCTCGGGATTACGCTTCAGGAAGCGCTCCACGCCCTCGCGGGAATCGTCAATGCTGCGGATCCCGAAGCCCTTGATGGTCATCCACAGCGCGCGAAGACCGTCGTAGTCTTCCTTTGTCATTTTCTTGATGGTATATGTCTTGTCGCTCATGTATTTCTCCAAATCTATCTCTTACGGGAAGCAGGGCACCAGCTCCAAGCCTTCGCTCTCCTTCAGCCCAAACAACAGGTTCATATTCTGCACCGCCTGCCCCGCTGCGCCTTTCACCAGATTGTCCAGTGCCCCCATCATGATCACGCGGCCGGTCCGCTCGTCGATCACAAAATTGATGTCCACATAGTTGCTGCCTTCCACCCATTTGGTCTCAGGGCACACGCCCTTGTCCAGCACGCGGACAAACTTCTCCTTGGCATAGTATTTGTCGTAGACCGCCTTGATCTCCTCGTAGGTCGGCAGGCTGCCGTCAGGCTTTCTCTTTAATTTCGCATACTCCGTTGCCAGAATGCCGCGGTTCATGGGCACCAGATGGGGGGTGAAATTGATGGTCACCTCACAGTTGCCCGCATAGCCCAGCTGCTCCTCGATCTCGGGCGTATGACGGTGGGTTGCCACACCGTAGGCCTTGATATTCTCGTTTACCTCGCAGAACAGGTTGGGCAGCTTTGCGCCTCTGCCCGCACCGGAGGTACCGGACTTGGCATCCACGATCAGGGTGTCCACATCGATCAGCCCCTCTTTCACCAAGGGATATGCGGTCAGAATGGAGCAGGTCGTGTAGCAGCCGGGATTCGCCACCAAGCGGGTCTTGTCCGTGATCTTGTCCCGGTTGATCTCGCAGAGCCCGTAAACCGCCTCCTCGATAAACTGGGGAGACTTGTGCTCGATGCCGTACCACTTCTCATAAACCGCCACATCCTTGATGCGGTAGTCCGCGGAAAGATCCACGATCTTTACCTTCTGCAGGATCTCCTCTGTGAGCAGCCCCGCCAGGAAACCCTGAGGGGTGGCGGTGAAAATCACGTCCACCTGCTCCGCCAGCTCCGTCAGATTATCATCCTTGCAGACATCCTCCACGATCTGGAACATGTTCTGATACACTTCGTAATACTTTTTATCAATATAGCTGCGGGAACCGTACCATACGATCTGCGCCTCTTTGTGATTTGCCAGGATCCGCACCAGCTCCGCACCTGCATAACCGGTCGCACCGATAATACCTACTTTGATCATTTCTGTTCTCCTTCTGAAAATGCTCCGTTTATTGCGTCAATACCCTTATCATAGCACTTTTTGCATATTTGTCCATAACTTTTTACTTTTTATGCAAAATATTTTTATATTCATGCATTTTTATTCATTTATACAGATTTCACTGCATATCGAAACCACATTGCCCGCTTACTCCGGCATGTGTTTATCCTTGCCCCGCAGCCGTGCCATGGCTCTGGCAAGGGAAGCCCTGGAAATATGGTACTCCATGATGCTCTGCTTCTGGCGCAGCTGCTCCCTGGCCCGCTCCTCGGCTGCCCGGGCGCGGAAGGCATCGATCTCCTCCGGGGTCTCCGCAGAATAGACGATAACTTTCACCTGATTGTGCGCCACCTGCAGCATGCCGTCGGAGACGATCGCCACATGCTCTGCCCCGTCCGGCGTGCGAAACCGCAGTTCCCCGATCTCCACCGTCGTCGTCATCTGCTCATGGTGCGCCATGATCGCCATCTCTCCGTCCTCCACGGGAAAGATCAGGATCTCGCACTCGCCCTCATAAAACACCCTGTCACAGGCTGTAATTTTCAATGAAAATGTATTCATAACGCCTCACGATCCGCCCTGTAAACAGAACGTCAGTTACAATTTCGCCGCTTTTGCCTTCACATCCTCAATGGTTCCCACATTGAAGAACGCCGTCTCCGGGTACTCGTCCATCTCTCCGTTTAAGATTGCCTGGAACCCCTTGATCGTCTCCTTTACCGGCACAAACACACCCTTCACGCCGGTAAAATTCTCCGCCACATGGAACGGCTGGGAGAGAAAACGCTGTATTTTTCTGGCCCGATAGACTGTCAGTTTGTCCTCGTCCGACAACTCCTCCATGCCCAGAATGGCGATGATGTCCTGCAATTCTTTATACTTCTGCAGTGTCTCCTGCACGCCCCGGGCTACGTTGTAATGCTCCTCGCCCACCACATCGGCCTCCAGGATACGGGAAGTGGATTCCAGCGGGTCCACCGCCGGATAAATTCCCTGCTCCACGATCTTACGGGAAAGCACCGTGGTGGCATCCAAATGGGAAAAAGTCGTAGCCGGCGCCGGATCGGTCAGGTCGTCCGCCGGTACGTAAACCGCCTGCACGGAAGTCACGGAACCGCTCTTGGTGGAAGCGATCCGCTCCTGCAGCTCGCCCAGATCGTTGGCCAACGTGGGCTGATAGCCCACCGCGGAGGGCATCCGTCCCAACAGGGCGGACACCTCGGATCCCGCCTGCACGAAACGGAAAATATTGTCGATAAACAGCAACACATCTCTGTGTTTCACATCCCGGAAATACTCCGCCATGGTAAGCCCGGTCTCCGCCACACGCATACGGGATCCGGGGGGCTCGTTCATCTGTCCGAAGACCAGCGCCGTCTTGCTCAAAACGCCTGACTCCTTCATCTCCGTCCACAGGTCATTTCCCTCACGGGAACGCTCACCCACGCCGGTAAAGATGGAATAGCCGCCGCTCTCCGTGGCGATATTGTTGATCAGCTCCTGGATCAGCACGGTCTTGCCCACACCGGCACCGCCAAACAATCCGATCTTACCGCCCTTTGCATAGGGGGCCAGCAAATCAATGACCTTGATACCGGTCTCAAACATCTCCACCACAGGGCTCTGTTCCTCAAAACTGGGGGGCTCTCTGTGAATGCACCAGTGCTCTCCTTTGCCCTCCAGAGACTCGCCGCCGTCCAGGGTCTCGCCCAGCACATTAAACAGACGCCCCAGCGTCTGCTCGCCCACAGGCACCGTGATCCCCGAACCTGCCGCGGTCACTTCCATATCCCGGCTCAAACCTTCCGACGCAGCCAACATGATACACCGCACAACATTGTGTCCGGTATGCTGCGCCACTTCCATCACGCGCTTCTTCCCATCTACGGTCACATACAGCGCATCCTTGATAGCCGGCAGCGTCCCTCCCGCAAACTCCACATCCACAACGGGACCGGAAACCTGTATGATCTTTCCCTTCTTATTATCCATGTGATTTCTCACCTCGCCTGCTTCTTCTTTTTCTTCTTTAACGCCTTCGCGCCGCCGATGACCTCCGTGATTTCCTGGGTGATCGCCGCCTGGCGCACACGATTATATTCAATGGACAAAAGCCGCAGCATCTCCACCGCATTGTCGGTCGCCGACTGCATGGCAATCATGCGGGCGTTCTCCTCGCTGGCATTGCCTTCCACCAGCGCACCGTACAGAAATCCCGTCACATAGTTGTAAGCCAGCTTCTCCAACACAGCCGCCGGGGAAGGATAAATCTCATAGGTCTCCTCCGCCACGGTCTCCGTGTCCACATTGCCCAGCTTCTTCCGCGCCGCTTCCAGCAACTCCTTCGCCACAAAGTCATGGGTTTTGAGCGGCAGTAATTTCTCCGTCTCCACCACAGACTGCATGCTGTTGATCATACGGGTGTAGATCACATACACCTCGTCAATCTCCTCCTGCTTGTAAAGCTCCACCAACAGTTCCGTGATCACCCTGGCTCTGTGCAGGGAGGGATTGTTCGTGGAAAACAGAAAATCCGGCTCAATGTGATATCCCAGACCAGAAAAATACCGCCTGCCGACTTCCCCTACCACAAAAAGCCTGTAATTTCCGTTTTCCCGCAGCGCGTCAATGGCCACCTGGGCTTCTTTGGTCACATTGTGATTGTAAGCCCCTGCCATCCCCTTGTCACCGGTGATCACGACAAACGCTTTCTTTTTGACTTCCTCCTGCATATCTTCCATTCGGTTGTCAAAAAACACATGCTGCATATCCGGGAAATGGAGCAGGATCTCCTTGATCTGTTCCTGCAATCCATAGAAATACGCCTCTGTATTCTCCAGCTTCTGCTTTGCCTTGCGCAGCTTCATGGACGACATCATATACATGGCTTTGGTGATCTTCATGGTGTCCCGGATGCTTTTTATTCTGTTTTGCAACTCCCTGGTATTTGCCATAAAGCCTCCTAGAGCCTGTTCTTATATTCCACAGCCGCCTCCACGATCGCTGCCTTCACGTCATCCGCCAGATCTCTTGTGGTCTCCAGCTGGCTGATCACATCTTTGTGATCAGCATGAAAATACTGTAGAAGCCCCCGTCTGAATTCCTTGATTCTGCCGGCTTCTATATCGCTGAAGATATGCGCATTGGCACAGACCAGCGTGATCACCTGCTCGGCCATGGTAAACGGCTCTCCCATAGGCTGCTTCAGCAGTTCCATCAAGGCACGCCCATGCGCCAGCTGCTTCTTGGTATTGTCATCCAGATCGGAGGAAAACTGGGTAAACACCTCCATCTCCCGATACTGTGCCAGGTCGATACGCACACTTCCGGCAGCCTTCTTCATCGCCTTGGTCTGCGCCGCGCCGCCGACACGGCTGACGGAGAGGCCCACGTTCACCGCCGGACGCTGGCCGGAGAAAAACAGGTTGCTCTCCAGATAAATCTGGCCGTCGGTGATGGAAATGACGTTGGTCGGGATATAGGCGGACACGTCGCCCGCCTGCGTTTCGATGATGGGCAGCGCGGTCATGCTGCCGCCGCCCAGCTCGTCGGACAAATGC
>JAFVAO010000046.1 GCA_017480445.1 Lachnospiraceae bacterium
ATTGGGCATATTGTATATTCCATAAGCAGGCGCTTGGAAAACGCCGGCACTTAGATCGCGTACTGTGCGATCTTAGTACCGCTGCGTTTTACATGCAGCGAGAGCGTGCCTGCGATGGCATATACAATGTGCACAATGACACTTATACAGTATCTGTGTTTCGCAATTGCCTATATTATCACTAGTAGAGAGGGGATAGAGATGGGTGTACTTTCCAGTCTGGAGCCGGCAGAGGTGTTTTACTATTTTGAGGAGATATCGAAGATCCCGCGGGGGTCGGGGAATGTGGGGCAGATCAGTGATTATCTGAAGCGGTTCGCCGAGGAACGGGGCTTGCGGGTCATTCAGGATGCGCTGCTGAATGTGATAATCTTCAAGGATGCGACGGCCGGCTATGAGCAGGAGCCGGTGCTGATCCTGCAGGGACATATGGATATGGTGGCGGTACAGGAACCGGATTGTCAAAAGGACATGCGCACGCAGGGTCTGGATCTGGGTGTGGACGGCGACTGTATTTATGCCGAGGGAACCAGTCTGGGTGGCGATGACGGGATTGCGCTTGCCTATGCGCTTGCGATTTTAGATTCGGACAAGATCGCGCATCCGGCGCTGGAGGTGATCTTTACAGTGGACGAAGAGACCGGCATGGACGGGGCAAGAGAGATCGATCTCTCCATGCTGCGGGGCAATCGACTGCTGAATCTGGACTCGGAGGAAGAGGGAATTTTCCTCGCCAGCTGTGCAGGCGGTGCGCGGGTGTGCTGCACGCTACAGGCGGCTTCGGACATGGTAGCTGCGCAGGAGAACAGAACGGTGTGCCGCATTGAGATCAAGGGACTGCTCGGCGGTCACTCCGGCGAGGAGATCGATAAGGGCAGAGGTAATGCGAATGTGCTGTTGGGGCAGGTTCTGTACCGGCTGTGCGAGCAGTTTCCCATACAGCTTGTCAGCGCGGAAGGCGGATTGGCGGACAACGCGATTCCCAGAAGGGCGGTGGCCGAGATCCTTCCAGGGGAAGATGCGGAGGGTGTCGCAGCGCTGCTGCAAAGCTGTGCGGCGGAGATCTGCGGCGAGCTGCAGTCTGTGGATCCGGCGGTTGCAATGGATGTGACGTTCGCGGAGGAGACAGCGGTACCGGTGGTCTTCTCGGTGGCGGACACCCGACGCGCGGCAGCGATGCTCGCGGCTCTGCCGAACGGAGTACAGCGCATGAGCGCCGATATTTGCGGTTTGGTGGAGACGTCTTTGAACCTGGGGATTTTGCGGCTTGCGCGGGGATCAGAGAGCCTTGCAGCGGAGTTTTCCGTGCGCAGCAGTGTGGAGAGCGCCAAGGAGGCGCTGATCCGGCGCCTGTTTGCGGTGACAGAGCTGGCGGGGGGCACCAATACGGTGACTGGCGCATACCCGGGATGGAAGTATCGCACGGATTCGCCTTTGCGGGAAAAAATGATTCGTGTGTATCGGGAGCTGTATGGCACCGAGCCGCGGGTGGAGGCGATCCACGCCGGTGTGGAGTGCGGTTTGCTGGGCAGTAAGCTGGTGGATCCGGATTGTGTGTCCATCGGGCCGAACATGCGCGACATTCATACGACGGAGGAGACCTTGAGCATCTCGTCTGTGGGAAACGTCTGGCGGTATCTGGTGAAATTACTGGAAACCAAGGAGTGAAAATACGTTCTCTTTGACAATTTCCACAATTTGCGCATTTTCTGAAAAAAGGTATTGCTTTTTTATAAAACACAGGTTATAATCTTACTTGTGTTTCGGGGTGTGGCTCAGCTTGGTTAGAGCGCCATCTTAGGGAGGTGGAGGTCGCGAGTTCGAATCCCGCCACTCCGACGTTAGAAGGACTTCAATCATCCGCACAGGATATCGAAGTTCTTCTTTTTGTACTAGAGGATATCATGGAGAGGATATCATGAAGGAATATACGATCTATGACGGAGAGGAAGCCGTTGTGATGCAGGTCATCTATTCCAAGCGTAAATCCTTAGGCCTGCAGGTGAAAAGTGATGGCAGTGTGTTTGTCAGAGTGCCGAAGGGCGTGTCGGATGAGACCATCCGGCGGTTTGTCACGAAGAATGAAAGCTGGATTCTGAAGAAACGCAATGTCTGGTCGGCCAGACAGCAGGATCCGGTATACAGACTGCCTGCGGTGGTGACGGAGGCCGGCAAGCGGCAGATTCGCAGGCTGCTGACCCAGCGCGTGGCATATTATGCAGGTGAGATGGGGATTGCTTACGGGCGGATCTGTATACGGAACCAGAAGACCCGCTGGGGGAGCTGCAGCAGTGACGGCAATCTGAATTTCAATTGTCGGTTATTGTTCCTGCCGCCGGATCTGGTGGACTATGTGGTGGTGCATGAGTTGGCGCACCGGCGGCACATGGATCATTCTCCGCAATTTTGGCAGGAAGTGGCGACCTACATGCCGGACTATCAGGAAAGAAGGGCGCGGCTGAAACAGTATAGCGTCGAGTGAGCAAAGATGGAACAAGCGAACCGGAAAAACGCGAAATGTGCTGTGTCCAAGCGATGCGGCGGATGCAAATGGATCGAAAAAGAATACGCGGAACAGCTTTCCGCCAAGGAGAAGCAGTTTCGCAAGCTGCTTGCGCCCTATTGCAAGACGGAGGGGATCATCGGTATGGAGGAGCCGGCGCATTACCGGCACAAGGTACATGCTGTGTTCGGAGAGGACAGACAGCACCACGCGATCTCCGGTATTTACGAAGAAAAGAGCCACCGCATTGTGCCGGTGGACAGCTGTTACATTGAGGATGCGGAAGCGGATGCTATCATCGTGACCATACGACAGATGCTGCGCTCCTTTAAGATTCGCCCGTATCAGGAGGACAGCGGGTATGGTCTGCTGCGGCATGTGTTGATCCGCAAGGGCTATGTGACCGGTCAGATTCTGGTGGTGCTGGTGCTGCGGTCGCCGATTCTGCCCTCCAAGAAGAATTTTGTCAAAGCGCTCCTGGCGGCGCATCCGCAGATCACATCGATTGTGATCAATGTGAATGATCGGGACACGAGCATGGTATTGGGCAAGCAGGAGCAGGTGATCTACGGGAAGGGCTATATTGAGGATGTGCTGTGCGGGAAGACGTTCCGGATCTCGCCCAGATCCTTTTATCAGGTCAATCCGGCGCAGACGGAGAAGCTGTATACCAAAGCCATCGCCTATGCCGGACTGACAGGCACGGAGACGGTGTTGGACGCTTACTGCGGCACCGGAACGATCGGGATTATTGCCGCGGAGCACGCCCGAAATGTGATTGGCGTGGAGTTGAATCCGGAGGCCGTGCGGGATGCGCGGATCAACGCCAGGCGCAATCAGGTAGAGCAGATTGTTTTTTATCAAAATGATGCGGGGAAATTTCTGGAGGACATGGCGCGGCAGACGCCTGCCAGACAGGTGGATGTATTGTTCATGGATCCGCCCCGATCGGGGAGCAGTGAAGCGTTTTTGCGCTCGGTGGCAGTGATGAAACCCCGTAAAATTGTGTATATATCCTGTAATCCATTGACGCTGGTGCGCGATCTGGACATTTTGCGCAAGGCGGGTTACACGGTGAAAAAGGCGGTGGGCGTAGATATGTTCCCGTATACAGATGCGACGGAGGGCTTGTGCCTCTTGAGCAGAACCGCGTCGGAATAGCAGAAGCCCGCGACGGAAAGGATGGAGGTGCTGCAGGTGAGTGAACGATGGATATCCATTTTCCTGGATTCCTTTTGGAAAATTTTATGGCCGGGTTTGCGGCTGACGATTCCGCTCACGGCGATTTCCTTCGTGCTGGCGCTCATCATCGCGGTGATCACGGCACTGATTCAGTTCGCGGATTTGAAGGTGCTCAAACAGATCGCGCGGTTGTATGTGTGGATCATCCGCGGCACGCCGGTGCTGGTGCAGTTGTTTGTCGTATTTTACGGTCTGCCCAACGTGGGGATCCTGCTGGATCCGTTTCCTGCTGCGGTGATCGTGTTTTCTCTGAATGAGGGCGCCTATGCGTCCGAGACGGTGCGGGCCGCGTTGGAGTCCGTTCCCAAAGGGCAGATTGAGGCAGGGTATTGCGTGGGGATGTCCTGGCTGCAGATCATTCGACGGATCGTGCTGCCGCAGGCGCTGCGGACGGCTTTTCCGCCGCTGTCCAACTCCCTGATCGGACTGCTAAAAGAAACCTCTCTCGCGGCGAACATCACGGTGGCGGAGATGTTTATGTCCACGCAGCGCATTGTTGCCAGAACCTATGAACCGCTTCTGTTGTATCTGGAAGTGGGCTTGATCTATCTGATCTTTTGTACCATATTGACCCGATTGCAGCGTATGGGGGAAAAGAGGTTGCAGACATATGGAAGAAGCAAGTGAGATGCTTCAGGTGCGGGGCTTGCAAAAGTCCTTTGGCGGGACGCAGGTGCTTCGCGGAATTGATCTGGATATTCACAGGGGAGATGTGGTCGCGGTGCTGGGGCCCAGCGGATCCGGCAAAACCACATTGCTGCGCTGCCTGAATTTCCTGGAGACGGCTGAGGCGGGCACCTATATTCTGGATGGAGAGACGTTTCAGCTGGGGCGGGTCACAAAGCGGCAGATCGCGCAGATCCGCCGCAAGACGGCCTTTGTATTTCAAAATTTCAATCTGTTCAGCAACCGCACGGCGCTGCAGAATGTGACGGAGGGACTGATTGTGGCGCGCAGGATACCGCGCGCCGAGGCAAATGAGAAGGGCAGAAGGCTGTTGGATAAAGTGGGGCTGTCGGAGCGGTATGACTATTATCCGGATCAGCTCTCCGGCGGACAACAGCAGCGCGTGGCGATCGCCCGGGCACTTGCCACAGATCCGGAGATTATCTTTTTTGATGAGCCTACATCCGCACTGGATCCGGAGCTGATCGGAGAAGTGCTGCAGGTGATGCGGCAGTTGGCTTATGAGGGCATGACCATGATCGTGGTCACGCATGAAATCGCTTTTGCCAGACAGGTGTCCGGCAAGGTGATCTTTATGGAGGAGGGACGGGTGGTGGAGTCCGGAAATAGTGCAGAACTGTTTGCGGCGCCGCGGCATGCCCGTACAAAAGCGTTCCTGCGCACATTGCAGGAACATGGTGATTTTTTGCAACAAGAGGCAGAACAAAAGGAGGATGAGTGATGAAAAAGAGAAGTTTGAAGGCAGGCGTGTTGTTGGCGGGCGCTGTGTTGGCGTTCGGGCTCTGCGGCTGCGGGAGCAAAACGATAGAGGAGATTCCGATGCAGACCGAGAATCACCTTCTGGAGGAGGATCAGCTGGCGCGGATCAGACAGGCTGGTAAGATCACCGTCGCTATGGAGGGTACCTGGGCACCCTGGACCTACCATGATGAACAGGATCAGCTGGTGGGATATGATGTGGAGGTTGCGCAGAAGATTGCGGAAAAGCTCGGCGTGGAGGCAGAGTTTATCGAGGGCGAGTGGGATGGCCTGCTGGCGGGTCTGGAGGCCGGTCGGTACGACATCATGGTCAACGGTGTGGACTATACCGAGGAAAGAGCGCAGAAATATGATTTTTCCGTGCCGTACGGATACATCCGGACGGCGATCATCGTAAACGGAGACAACACGGAGATTCAGACCTTTGAAGATCTGAACGGGAAGACTACCGCGAATACCATCTCCAGCACGTATGCGGAGCTGGCGGAGAAGTATGGCGCCCAGACCACCGGTGTGGATGACTTGAACCAGACCATTGAACTGCTCTTGCAGAAGCGGATTGACGCCACACTGAACGCAGAGGTGACGTTCTATGATTACATGAAGGTGCATCCGGAGGCGGATCTGAAGATTGCGGCGCTCACGGAGGAGGCCAATCATGTGTGTATCCCGCTGCGGAAGGGAGAGGATTCCAAGACCCTGCGCGAGGCGATTGATCAGGCGATCACAGAGCTGCGGGAGGACGGTACGCTGAGCGCGATCTCCCAGAAATATTTCGGCACGGATATCACCAAATAAGCGGGTGTGCAGGATAAAATACAGGATAGGTTGCAGAAACAAGAAGAATACAAATAAAGGACAGGCGCATCGGAATATCCCGTTTGCCTGTCCTTTTCTATGTACATTTTATCCGGGCGGTTTGGTAACCGAAGACCGCCGTTACAATATGCTACCGCATACTGCGCTGTGGTTACGCGTTCGCCAGAGCGGACAATTCTGCCAGCATCTTCGGCAGATCCCGTTCCATGTTCTCATTGGAGAACTGGCAGGTGCCGACCTTCTTGTGGCCGCCGCCATTGTACTTGAGCATCAGACTGCCCACATCCAGTGTGGCGGTTTTGTTCAGGATGCTGTAGCCGACAGCAGCAGAGCAGCCCTGTCCGCCGCGTCCGTTGACGATCCATGCGGAGACATTCTGCTCGGGATACATGCTGTAGATCATGAAACGGTTGCCGGAGTAGATGGGATCTACACCGCGCAGATCGGAAATGATCAGGTTGCCGTCTACACGGGTATATTTCTTTACCATTTCTATGAATTTCTCCGTCTGCTCATTGTAGGCCTGAATACGCTCCTGTACATCAGGCAGTGCCAGAATCTCTTCGGTGGACATGGTGCGGCATGCGTCGATCAGCTTCTCCATCAGCTGATAGTTGGAGATCGTGAAGTTGCGCCATCTGCCAAGCCCTGTTCTGGGATCCATCAAAAAGCCGACCAGAATCCAGCCCTCGGGATGCTGTACCTCTTCGATGGTGAGATTGCCGGAATCCACCTTGTCCACAGCGATCATCATGTCGTCAAACTGCGGGAAACGCTCTTTTCCGCCGTAGTACTCATAAATGATGCGGGCACAGGAGGGTGTGATGCGGCTCTCGCCCTTATATTTGCCGGCAAGCTGCAGACGCTCCTGCTCGCTGGAGTGGTGGTCAAACCATAAGCCGCAGCCCTCTACGTAGGGCACATTCGCCAGACAGTCATCCTCGTTTACCTCGATCAATCCATCCTGCAGATCCTTGGGATGTGCAAATTTCCAGTGGTCAATGATGCCGGCCTCCTTCAAGAGCGCACCGCATGCAAGACCGTCAAAATCAGAACGTGTAATTAGTCTCATGATATACTCCTTTGCCGTGTGATCAGATAATTTAGGTTCATTATAGCATAAGAATGAGAAAAAGAAAAGAAGTGGTTTCAGAAAACTTTTTTTGTGAGGATTTCACTAAATTTTTTGTTAAAAAAAAGTTTTTTGGTAGAATTGTGCAAAGTTTTATGTTATACTTAGAGTACTTTTATGAAATCAAAATCGGTGGAGTGTGGTTCGGTGACAAGGAGACCTGCTTCAACCGAAGAAAGAGAGGCGTAAGGTGGAACTTAGAACAGCAGTATCACCAAGAGATGTAAAGCACTATACCACAGAACGTCTGAGAGAAGAGTTTCTGATCCAGAATCTTTTCGTACCCGGCGAGATCAAATTGGTATACAGCCACATCGACAGAATCATCACAGGTGCGGCAGTACCTACGGCGCCCATCAAGCTGACGGCGGGGGACGAGCTTCGTGCGGAGTACTTCTGCCAGAGAAGAGAGCTGGGCGTGATCAACATCGGCGGTGCCGGTAAGATCACAATTGACGGCAAGGTATACAATGTCGGCTTTAAAGAGGGCATGTATATCGGCATGGGATCGAAGGATATCACGTTTGAGAGCGTTGACAATGCGAATCCCGCTAAATTTTATCTGAATTCCGCACCCGCGCACAGGACATGCCCGACGGTTCTCATCAAACCCAACGGGACGCCTGAGGACGGTGTGGTCATCGTGAAGGATGAGAATAAAGTGGAGCTTGGTACCCTGGAGGATGCCAACCACAGAGTGATCTGCAAGTACATACTTCCCGGCCAGGTGGAGAGCTGCCAGCTGGAGATGGGCATGACAAAATTAGAGCCCGGCAGTGTGTGGAACACTATGCCCTGTCACACCCATGACAGACGTATGGAGGTTTATCTGTACTTCGAGATGCCCGAGGATGCTTTTGTGATGCACTATATGGGTGAGCCGCAGGAGACCCGCCACATTGTCATGAGAAACGAGGAGGCGGTGATCTCCCCGAGCTGGTCCATCCATTCCGGATGCGGTTCCAGAGCGTACACCTTTATTTGGGGTATGGTCGGAGAGAACCAGGATTTCGACGACATGGACGGCGTTGACAACAAGGATCCTATGTAATTCAGAATCTTATGTAATTAAGAAATATATCAAAGAAAAGGAGAAACAAAATGAGTAAGTACACAAATTTCAGTCTCGAAGGAAAGATTGCACTGGTTACCGGCGCTGTTTACGGCATCGGCTTCGCAATCGCAAAGGCATATGCTGAGGCAGGTGCTACGATTGTTTTCAATGATCGCACCCAGGAAAATATGGAGAAGGGTCTTAAGAGCTATGAGGAGGCAGGCATCAAAGCGCACGGCTATGTATGTGACGTGACCGATGAGGACGCTGTAAACGCGATGGTAGCTCAGATCGAGAAGGAAGTAGGCGTGATCGATATCCTTGTAAACAATGCAGGTATCATCAAGCGTATCCCCATGACCGAGATGACTGCTGCAGAGTTCAGACAGGTGGTAGACGTTGACCTGAACGCTCCTTTCATCGTGGCAAAGGCTGTCATTCCTTCCATGATCAAGAAGGGCGGCGGAAAGATCATCAACATCTGCTCCATGATGTCCGAGCTTGGTCGTGAGACTGTATCTGCTTATGCGGCAGGTAAGGGCGGTCTGAAGATGCTGACCAAGAATATCTGTGCAGAGTACGCGCAGTACAACATCCAGTGTAACGGTATCGGACCCGGCTACATCGCTACACCGCAGACGGCACCTCTTCGCGAGAAGCAGGCAGACGGCAGCAGACATCCGTTCGACGAGTTCATCTGCGCGAGAACGCCGGCAGGCAGATGGCTGGATCCCGAAGAGCTCACCGGTCCCGCAGTGTTCCTGGCATCTGAGGCTTCCAATGCAGTGAACGGACATATCCTGTATGTAGATGGCGGTATTTTGGCTTACATCGGAAAGCAGCCCAGCTAATTTGGGGAAAGGGTCGTTGTGTGGATTATGTATTTCAGCGCAGAGACGCTCTCGCTCCAACCTCACCGCAGTGGTACTAAGCTCGAAAAGATGCGTTGCATCTTTTGACCTCGCTAAGTACCAGCGGTTCGCTAGGCTCTGCTTATGTAATACATAATCCCCGCAACTCTATTTCCGCAAAATTAGTATAAAAGTAAAAATAGATACACTGCATAAAGCTGTTTAAAGCAGATGGTTGTTGAAAGTCTGATAAGAAAGGTATTATTTGAGACATGAAAATTGCATTGATTAATGAAAACAGTCAGGCGGCGAAGAATGAGCTGATCTGCAATGCGCTGAAGAAGGTTGTAGAGCCCATTGGACATGAGGTGTTCAATTACGGTATGCTCGGTGCGGAGGATCCCAATTCTCTGACATATGTGCAGAACGGTATTTTGGCTGCTACGCTTTTGAACTCCGGCGCGGCGGATTTCGTGATCACGGGATGCGGTACCGGCGAGGGCGCAATGCTTGCATGCAATTCCTTCCCGAAGGTACTGTGCGGACATATCCAGTCTCCGCTGGATGCGTACCTGTTTTCCCAGGTGAACGACGGCAACTGCGTGGCGCTTCCCTTTGCAGAGAATTTCGGCTGGGGCGGCGAGCTGAAGCTGGAGTATATTTTCGAGAAGCTGTTCTGTGCACCGGGCGGCGGTGGCTATCCCCCTGAGAGAGTAGTGCCTGAGCAGCGCAACAAGAAGATCCTGGACAAGGTGAAGGAGGTTACCCATACAGACATGGTGACGATCCTGAAGAATCTGGACAGGGATCTGGTAAAGGGCGCTTTGTCCGGTGCACCGTTCAAGGAGTATTTCTTGGCAAATTGCAAGGATGACGCGATTAAGGCGGCTGTGGAGGAAGTGCTGCAGTAAGCAGACGGAGATTTTAGATTAATATGTCATTGCGATGACAGAAAGAGGAAAAAATGAACGCAGTATTAGAGCAGATTAGTAAGATCGGCATTGTTCCCGTTGTTGTTTTGGATGACGCGAAGGATGCGAAGCCCCTGGCTGAGGCACTGGTAAAGGGTGGACTTCCCTGCGCGGAGGTTACGTTCCGTACCGCAGCTGCTGAGGAGTCTATCAAGATTATGAGTGAGGCATTCCCGGAGATGCTCGTCGGCGCGGGTACCGTGCTGACCACAGAGCAGGTTGACCGCGCGGTCAATGCGGGTGCGAAGTTCATCGTGAGCCCCGGCTTAAATCCCAAGGTTGTGAAGTATTGTATTGAAAAGGGTGTTCCTGTAACGCCCGGCACGGCGAATCCCTCCGACGTGGAGGCAGCGATTGAGCTGGGTCTGGACGTGGTGAAATTCTTCCCCGCAGAGGCAGCAGGCGGACTGAACATGATCAAGTCCATGGCAGCGCCTTATACCCAGATGAAGTTCATGCCCACCGGCGGTATCAATGCCAAGAACATCTGCGAGTATCTTGCATTTGACAAGATCATCGCCTGCGGTGGTTCCTGGATGGTGAAAAAGGATCTGGTGGCAGAGGGCAAATTTGACGAGATCCAGGCACTCACAGAGGAAGCTGTGAGAACCATGCTCGGTTTCCACTTGAGACACATCGGCGTGAACAATGAGAACGCTGAGGAAGCAGAGAAGGTAGCGGATTGCTTTGACACCTTGTTCGGCTTCAAGAAGAAGATCGGCAACAGCTCCATTTTTGCAGGCATCGAGGTGGAGTGCATGAAGAAGATCGGCCGCGGAAAGAATGGCCACATCGCCATCGGTACCAACAGCGTGGTACGTGCGAAGAACTATCTTGAGTCCGTAAAGGGCATGAAGTTCATCGAGGAGTCCGCAGTGGTAAAGAACGGCAAAATGACCGCGATTTATCTGGATTGCGAGATCGGCGGCTTTGCAGTACATCTTGTGCAGGTATAATTTGTGAACGACGACGCCGACAGTGAATCCCTGCGCCGGAAACAATGTATGTGTCACGTTGTGATAAACGTGATCAGAATAGTATCTAAAAATTATGCAAAAAAGAAAGGAATCAAAGGAAATGGCAAAAGTAATTACCATGGGTGAGATCATGCTCAGACTCTCCACCCCCAATCATGAGAAATTTATTCAGGCAGACGAGTTCGATGTTTGTTACGGCGGCGGCGAGGCAAACGTAGCTGTATCTCTGGCAAACTATGGCCACGATGCAGAGTTTGTTACCGCAGTTCCCAACAACGAGATCGGTGAGTGTGCAGTTGCAGCGCTGAGAAAGTATGGCGTTGAGACCAAGCACATCGCAAGAACCGGCGAGAGACTTGGTATCTACTATCTGGAGAGCGGCTCCGCTATGAGACCTTCCAAGGTTGTATACGACAGAGCACATTCCTCCATCTCTACCGCTACCGAGGCTGATTTTAATTTCGATGAGATCTTTGAGGGCGCTGACTGGTTCCACTTCACCGGTATCACCCCCGCTGTATCCGATGCTGCTGCGGAGCTGACCGAGAAGGCTCTGATCGCTGCGAAGAAGCACAATGTAAAGGTTTCTGTAGACCTGAACTTCCGTAAGAAACTGTGGTCTTCCGAAAAGGCACAGAAGGTTATGAAGAACCTGATGAAGTATGTGGATGTCTGCATCGGAAACGAAGAGGATGCAGAGCTTGTTCTGGGTTACAAGCCCGGCAACACTGACGTTACCAGCGGTGATCTGGAGCTGGCAGGTTACAAGTCTATCTTCGAGCAGATGGTTGCTGATTACAACTTCGAGTACTGCATCTCCTCCCTGCGCGTGAGCCATTCCGCTTCCGACAACGGCTGGTCTGCATGTATCTACTCCAGAGATACCAAGGAGTTCTATCACTCCAGAGAGTACAGCATCCGTCCGATCGTTGACCGTGTAGGCGGCGGCGACTCCTTCGCAGGCGGCGTGATCTGCGGTCTGGTAGACGGTAAGGACTTCAAGTCCGCTTTGGAGTATGGTGTGGCAGCTTCCGCTTTGAAGCACACCATCCCCGGCGACTTCAATCTGGTTTCCAGAAAAGAAGTTGAGACTCTGGCAGGCGGCGACGCTTCCGGTCGTGTACAGAGATAAGCATTCTGCGATTCGCGGTATAAGCGATCTGTAAAAGCAGAAACAAAAAGGTGAAAAAAGGACACAAGTGGACAGCCACCTGTGTCCTTTTTGTTGACTATTTTTCGTTCTCGTGGGAAAAAATTTTGCTGTTCGGCCGGATTTGTTGACAAAGCATCTGCAATCACGTACCTTGGTGGTAGCTTCTTCATTTTCATAAACAAATTGTCAGGAGGGTAATATGAGTCAGGTAAAAGAAAGTGCATTGGAATTGATCGGGAAAACCCCGATTGTGCAATTGAGCAGGTATGCGAAGGCAGCCGGCATACAGGGTGTCAACATCCTGGGCAAACTGGAGTACTTTAATCCGGCAGGAAGCGTAAAGGATCGTATTGCGCTTGCCATGATTGAGGATGCGGAGCAGAAAGGCAAGTTAAAGCCCGGCGCCACCATCATTGAGCCGACCTCCGGCAACACCGGAATCGGGTTGGCAGCGGTGGCTGCAGCCAAGGGATATCGCGCAATTTTTACATTGCCGGAGACCATGAGCGTTGAGCGCAGAAACCTTTTGAAGGCATATGGCGCGGAACTGGTGCTCACAGAAGGCGCAAAGGGAATGAAGGGAGCCATCGCCAAGGCGAATGAGCTCAATGAGGAGATTCAGGATTCCGTGATCCTGGGACAGTTTGTCAATCCGGCGAATCCGGCGATTCATAAGGTGACGACCGGCCCGGAAATCTGGGAGCAGACGGATGGCAAGGTGGATATCTTTGTGGCGGGTGTCGGTACGGGCGGTACCATCACCGGTGTGGGAGAGTATCTCAAGGAGCAGAATCCCAATGTCCGGGTGGTGGCAGTAGAGCCGGCGACGAGTCCGGTGTTGTCGAAGGGTGTCTCCGGAGCCCATAAGATTCAGGGAATCGGCGCAGGGTTTGTGCCGGAGGTGCTCAATACAAAGGTTTACGACGAAGTGCTTGCCATCGAGAACGAAGACGCGTTTGCGGAGGGCAAACGGTTCGCGGTGAGTGAGGGTGTGCTGGTGGGCATTTCCTCCGGTGCGGCCCTGAAGGCGGCTTCCATTCTTGCGGCAAGGCCGGAGAATCAGGGCAAGACCATCGTGGCGCTGCTTCCGGATTCCGGTGACAGATATTTGTCCACACCGCTGTTCGCAGCAGATTAAAGCAAACATATGAACAATAAAAACTCCTGTGTAAACAGGAGTTTTTTTGTAGGACATTGTTTCCGCCAGAGCACATGCCAAATCAGCAGGTGTGGAGCGTTTTTCATAGAAACTCATATGGAGTAGGTGCCGACGGCGTCACTGCTGCGAATATATTCTGCGGTGGATTTCCCGATGCTGTCCTTGAACAGCTTCTGAAAATGGCGAAAATCCTTGTAGCCCAGCATGGCGGAGATATCGGCGAGCGGCAGATCTGTATAACTGATCAGATATTCCGCCCGATGCATCTTCACCATTGTCACAAAATCAGAATAGTGCCGGTCAGCCCTGCGACTGTAGAGATTACTTAAGTATGTGTGATTCAGGTAGAAAATGCCGGCAATGGTGGTCAGCCGCAGATCCCCTTCCGGATGTGCCAGCAGGTAGAGCTGGATTTTGGCGAGAATATCATCCGAGAAGGCCGGATTCAGCACACAATATTTTTCGAACAGATACGCAAATTTGCGTCGGTACAGTGCGATGTAGTCCTCCGGTTTGGCCGGATCCATATAGTCGATCTGTTCGTGGAAGTTCTGGGGAATGTAAAGCGAAATCCACGGATTCCGCGCATAGATGCCCTCCACCACGGACAGATACAGTTTGCTGGCCATCTGATCCGGATTGTACGGTGTCTTCTGGTCGGGGGCATACAGGGCGTGGAGCATACTGCCAAAGCGGTTCAGCACGCGCCCGTTCCGGCGGCAGAAGGCGTCCGACAGCTGCTCGATCTGCGCCGGATCGAAGCGAAAAGCCGTGGCGGCATGGAGACTCGGCCGCTGGTGCTTCAGACGCTCCAATTCCTTGGCGACACGTGAGAATAAAGCCTCCATATCCGCCTGTGAAACCGGTTTGGGGAGATAATCAAAGGCGCCGTAGATAAATCCTTCGCGGGCATACGCGAACGTGGCGATGTCGCTGATAAAGACCACAAGCGGCGTTTGATTACTCCGACGTACCTGTTTTAACAGCTGTAAACCATCGATCAGGGGCAGGTTGATCTCCGTGAGAATCAGGTCGTATTGATTCCGGGAAGCCAGATCGACCGCCTCCTGCCCGTTATGAGCGGTCTGTACACATTCGAATCCATCATAACCGTCACATGCCTTTTGCCAGATCGGCAAATGCTGTAAAGCGTTCAGTGAGAAATCCAACGGTTCAACGATCAATACTTTGTACAAACACAATCACCTCCGGTTGCCATCAAATATTAAATCATACAAAATATATAGGAATAATATAAAATAGGTATTTTAACAATTATATAATAATGAAAAAATAAATCAAGAGAAAAAATTTGTATTTTTTCGGAGAAAATTTTACACATGCAAAATATTTTATAAATGCGTCCATAAATTTTGGGTGATGCGGAAGATGCATTGACTTTCCGGCGGATGCGGCAGATAATGCGTCTAACTTGTAAATCACAGGCGTGTCCGAAAGGGTGCAGCGCAGCACAGGGATATCTACGGAGGGTAGGATAGTGGCAAAGATAAACAACAGTATATTGGAGCTTGTGGGTGCAACACCACTTGTGCGACTGCACGGACTGGAACGTGAGGAACAGACGGCGGCAGAGATGTTCGCCAAAATAGAATATCGAAACCCGTCCCGCAGCGTGGCAGACAGACTGATTCCCGTACTGATCCGGACGGCCGAGGAGCAGGGACTGCTGCACGCAGGCGATACGATCATCGAGGCAGCCGACGGAAACAGCGGCGTAAGCCTGGCGCAGATCGCGGCGGTGAAGGGATACGCACTCACACTGGTATTGCCGGCCTCCGCGAACAGAGAGTATCGTAAGCTGATCGGCGGTTTTGGGGCAAAGGTGATCCTGACCCCACGACAGCTTGGACCGGAAGGGGCAAGACAGAAGGCACAGGAGCTGCACGCACAGATTGCAGGCTCCGTCATGCCGATCGGCGCGCTTGCCGACGCGCGGCAGGAAATCTATGGGAATAGCATTGGATCTGAGCTGTGGCAGGGAACGGGCGGCCGGATCGATGTACTGGTTGCGGTCGATGCAGGGGACGGATTGGCGGCGGGTGTCGGTACCTATATCAAGGGGAAGGATCCGCAGATCCGGGTGGTTGTGGGACGTATAGAGCCTGCGACCGATACAGACGGAAACTATGACGAAGTGATTTCCGTGGGGCAAAAGGAGGCGTACCGGACGACGCTGGCACTTGCACAAAAGGAAGGAATCCTGGCAGGTATCTCGTCCGGGGCTGCGGTATACACGGCATTGCAGGTCGCGAAACGTCCGGAAAACAAGGGGAAACGCATCGTGGTTTTGTTGAACGATACCGGTGAACGATATCTCTCTACGGAAGTATTCGGCGCAGTGTTGGCGCCGCCGGATCCGTTTTGAGTGACAATGGCGTGGAAAGAGGAAGCAGGAGGCAAGTATGGCATTTGAAATTCGAAGCAGCCTGTGCCGTGTCTGTGCGGCAGGTTGTCCCATGAATGTATGGATAAACGATGATGAGATACAGAAGGTTGAGCCGGCACCGGGCGGACAATTGTGCGCCAGAGGCTATGCATATCGCAATTATGTGCTGCGGCCGGATCGCATACGGACGCCGATGAAGCGAGTGGGTGCGCGCGGCGAGGACCGGTGGCAGGAGATCACCTGGGAGGAAGCCTATCGGGAGATCGCGGATCGCCTGAACCGCATCAAGAGAGAGCATGGCGCGGAAGAGGTCGCGTTCTATACCGGTTACACGAAGTGGTACCGCCCGATTCTGCACAGACTGGTTCATTCCTTCGGATCGCTGAACTATGGCACGGAGTCCAGCTCGTGTCACATGTCCTTGCGCATGGCCTCCATGCTGACCTTCGGGTCGCTGACAATGCCGGATATGCAGCAGTCTGATCTGTTTATTGGATGGGCGTACAATCCGTTTTTCAGCACCAATTATGATGGCATGCAGCTGGAGGACTACAGAGAAAAGGGCGGAAAGATCATTGTGGTGGATCCCAAGGTGACCCCGGCGGCAAAGTTTGCGGATGTGCACCTGAGACCGCTGCCCGGGACGGACGGCGCGCTGGCGCTGTTTTTCGGAAATTATCTGATCCAGCACGGAGCGATTGATGAAGCATACATAGAAAAATATGTGCATGGATACGAGGCGTATAGAAAAGAAGCACAGAAATATAAGTTGGAGAAGACGGCGCAGATCACGGGTATCTCGGAGGGGCTGCTGTTGAAGGCCGCTGCCCTCATCGCGGAGTCCAAACGGATCTCGCTCACGGTGTCCGGTGCGGCGATCCCGCATCATGTCAACGGGATGCAGAACATCCGGGCAATATATGCGCTGGTCGCCATCACGGGCAATTTTGACAGAGAGGGCGGCATTTACCCGATTGAGTATTCCAATGAGGAATTGAACCTGAAGGTACTATGGGATGATTTCGCGGATGAGACCAGACCCTTGAGTGCAGACGGAAGCGGCTATCAGAACTCCCCGCAGTGGAAACGGCAGAATCCGCACTTTACGGCGGAAGGACGCAAGAAGGTGAGACCCAAGATCGGGTCGGAACGGTTCCCGCTCTGGTCAGTGGAGATCGACGAGTTCCAGAGCATGGATCTGCGCAGACAGATTGTGGAACAGACACCGTATCCCATTCGGGCACTGGTCGGGTTCGGCATGAACCACAAGATGTTTCTGGAGAACAAAAAGCTGCTGGAAGCCATCGATTCGCTGGACTTTTTTGTGGATGTGGATCTGTTCTGGACGACGGCGGCAAAGCACGCGGACATTGTGCTGCCGGCCTGCAGCTCGCTGGAGCGGCAGGAGCTGGTGGCGAAGGGACCGATGGTACGTTTTGTGGAGCCTGCGATCAAGCCGCTGTATCAGTCCAAATCAGATGTGGACATCATGTGCGAGCTTGCCGGTTATCTGGATCTGGATGTGGACGACCGGCTGTTGAAGAGCGGTTATGAGAAGATTGTCAAATACGTGATCCGTAAAATCGGCGTCACATTGGACAGTCTGAAGGCATCTCCGACAGCGATGCGGATCCCCGGCTTATTGCCGTATTTCTACGGCAGAAGTCTCGCGGATGGCCTGCGGACGCCCACGGGCAAGATCGAGCTGTATTCGGAAACAATCGCCGGTATCCCCGGAGAATACAAGCTGGATCCCGTGCCGACTTACAGAGACAGTTTGAATAAAGAAAGCAAGACAAAGTATCCGCTGATCCTGACGGCAGGCGGAAGAATTCCGGGAGAATTCCATTCCAGACTGATGGGTGTGAAGAGTACCAAGGTCCTGCGCAGACAGGCTGCCGCGGATGTGCATCCGCTGGATGCGGCACAGTACGGGATCCGACAGGATGACGTGATTTATGTGCGGACCAATGTCGGGGAGATTCAAGTGCTGGCAAACCTGACCTACACGGTCAAACGAGGTGTTGTCTTTATGTTTCAGGACTATGAACATGCGAATGTGAACCACATCATTCCCGCAGCGCACCTGGATCCATATTCCGGTTTCCCCGGCTATCGCACGGTCAGATGCAGTATTGGCAAGTTATAGGTTATAGATGGAGGATGCAACATGAAAGCACAGTTTACCTTTCATCCCGAACGCTGTGTCGGGTGTGCCGCATGCGTGATGGCCTGTATCAATGAAAATCAAATAGATGTCGACAAACAGAATCCGTTCCGCCAGCTGAAGTGCAATGAATATGTGGACGGCGATGCGGTGGAGGTGACTTATTTTACGCACGGTTGCATGCATTGTAAAGAGCACCCCTGCCTGACGGCCTGTCCGAGAGGCTGTTTTGCCTACGATGAGACGTTGGGTGTAGTGAAGCTCGACAGGACAGAGTGCATTGGATGTCACGCCTGTGCGCGGGTCTGCCCGTTTGACGCAATCCAGTTTGCGCCGGACAACAAGGCGATCAAGTGTAATGGCTGTATCCGCAATCTCAGAAGAGACCGGCTGCCGGCCTGTGTGATGGCGTGCCCGCGGCGCGCGCTGACAGCGGACGAGAAAAATGACGTGGTAAAACAGGGACTGTGCGCGCTGCAGGCAGAGCTGCAGCAGTATCAGAAACAGCGCGCCGGTTCCGGCGGACAGAAAGGAGAAGGATGATGGAGGCAATCTATGACAGCGCATTAGAACTGATCGGCCATACGCCCCTCGTAGAGCTCCATCAGTTGATGGAAAAGCATCATACCTACGGCAGAGTGGTCGTGAAGCTGGAGTACTTTAACCCGGCGGGAAGCGTGAAGGACCGCGTGGCGTACAAAATGCTGCGGGACGCGGAGGAAGCCGGCATCATCAAGCCGGGAGCGACCATCATTGAGCCCACCAGCGGCAATACCGGAATCGGTCTTGCCATGGCGGCGGCAGCCAGAGGGTATCGTGCGATCTTCACCATGCCGGAGACGATGAGCGTGGAGCGGAGACAGCTCTTGATGGCATATGGCGGCGAGATCGTGTTGACGCCGGGGCCGAAGGGCATGCAGGGAGCGATCGACAAGGCACAGGAAATTCAGGAAGTGACAGAGAATTCGTTTATTCCGGGACAGTTTGTGAATCCCTCCAATCCGGCGATCCACAGGGAGACGACGGGACCGGAGATCTGGGAAGACACGGACGGGGCGGTGGACTTTTTCATCGCCGGAGTCGGAACGGGCGGAACCGTCACAGGAACGGGGGAATATTTGAAATCCCAAAATCCGGATGTGCAGGTGGTCGCCGTGGAGCCGGCAACGTCTCCGGTACTTTCCAAGGGCGTGGCAGGATCGCACAAGATACAGGGGATCGGCGCCGGATTCGTGCCGGATATTTAAAATACATCCGTCTATGACCGGATCATTCCGGTGGAAAATGACGATGCGTTTGAGATGGCCAAGGAGATTGCCCGCACCGAGGGAATCCTGGTGGGCATCTCGTCGGGAGCGGCGCTGTGGGCGGCTTTTGCACTTGCCAAGCAACCGGAAAATCAAGGGAAATTGATCGTGGCCTTGCTGCCCGATACGGGAGAGCGGTATTTGTCCACGGCACTGTTTTAGGAGGTGACTTATGCGGAAAAACGGAAGAATCATCTTGCACAGAGGCCACGTGAAGGCAGGATGCTGATACAGAGCAAAGAGAAACAGCGTCAGGGTTGTAACATAGCGCAGGTGGTATATGCGCAATTTACGACCGGCAAAATGGATTTTTGAATAGATTTTGAATAAATAGAAATGAGGAGAAAGATTATGAGAAAAAGAATGAATACATGGATTGCAATCGGACTATTGACCGCATTTACGCTGACGGGATGCGGAAGCAGCAACAACAGTGCGTCGGCCGCAGGAACCAGTGTAGCGTCACAGCCCGCGGCTTCTACAGAGGCGGCACAGCCGGAAAGCAAAACGGAAGAGGCAGAGAAGGTGGTTGTGCGGGCGGTGACCAACGGAAGTCCGCTCCCGTATGTTTCGCAGGATGAGAACGGCAATCTGGGCGGATACGATATTTTGCTGTTCCAGGAGATTTTCTCCAGACTCCCGCAGTATGATTTGCAGTTGACCCTGTCCTCCGACAGCTTAACCGGTCTTTTGAGCGGGCAGGCAGATGTCTCGGTTAATAACTGGGGCTACCGGGCGGAGCGTGCGGAGTCGTACTATTATTCCTATCCCTATAAATACATCAACCAGGTGTTTGTCCAGAGAAAGGGTGATGAGCCGATTCAGTCCTTTGAGGATATCTCAGAGAGAGGCTATAAGACGGAGACCGGTACAAGCGGCATGGAGGCGGCTGCCTATCAAAAGTGGAATGAGGCGAACCCTGACAAGCAGATCATCGTGGAGTACTCGGAGGCAGACCTTGCGACGAAGTTCCAGAGATTACTGGATGGGGCGCTTGATTATCTGATCATTGACGGACCGATGTTCGAGCCCTATATGCAGACCTTCGGTATCACAGAGCTGGAGGCGCATGAGCTGACAGGAGAGACGGAGAAGCAGGTGCTTCCCACCGTGTATACCTATTTCCTGTTCAGCAAGGATGAGACAGGCGCTGCGCTGCGCGAGGATGTCAATGCGGTGATCAAGGAAATGTACGAGGACGGTTCTCTGGCGGCATTTTCCGAGAAAAATTTCGGTGTTGACACGACACCGCCTGCGACGGAGTTTGAATCGACCATTAACTAGGAGTATGGATCATGGGAAAAATGTTTGATTTCGGATTGGTTTTCCGACAGATTCCCAGTCTCTTACAATATTTGCCCGTGACAATGGAGCTGGCAGTGATCTCGATGCTTGTCGGGCTGATACTGGGATTGCTGTTGGCAATCATCAAAATAAAAAATGTAGGATTTTTAAATAAGATTGTCAACTTTTATATTTCTGTGGTGCGTGGAACGCCGATTCTGGTACAGCTTTATATTGCATATTTTGGGATTCCCATGTTTTTGCGATATATCAACACAAAATTGGGCACCGATTACCAGGTGGCGGATATTCCGGGATTCCTCTACGCGGTGGCGGCTCTGGCAATCAATCAGTCGGCCTTTGAGTGCGAGGTGATCCGCGCAGCGCTGCAGTCGGTGGACAGAGGGCAGATCGAGGCGGCCAATTCCTTGGGCATGACGTATCTGCAGGCACTTCGGCGGATCATTTTACCGGAGGCGATTCAGGTGGCGTTGCCCTCCCTGGGAAATTCCTTCATCACACTGATCAAGTCCACTTCGTTGGCATTTACCTGCGCCGTTGTAGAAATGACGGCGCAGGGCAAGATTATTGCCGGCAGGACCTATCGCTATTTTGAGGTCTATGTGTCTCTGGCAATTATCTATTGGGTTATAACGATCCTCATTGAGCAGCTGATCAAATTCTTTGAAAAGAAGACGGCGCTGCCCGAACAGGTGGCGATCTACAATCCGGAAAGAGCTTTGGCGGCGCAGGAGGTGCAGGCGCATGATTGAGATCAAAGATATGAAGAAGCAGTTTCATGACAATGTCGTGTTGGACGGCATCGATCTGACCATTCACAAGGGCGATGTGATTGGGATCATCGGTCCCTCCGGAACGGGAAAATCCACCCTGCTGCGCTGCATCAACCGGCTGGAGGTACCGGATGAGGGGAGCATAACCATTGATGGACACACCTACACATCCAAGGCAATGAAAAGCAGGGAAGTCATTGAACTGCGGAAGCAGACCGGCATGGTATTTCAACGTTTTCACTTATTTGAGAAAAAGACAGCATTGGAAAACGTCATGGAAGGCCTGATCGTGGTACAGAAAAAATCCAGGGAGGAGGCGCGGCAGATTGCCTTCGAGGAGCTGGAGCGCGTGGGGATGCTGCCCTGGATCAATCATTACCCGAAGCATTTGTCCGGCGGACAGCAGCAGAGAGTGGCCATCGCCCGCGCGCTTGCCATGAAGCCGAAACTGCTCTTGCTCGATGAGCCCACCTCCGCACTGGATCCGGAGCTTGTGGGTGAGGTGCTGGATACGATACGCAACATCGCCAAATCCGGCTATACGATGCTGTTGGTTTCCCATGAGATGGAGTTTGTGCGGAAGGTTTCCAATCGCGTGATCTTTCTGGACAACGGACATATTCTGGAGGACGGCACGCCGCGGGAGGTGTTTGAACACCCGAAGAACGAGCGCACCAGAGAATTCATCACCAAAATGAATCGGCTGGTGGAAGCCGATTACGTTATTTAAAGAGCTGTAATAGGCGCGGAGCGAGTGGAGGAGGACGGAAAACCATGAAAATCCTGATCAAACATGCAGACTATTTTGACGGACGAACCGATGCACTGAAGCGCGATGCGAAGATCGTTGTGGAAGACAATCTGGTGACGGAGATTACATATGATGCCGTCTCGGAGGAGGGCTTTGACCGCGTGCTGGATGCGCAGGGCTACACGGTGCTTCCGGGCTTGGTGGACAATCATGTACATACCGCGATGCATCTGGGCAACGGCGCACGCTTTGACGAGACGATCGTGCACGGAGTCCGAAACGCAAAGCGGTTTCTCTATAACGGATTTACCACAGTCAGGGATGCCGGCGGCGTGACCTATGGGATCAAAAAAGCTATTGACGACGGCGTGATCGAAGGTCCCAGAATGTTTCCGTCGAATGCTTTTATCACACAGACCTGCGGCCACGGTGACTTCAGGGAGAGCAGAGGAGAGGTCAGACTCGCGGACGGCGTGTATTCCTCGCCGACCCTCAGGAGCGGAGAGAGCTATGTGGCCGACGGTGCTGCGGAGGTGTTAAAGGGCGTTCGGGAGCAGTTGTTCCTGGGGGCTTCCCAGATCAAGATCATGGCAGGCGGCGGCGCCTCCTCCGACTACGACCCGATTCTGACGACACAGTTTACCTTGGAGGAGATGCAGGCAGCAGTCAACGCAGCTTCGGATTACGGCACCTATGTTATGGCGCATCTCTACACCAAGGAATCCATGATGCGCGCGGCAAAGGCCGGTGTCAGGAGCTTTGAGCATGCGACGGAGTTGGACGACGAACTGGCCAAGGTGATGGCGGATCAGGGGATCTTTATCTGCGTCTGCCCGAATCCGTCCAAGCGGAAGAATGAAGCACTGCCGTTTTTTGCAAACCGGCCGAAGAAGCCGGGGGCGGAACGGATTCACGAGAGCAGAAAACATCAGCATGAATTTATCTTAAAATATGATCTGCCGTTACTGTTCGGTACAGACTATATGGAGACCATTGTCGGCGGACTCGAGGATGCCCAGCGCAAAGACTGGTTTTCTTTTGAGGAGCGCTTCGGAAGCTATCGCAGTCTGCGGGCGGCGACGGGAACAGCCCATGAGCTGATCAAGCTGACCACCTATCAGAATCCGTACCCTGCCGGTAAGATCGGCGTGCTGGAGGAGGGGGCTTTTGCGGATATCCTGATCGTCAGGGGGAATCCGCTGGAACAGGTGTCCGTATTGGCTGAGACCGACAATCTGAAACTGATTATGAAGGATGGGAAACTATACAAAGATGAGCTATGATTTTGACACAATTGTTGACAGACGTATCACCGGAAGCATCAAGTATGCCAACGTACCGGAGGGGCAGCTTCCGTTTACCATCGCGGATTCGGATTTTCTGGTAGCACCGGCCATCCAGAAGGCGCTTGTGGACCGCACGTCGTACAGGTTATACGGATATGCGCGGCCGCCCAGAGAATTCAACGAAAGCTTTCTGCAGTGGTTTGCACGGACTTACAATCAAAGCCTGCGGGAGGAATGGCTGGTGCCGCTCCCCGGGATCGTGCCGGCGCTGGCGGTGGCAGCCAAGGTGCGCGACGGAAAATGCATCACCAATGTTCCCAATTACGGAATGCTTCTCTCAGGTCCGAAGCGGGCAGGGAAAGAACTGATTGCTGTTCCGATGAAATATACGGTTTCCGACGACAATATCGAATATTACGAGTTCGATTTTGCGCGGCTGGAGGCAGCCGTGACAGAGGATACAGACATTTTTTACCTGTGCAATCCCCACAATCCCGTGGGAAGAGTCTATACGCGCGAGGAACTGCAGCAGGTGAGCGATTTCGCGCGCAGACACAACCTTGTGGTGGTATCGGACGAGATTCACTGTGAGATTCTCTTTGACAGAGCGCATATTCCGTTCCACACGGTGGATGATTATGCGAGAGAGCACTCCATTACCTTTACGGCACCCGGGAAAACCTACAGTATCCCCGGTATTGGAGGCGCGTTTGCAATCATACCGAACGCGGAGCTACGGGAGCGCTTTCAGGCTGAGGGATATGCGTTGGGACGACCGAATGCCTTCGGCGTCGCTGCCATGATCGCCGCCTATCGCGACTGTGATGACTGGAAGCAGGAATTGGTGGCCTATCTGCGGGAAAATCGCGACTATCTGGAAAACGAGGTGCGGAGACGATTTCCCAAGGCGCGGCAGACCCACACGCAAGGGACGTATCTGGGATGGATTGATTTCGGCGCCTATACGGGTTCCGGTCCACAGGAAAAATGGATCGCAAGGCAGGCGCAGGTACTGTTCCACGGGGCGGAATTTTTTTATGGCGAACAACATATACGTTGGAATTTTGCGGCGCCGAGAGCTTTACTGACGGAAGCGCTTGACAGATTGCAGGAGGCATTTGACCGTGCGGAGAAATAACCGCACGGTCTTTTTACTTTTCGTGTATCCTGTTTTGACGCTGATACTCCGCTAAGAGCCTGCGAAGCTCCGCCAGCTCCAACTCGGTGCGCCGTTTGATTTCCTCCGGCGAGTGTCGCCGGTAGAACCGTGGCGGAAAGAGCGTAAAACCGCTGTCTTGCAGGTGTCGTTGTATAGCGGCTGCCCGCCACAATCGAATGCGCAGACGAACATAATCAATGGTTTTCTTCTTTTTAGGCATCTATAAACCCCTTTCAATATTCTGTTTGTACAATTCGAAACAATTTACACTACATAAAAATATAGGTTTTAACTATACTATATCGCAGCAAAAACAAAAAAGCAATCTAAAAGCATATCTTTTTATTGCCATAATTCGACAAAATTTAGAACTTTTGTTTCTGTACTTAAAAACCTACCACATGTTTAGGGTTACATCAAGCAGATTCGCATCCTAAAATAGCAGTAGAGTTAAGTGCATATTGTGATGACAGAGGGAAAAGCGATGTTGGATGAAGATTACGGCTACTTGGAGATACGCCTGAATGAGATCATGAAACAAAAGGGGCTTACCAAGAATAAATTGTCACATAAAGTGGAAATGAACTGGAAACAGATCGATAAGTATTGCAGCGGTGTGGTGACCAGACTGGATGTTTATGTGCTCTGTAAGCTGTGTACGGTATTGGACTGCCGGATCGAGGATTTGCTGGTGTTTCATCCGGCGGAAAAGAATGAGTGAGTGTATAGGGATATCATCGTCTACGGAAAAGGCGTGAGACTAAGGTTTTATGCGGGTGTATTCGGCAACTAAATGGGAAGTGGAGTTATGCCAACAATAAAGCCGGTTTCTGAACCGTGGAATGGCACAAAGGTGATCAGTGAAGTAAAATATGGAAATATTCAAGTAACAATGATGTTTCGCGAACATCACCGGATTCCAGTATGTTCAAGATTGAGGCTGGAAGTTTATCGGTGGTGTTTTCGTATTTTCCCCAGAATCAAATAGTGGAAAGTTTAATATTATAGAGTTGTAACGGCAGCCAAATTCATCAAGAAGTCTTGCCAGCTTTTGTCATATGTGCTATAACTTAAGTATAATTTTGAAATATGCCTAAAAATCGGCTATTTCAATACTTTGACTACACTTTGAATTGAATGTTCCCAATAACCTTTCGTTCAAAGCAGTTCACACAAGAAGGGGAAAATCACATGAAAAAACAACAGTTCCTAAAACAGATTTTAGCTCTGACACTGGCAATTTCCATGACAATGTTGCCGGTTCCCGCGAAGGCGGCAGACCATACAGAAGGGGATGTGTATGCAGAAGAAGATGTGTATGCGGAAGCAGCACCTGCAGAAGCAGACGTAGCCGGCCTTTACACAACAGATGCCGGGGATGATAATAATGAGTCGATGCCTGAGCCGGTGCATACGACGGACGGGGCGGATGTCATAAAAGCAAATACCATCCGACTGACAGATGCGGATTCGAGTACTTCCGGACATCTCTATCCGGGCGGAAAGATCACGCTGACGGCAATCCGTTATGATGCAGAAAAGCAGCCGCTGAAAAACCCGGCGCTGAAATGGACGGTATCGGAACCGAAGCTGGTTTCGGTTGTTGCCAAAAAGAACGGTGAGGCGACTGTTTCCGTGAAGGCGAAACAGCTTGAAGAAGTAAAGAAGGTCGTCATCACGGTAGCTACAAAGGAGAAAGATGCTACGAAAGTGATCTCGGCAACGTATGAACTGACGCTTTATCCTTCGCCGGTGGATGAATTGAACGGCATCACCTGTCTGACAGATAGTCCGCTTCTTGATTCCTATGAACAAAAATGCGTAGCTGCATCAGACGGCAAGTTCCTGATCGTCGGAAACCGGGCTGTTTTCAGGGCAGATGCCGTGATCCGTACAAAGGATATGAACGAGGCTGACGATTACCAGAAGTTCATTGACTGGACAATATCCGGCAAGAAATGTACTGTTTGTGCGAATGATGACAACACGGTGACGGTGACAGCGCTGAAGAAAGGAACTGCAACGGTTAAGGCCACAGTATTTCTCGCAAACGGGAAAAAGGTTTCAAAGACCTTTAAGATCACGGTCGTGGATGAGCCGGTTTCTGCCCTTTCCATCGGCTCCACAACGGACGGCGCGGATCATGCATCCGTTTTTCCGAAGCAGAAGATGACGATCTCTGCGGTATCCGTTCTTCAGAGGGAAAATGCTATACCTGCCAAGTTAAAGTTCGAAGTTTCCGAGAAGAAACTTGTCTCTGCGAAATATGATAAAAAAACCGGACTGATCACGCTTTCTGTCTTGAAAAACAAGGTGGATGCTCCTGTGGAAGTCACTGTGAAAGCCGTGATCGATCAGAAAAAGCTCTGCGCGCAGACCAAGCTGGAAGGCACGCTTTACAGCGGTGTGGTGGAAGATACTTTCAAACTGACTGTTCTGCCTTCTCCGATGCAATCTGTTTCCGGGATCAATGCACCAAGAGCGATGACGCTCGGACAGAGCGAGGATCTGACGCTCTCTTTGGAAGGCACGGCAGAACCTTCGTTGATCACCTGGAGCAGCTCCGCGAAGAAGATCATGACCGTGGATGCATCGGGAAAGGTGACAGCACTGAAAAAGGGCAAGGCGAAAATTACAGCCAAGGCGCTTCTTGCAAATGGCAAAACCGTATCCAAGAGTACGACCATCGAAGTGATCGATCTCATGACAGTACTGAAGATGAAACGTGAAATTTACCTGGCCGGTCTCGGATATGAAAGTACGGTCAAGGTGACTGCAGTGAAAAACGGCTATGGTAAGGTAAACTGGAGCTTCGCAGGAGACAGCAAATATGCGACCGGTGCGGAGAGTGATACCAATACCGCAGATTCCGAGACAGAGTCCTTTGATGTGATCGTTTCCAAGGAAGCTCCTGAGGACATGGAATTCACAGTGACTGCATCCTTCGGTGAGGCAGAAAACAAACTCACCTGCAGTTCGAAGATCAAGGTCATTAAAGGGGATCCTTCGATCATGCAGTATGAAAACAACATCATGAATACGCCCTGTGATGCCGCGATTGAAGGCGATATGAAGCTCTCCGGCAAGGGAACAGGGTATCATGCGAAATTTGTCCTTCAGAACGCGACGGCGGCAGTCAGCTTCGGCCTCCAGTATGACCAGGGCGCAGGGGGCGGATATGGCGGAAAGACGGCATTCCTTGTAGAGAATATCACGCAATCCAGCCAGAAATATTCCAGGCACGGGCTTGGTTCCCGAGATGAATACTGGCATGTCATGATGACTTATACTGAGGCGACCGATACCATTAACTGCTATGTGGACGGAGAACTCGTAGCCAGCGTCAAGAATAAGAAATTCAAAGATGCAAATGGTGTCTGCAGCGTGTTGCAGGGTTCGCTCGAGGGCGCCGGCCGTCTCGAGGGCGATGAGGTAGATGTGGAATTTAAGAATGTGAAGCTGAAGAATTGTTCAGAATATGATCCGGATCAGTACTTTGCGCCGAGTATCCGCGAGATCAAGAACAAGGGTATTACGATCGAGACCTACGGAGCACCGAATAATTACGGCGAAAACCGATATAAGATTTTCGGAAAGATCCTTGGCCTGAAAGGAAAAGACTGGGATTCAGATCCGAATAATGTACAGGGCGTTGTGAATTTCAGCCTCTTCTGGAAATAACCATACAGAGCCTTGCGGAAAGCATCTCCCCATGCAGGGGATTTGCACCGCGGGCTCTTTTTTATAGCTTGACAGCGGATGCCTTTCATCCTGCCCCCAGGGGCAAATAACAAAAAAAGAGGGTTTCAGGAAATTGCAAAATCCTGAAACCCTTGATTTTACTGGATGCGGAAGAAGGGACTTGAACCCTCACGGTATTGCTACCACAAGATCCTTAGTCTTGCTCGTCTGCCAGTTCCGACACTTCCGCGTACGCATCGCGCAAGTAATATATTAGCATTATCCAGATCGAAAGTCAATTGTTTTTTTAAAATTTCCTGTTTTCGCTGCCGCGCTCAAAACAGCGGTTCCGCCCAGCACTGTTTAGCGGATCCATCCCCAACAGATCGCCAAGAACTCTCCCAGATAATACATACCCCGCAGCCAGAGGAAAGTGCCGATTCCCGCCAGGAAAAGCCGGTGTCTGGGATCCGGCAGCGCGTCGGCGATATCCTCAGCCTGTGACAGCAGCACACAGAGCAGGAGGCACATGGTGCCGAAGGAGGCGCGGTCCGGATAGTGCGGGGACAGCACCATAGCGCCCCAGGACAGGAGCGCGCCGATCAACAAAAGTACTTCTTTTTTGTGCAGGCGGTTCTTCAAAATGCACAGGTTGATAAGCAGAGCGGCAGCGGTCACTGTGATTACGGGGAACAGATACTCCCAGGCGCCCTTGCAGATACCGTACATGCGCAGGAAAAGCTGCCAGAGGGTGCCGTAGTTGTTGCTGGCGATCTCCGCGCTGCGCACGCCATTTCCGGGGGCGACAATCATGAGGATGCTGCCGGCCAGACTAAAGAGGCTGCCGAGCGGCATCCAGAGCGGAAGAGAATGGTGCTCCTTCCAAAACAGGTACATGATCAGCACGGTCAGCAGGAAGACGGCGGGTCCCATGTTCTCATTCGTCCAACCGCACAGAAGGCCCAGCACAGGAGCCAGAATGAGGAACAACAGTCCGACGCCCTTGTTTGCCTCGGTTACACTCCCGGCAGGCTGGCCTTGTGCCTTGCCTGTTCGCACGGCAGGGTGCTTCCGCTGCTCCGGCAGCTCCAGCGCGTCCAGATACATCCACAGAAATGCGAGAATCAGGACGGTCGTGTAGAGATAGTTGCAGGCACCGGTCTGCCAGTACATGCTCATTTTCCAGTTGGCGTTCAGGCCGTGCAGCAGGCCGATGGTCAGCGTGGTGAAGGCGAACAGCCGATCGCGGCGGATACCCATGATGGCGTTGAGCATCCAGGACAATAGCAGGATGACCGCCACATTGAGCAGATCCGACACCGGCTCGCTTAAATAGAGCAGAATCAGTTGGTCGATGGTGTGGGCAACGGTGCGGCCGCCCCAGTTTTGATAGTGCCAGATCTGCGCCTGCACGATATCCTGCAGGGAGGAGAGCGGCGTCTCGGAGGACAGCACGGTGGCATACCATTCGTCGTCCATCATGATCGGCACGGCGCGCTGGGTTTTCCAAATGACCAGAAGTCCTATGATAAACAGGGCGGTCCAGAATAACCGGCCCATCGGAAGTCTTTTTTGTATGGCAGGCGCAGCTGCGTCGGCCTTGGTTGTCTGTCGCTGGTTCTTACTTTGTGTCATAGTCATGCCTTTCGCGTATGGTTTGCATCTGTTCCCATACTAGCCTACCTATCCCGAAAAGTCAAGAAATCCTGCGGGTGGAGAAAATGCCAAATTTGTTTGCAGATTCTGCCGGCCAATATGGCAAGCAAGTTTTACTTTTGTTCTGTGCATAAATACGTTATACTGGAAGTAGCTGGAAAACAAAAAACGGCAGGTAAGAGATATGAGACCGATCAATATTTATGCGCTGACGCGGGTGGCGGATCCGATGGATCTGGAACGCCTGGAGCGGCAAATGTCCGGGCGCAGGCAATATCTGAAAATCAAAGAGTGGGAGATCGCGGGATTGCGGGATTTCTGCGGACGGTTGGCGACGGTGCTGCCGGGCGCGGAAGCGCTGCGCTTTTATTATTCCTTCGTGATGCCCAAGCTGGGCAAAGAATTCGACCTGCTGCGTGTGAACGACGATTGTGTGGTCAATGTGGAGTTAAAGAGCGGCGACGTGTCTGACGAGGTGATTCGCAGGCAGCTCGTGCAGAACCGCTATTATCTGGCGACATTGGGTAAAAATATGTACTCCTACACCTATGTAAACGGGACGGATCGTCTGGTGCGGCTCTCCAACAGCGGCAGGCTGGTGGAGGCGGCGTGGGAGGAGCTGGCGCAGGTGCTTGCGCGGCAGCAGAATTGTTATGACGGCGCCATCGAGGAGTTGTTCAAGGAAGACCGCTATCTGATCTCGCCCCTGACGGATCCGGGACGTTTTCTGCGGCAGGAATACTTTTTGACTTCACAGCAGCGGGATATCAAAAAACATATTCTGGGCAGCATCGCCGGGACTGCACGGGGAGATGCGTGTTCGGTGCAGGGGTTTACCGGTCTCCCGGGCACCGGCAAAACGCTGCTTTTGTACGATATTGCGATGCAGCTCTCACGGTGGGATAAGGTGTGCGTGTTTCACTTTGGTTCTCATGAGAAAGAGCTGGAGCAGCTGGATGAGAGGCTTAAACGGATCGACTTTTTTTACTGTGAGACACAAGGCGCGCGGGAGGGAACCGGTGTACCGCAGGTGCAGACCGTGTACAGTGCGATCCTTGTGGATGAGGGACACAGACTGGACGGGGAGGCGCTTAAGCATATTTTGACATATGCGCAGGAATGGCGGGCACCGCTGATTTTTTCCTATGATTGCGAGGATGCGATTTCACCCATGGAGCGACAGCTGGCGGGTGCGGAGTTGATTGAGGCGCTTTCCGGATACGTCCGGTACCATCTGACCAATCGAATCCGTATGAACAGTGAGTTGTCGGCGTTTATCGGTTGTATGATGTACCGCAAGAGCGGCAATCACAGGCAGGAATATCCGTCCGTCTCCCTTGTTTATGCAAATGATGCGGCGGAGGAAGCGCGCTTGCTGCAGCTTTTTGAGGGGGATGGTTTTGTCCATATTCAGGACGCGGCAATGGCTGCCTGCAAGGAGTATGACCGTGTGGTCATGTGTGTGGATGAGCGGTTCTATTACGATGAGCGCGGTTTTCTGCGGCACACCGAAGCGGAAGCGGCACCGTATGCGGAGTCCGGCGTGCGCAATCTGTTTCACGGTTTGAGCAGAGCGAAACTGCAGGTGGCGGTTATTGTGCGCAATAATCCGGATCTGTTGGATGCGCTGCTGGCGATCGTGCAGAAGCGCAGGGAAAAAACCGGATAATCGCTTGCATTGTAGGGTGTTTTCTTTTATCATATAAGATATGTTGCGGGTATTGAAAAGCGGGGCGCGCGGATCGTCGGATCCGTGGTCGCGCGTGAATGATGGGAGGATAGAGCGGATGCAGGAGCAGAACAAATCGAACGAAAGAAAGACGAAGATTCTGGCGGTAGCCGGGAAGGGCGGTGTGGGGAAGACATCGCTTGCGGCGGCACTTGTGAAGACGCTGGTGAAGGAGTTTCCGGACAAGAAGATTCTGGCGATTGATGCGGATCCGGCGGTGGGACTGTCCAGCGTACTGAATGTGGAAGTGCCCCAGACCATAGACGATATCCGTAAGAAGGTGATTCAGACGGTGGAGGATGGGGATACCAAGTCTGCGGTCGAGCTCCTTGCAGAAGCCAAGTATGATATATATGATGCAATCGTGGAGCAGGACGGTTATGCGTTTATCGCCATTGGACGCCCGGAGTCCGCGGGATGTTACTGCAAGATCAACTCTTACCTCAAGGAGGTCATCACGCTGATCTCGGACGGTTTCGACTATGTGGTGATCGACGGCGAGGCGGGTATCGAGCAGATCAACCGCCGCGTCATGGAGAAGGTGACGCACTTGATATTAGTGACGGATGCCAGCAGGAAGGGCTGTCAGGTCATCCAGACCATCAAGAAGGTGGCGGACGAGCTTGTCATGTATGAAAAATACGGCGTGGTGGCAAACCGCATTCCGGAGAAAGAACTGGCGGAACAGATGGATATCGGCGGCATGCCGCTTCTGGCAGCGATAGAGTCGGATAAGGAGCTGGCTTCCTGCGACATGAAGGGCGAGAATGTATTTTATCTGCCGGAGGACGCGAAGATCGTGGCAGGTGCGCGCGAGGCGCTCCGGAAGCTGGAGATAGTGGGCTGACGATAATAGCGCGTAGAGGAAACAAAATGAAGGATTTAAAACATCTGTATTGCTTTGAAAAATTATTGGAAGACGTGAACAATGACCTCGTGCGGCAGGCGCAGGGGCGGGGCGATCTCGCCATCGGGCATGTATGCTTCATGATCCCGGAGCCGTTGCTTAATCTGCCGGGATGTTTTTCGGTGCGCCTGCGCGCGCCGAAGACCGGTTCCATCGAGATGGGGACATATTACATGAGCAGTATGCTCTGCGAGGGCTGCAGAGCGATCTTGGAGCGCGCTATTGAAGGTGGGTATGAGTTCCTGGACTGTGTGCTGGCGCCGGACGCCTGCGCCCAGATGAACCGCTGCGTGGAGAATATTGAGCGGCAGGGATTGTGTTCAAAGGAGAAATTTTTTGTCTCCTATGCGGATGTGCCCCTAAAGGCGGATGCCACGGGACTGAAGCATTATGTGAAGCAGATGCGCCTGAAGATATTAGAGCCCTTACATAAAGTCTACGGTGTGGACATTTCGGATGATGCCTTGCGGAAAGCCGTGGAGGCACAGAATGAGATCAGTCGTCTGATCACTGCCATTGGGGAGTTCCGCAAAGAACAAAATCCCCGCATCACAGGCTATGAGTTTGCGGTGCTGTGTCTGGCGACCTTCTGTTGCCCGAAGGATTTGTTGGTGGAGAAATTGCGGGAGACGTTGGAGGAGTTACAGACCCGCGAGCCAGAGGAGAAGAACCCTTATCGGGCGAGAGTGGTGGTGGCGGGCTCGGAGATCGACGATCCCGCGTTGGTCAAGCTGATCGAGGAATCCGGGGCGTATGTCTGCGCCGACCGGTATTGTTTTGGCTCCCTGCCCGGCAGGCAGGAGATCCTTTTAAATGACGAGGAGGATGTGTTGACCCAGATTTGCCGGGTTTACATGGAATGGGGCAAGTGTCCCCGCTTTATGAACACGGAGAAGATACTGGAGCGTCAACGGTATATGGACGAGCTGATGAAGGAATACCGAGGGGACGGCATCATTTACCAGCAGATCAAATTCTGCGATTACTGGGGCTATGAGCGGGCGTCCGCCTTCCACATCATGCGCGAGGAGTACGGCTACCCCGTGCTTTCCGTGGACAGACCCTATGTGGTGAACACCTCCGGGCAGCTCCGCACGAGGGTGCAGGCGTTCGTGGAGAGCATGGAAATCAAGGGAATGCAAAAAGAGAGTCCGAAGACAGCGGGCAACGCCTAAAATTCCTTGTGAAAGTGTGGATTTCTGCGTATAATAATAGTACGCAGAAAGACAGATACGGTGAAACCCGCCGCGGCACAGATCATGAAAACGGCGGCGTACAGATAGGAAACATGCGGGAGGTGCGCTATGGCGAGAACGGTAGCAATCGGGATACAGGATTTTTCGAAGCTGCGGGAAAATGAGTGCTTTTACGTAGATAAAACGTCGTTTATCAGGGAATGGTGGAATAGCAAGGATGATGTGACACTGATCACCCGCCCGCGGCGGTTCGGCAAGACATTGAACATGAGTATGCTGGAGTACTTTTTTTCCAACAAGTATGAGGGACGAGGCGACCTGTTCGAGGGACTGGATATCTGGAAGGACGAGGGCTTCCGCGCGATACAGGGGACTTATCCTGTGATCTTTTTGTCTTTTGCCGGAGTGAAGTATACCGACTATGCGATGACCAGGGCGAAGATTAACAGCATGCTGGAGGATTTATACAATCAATATGCCTGGCTGTTGAAAGATGAGAGATTTACGGAGACTGACAGGGCAAATTTCAAAGCAGTGCGTCGCACGATGGAGGATGATATTGCGTCCGGGGCTGTCAACCGTCTCTGCGAGTGGCTATACAGATATTACGGGAAAAAATGTATTGTACTGCTGGATGAGTATGACACCCCTATGCAGGAAGCGTATATCCATGGCTTCTGGGATGAACTGGTGGCGTATACGAGGGCGCTGTTCAATAATACCTTCAAGACAAATCCATATCTGGAGAAGTCGGTGATGACAGGAATCACGAGAGTGAGCAAGGAATCCATCTTCTCAGACCTGAATAATCTGACTGTTGTGACGACCACTTCAAACCGTTATGCGACCGCTTTTGGCTTCACGGAAGAGGAGGTCTTTGACGCCATGGATGAGCAGGGGATACCGGAGGCGGAGAAGGAAAAGGTGAAATTCTGGTATGACGGCTTTACCTTTGGTACGGTGACGGATATCTATAATCCGTGGTCTGTGACGCTGTATCTGGATGAGAGGAAATATGACACCCACTGGGCGAACACCAGCGGAAACGGATTGGTAGGAAAGCTCATCCGTGAGTCCGACAGGGGCATCAAGCAGGAGTTTGAAAAGCTCCTGAAGGGAGAGCCCATCGAGGCGAAGATTGACGAGCAGATCGTTTTCAGCCAGTTATCCGGAAACAGGGACGCTATCTGGAGCCTGCTTCTGGCATCCGGTTATCTGAAAGTTGTACGCATCATTCGGGAGCAGACCAATGATGAGCCGGTATACCAGCTTGCGTTGACTAATTTCGAGGTGAAACGGATGTTTGCGAGAATGATTGAAGGTTGGTTTAAACAGGACTGCGCTTTCGGAGAGTTTGTCCGCGCCATGTTTGCCGGTGATACGCGGGCGATGAACCGTTATATGAACGATGTGGCATTGAACACCTTCAGTTATTTTGATGCCGGCAACCATCCGTCCGGCAGGAAAGAGCCGGAGCGGTTCTACCACGGCTTCGTGCTGGGACTGATCGTTGACAAGGCGGACAGCTATGTGGTGAAGTCCAACAGGGAGAGCGGCTACGGCCGCTACGATGTGGTCATGGAACCGAAGGATATCCATGACGGGAACGGCGGATTCCGTCCGGCGATCATTCTGGAATTTAAGGTGTTTGACAAAGAGGATGGCGAAGGGACGCTGGAGGACACTGCCGCAAATGCCCTGAAACAGATCAGGGAGAAGCGTTACGACGCAGACCTGCTTGCAAAGGGAATCCCGGCGGAGAAAATCTATCAGTACGGATTTGCTTTCGAGGGCGAGAAGTGCCTGATCAGAAAAATGTAACTATTTCAAATACCTTTACATGCCATTTTGCAGAGTAGAAAGAGCAATCGAGTAGGACGGCGGTTAATCACTGCCGTCCTACTCGATTATTCATCTTAATGATCGTGGTCTATATCTGTATGATATTATAGACATAAAAAAAGAAGTGAGTAACCCGCGATAATCATTACTAGTGTGTCACTTCCCAAATAGCTATACACATTCTGCTTGTCGCAATCGCCCATTGCTACGTTGTTTTCGGTCAACGATGCTACCGCATCGCCTCCCTCAAACGCCTTGCAATGAGCAATTCCGAGCAGCGCATAATGTATATGCAATTGGAAAGTGACACACTAGCTGAGCTAGAATGGGCACACGACAAAAAACCTGCCGGTTGCTTTTGTTGAAGTTTTGGTAGGGATATGGTAATATCTTATGTAGGTTTCCTGCTTATGCGCAGGAAGACAGAGTTTGAGGCAGGAGCCGGATCATGAAACTGAAAAATGTATTGATTGTGACAAAGGACATAGAGGCATCCCGGAAGTATTATCACGACCTCTTCGGACTGGAAATGATCCTCGACAATGATGGGAATATGATCCTGACGGAAGGGCTTGTCCTACAGGACGAGCGCATCTGGAAATCGTTTCTGGACAGGGATGTTGTGCCGGAGAATAATGCTTGTGAACTATATTTCGAGGAGAGCAATATTGAGGAGTTCGTGGAGAAACTGGAACGGCTTTACCCGTCAACAAAGTATGTAAACAGACTCATGACACATAGCTGGGGACAGAGAGTTGTCCGCTTCTATGATCTTGACGGCAATCTGATAGAAGTGGGGACACCCATGTGAGTGGGGGGAAAACAGATAGTATGGTAGCAGCAAGCGGATAGCAGACATAAACAGCAGAAAATCAGAAGAAGCATGAAAGAGGACGCAGATGTCAAAAGAAATCGGCAGTGAAAAATTAGGAAAATTTTATACCGGCAAGGTGGCGCGCAAGCGCCGAGAATGGCGGGGCTTCAAGGATACCTGGTATGCCTATGTGAAATGGCTGGGCTACTGGAAGACGCTGATTACATTTATCGTGAAGCCGAATAACTTCCGGGGCTTTTTCCGATATCGTTGGATGGTAAACTATCTGGCGCTTCCGGACTTCATGGACCGGCACACGGAAGGGATGCGGGGCGTGCAGCTTCGGATGGCGCACAATGCGCTGGGGCTGATTGTCACGGATATCTGTGCGATGCTGGAGACGATTTTCCGGGCAGATCCGGCGATCGGCAATGACAAGAAATTGAATGACAAGATCATCCTCTTTGATGAGAATATGATGAGTACGCTGATGGGCGGTTTTCCCAATCTGACCTGGCTGTCCGTGGAGGTGCCGGCGGTGTATACCTGCTCCATGATGATGCAGGAGGGTGTGCAGTACTATGTGGACAAAACCCATGAGTACGGCGTGCCGACGGATGTGTGTCCCATGCCTGCGGCGGAGCTGGGCGTGGCGCTTGCCGGGGATTTTCCGTTGATCGGGAAATGTGCCGTGCAGTGCAACACCACCTGCGACGGCAGCCTCATGGGCAACGGCATCGAGGCGAGAGCTTTCAAGATTCCGACCTTTCAGCTTGCGGTGCCCATCAGACACCGGGAGGAGAGCGTGCAGGAGTACGCGGCGGAGGAAGTGGTGAACGCCATTCATTTTATCGAGGAGCAGACGGGAGAGAAGTTTGACTGGGATGCCTTTTTTTCCAGCATGACGCGCTTTAATGCGGAGACGCAGGAATTTTTGGAGTGGATGGATATCTCCAAGACGGATTTTCCGCAGGTCATGGGTGTGACGCTGGCGCTGTACCGCTACGGTGTATATCAGGCAGCAGGCGGCAGAAATCAGGCTTTTCTGGACATGGATAAAAAGCTGACCGCCTGGGCGACGAAAGGATATCAGGAGAAGCAGATGGCGGCGAAGGAGTACCGTCACCGTGCCATCACCTGGGGGGTGCAGGCGGCGTATTACACGGCGCTTCCGATCTGGCTCATGAACTGTTGGGGGATCGTGCCGGTGGCGGATATGTTGAGCCTTGTGTCCACGGAGATGGTGAACACCGAGGACAAGCACCAGGCGATGCTGGATCTGGCGTATCTCTATGAGAATATGATCATGCGCAACCGCTCCAACGGCGGTTATGAGACCGGTGTGGAGGATTTGTGGCGGTATTGCGAGATGCTCCGCTGTGACATGGTCATCATGTACGTACATATGGGCTGTAAAGCCATGTCAGGCTATCACGGACTGTTCGAGGAGGAGGCGAGAAAGCGGGGTATCCATTTCGTCTGGGTGACGCACAATCTGATGTGCCCGCATGACGGCTCCAGACGCGACATGCGCACGGAGGTCAACCGCTATATGCGGACAGTGCTCCACGAGGAGCCGCTTGATCCGACGCTGGAGGATTTTGATGACGGGAATGCGTGGTAAGGAAACGGGCGCGGGATGATTGGCGGAAAATGTACCGGAAACAGTAAAGTTCAGGGCAGAGAGGAAAAGATAAACCATGACAGGCAAAAAATATTTTGGCGGCTGTGACGCCGGCAGTACATATACGAAATGTGTGATTTTAGATGAAGAGGGAAAGATACAGGCATCGGTCACCAAACGCAGTCGGATCAATCCGGTATTAAGCGCCCAGGACGCATTGGACGAGGCAATCGGTATGGTGGAGGGCTTAAACAGCGCAGAGGAGCTGACCTATCTCATCGGTACAGGTTACGGGCGCAACAAGGTGCCCTTTGCGGATGAGAATATCTCGGAGATCAGCTGTCACGCGATGGGGGTGCATGTGACCGACCCGGAGGTGAAGGCGATCATCGATATCGGCGGTCAGGATGTGAAGGGCATCGCTATTGACACCGACGGTACGGTGCTGAATTTTGCCATGAACGACCGTTGCGCGGCGGGTACGGGCAGATTCTTTGAATCCATGGCAAGAGCGTTTGAAATGTCATTGGAGGAGTTCTCGAATCTGGCACTGACCACGAAAAACGTGATTCCCATCACGGCGCAGTGTGCGGTGTTTGCGGAGAGTGAAGTGATCTCTCTGGTGGGTGAGGGCAAACCCATGAACGAAATCGCGGCAGGGATTGAGTTGTCTGTGGCAAAGCGATGTTTTGTCATGGCGAAGAAGGCTGGCGCGACGGATTCCGTCACACTCACCGGCGGCTGCGCCAAGAACGAGGGACTGAAAAGGGCGATTGAGAAGGTGTTAAAAGTGAAGGTTGTGGATCTGAAGGTGGATCCCCAGTTGATGTGTGCGCTGGGCGCCGCGGAGTACGCGAGACAAAAAGGGCTGCACCGGACGGCGTAAGCCTGCGGTCAACCGGCAGGCAACGGAGTGCACACAAACCGGTAGGGGCACGCAGCACAGGTTTTGGCGCAAATAAAATAGACAGGAAAGTTGAGAGAGTAACATATGCTGGCACTGAAAATCATAGGAATCATAGCACTTGTTTTTCTAGGACTGTTCATTCTGACGCTGATCATTTTCTATTTCAATCTGGATGTGAAACTGGCGGCAAGTCTGGTGCCGGTCCTGAACTGGTATCACGACAAAATGACGGCGCGTAGACAGCGGAAGGAAAAACAGCGGAAAACGGAGTAGCAGAATGCGGTTATTTGATGCGGACATCCTACAGTTTACGGAACAGTGGGAGAGGCTGTCAGGCAGAACCCTGTATGAACTGCCCCAGGTTGTGGATACGACAGATATACATAGCCTGGGGGAGACAGGCGAGCAGCCGGTGTTAAAAAGTGATATGGCGTATGAATTGGGCGGTGGCGCGCATTTTGCGGTGGGCGGCACGGCCTTTGTGAGTGATGCACTTGCGGCGGACGGCGGGCGGTTTGTCTGCTCCGGCGTCTATCTGGCAGGGCGGGATCTACCGGAGATTCAGGAGGATATCTCCTATGCGCGGTTTGCACTCATCCGTCTGCGGGAGTCTCTGCTCGCGGATGAGGATGCCTATTACCGGGCCATGCGCAAGGCGGATTATGTGAAGTACCGCCTGCATCCAAAGGGATATCTGCTGCGCATCTCCTCGGTGCGGGAGCGGGAGCCGGTGCGCGTATCCAAGGAGGCGCTGCAGCAGGGATTGGACTTTGCAAAGGTGGGGCGCATGCTCCTGCAGGAGTATCTGCAATTGCCGGAGGTGGAGCAGGTGCAGATTTTTTTTATCACAGATCCACAGGCGGATTACGATAAACTGCACCGGTTGGCGCACCGCTTCGAGCAGATCACAGACTCTGTAAACCATATTTTCAGCGGGCTGAAGATGGATTGCAGCACCTGCGGTCTGAAGGCGGTTTGCGACGAGGTGGAGGATCTGCGCAGGCTGCATTTTGACAGGAGCCAAAACGGTGCTTAGCTGCCCGGTTCGGAGATGCGGCTCACGCCGACGTAAATTTCCGAGATCTCATACCAGGTGGCATAATCTGTATTGCCGGTCTGGGGCAGGCCGAAGATGCGCTGAAAGCTTCTGACTGCGGCGGCCGTAGCCGGGCCATAGATGCCGTCTGCGGTGAGCATGGGGATGGCGGAGTAGTTCTGCGCGATCCGGTTCAGTTGTGTCTGGAGCTGGCGCACTTTTTCGCCGGAGGAGCCGATACCCAGTGTGAAGCCGGGATAGGAGGAGGGTACACCGGAGATTCTGTCCGCGGTAGCAATATACATGTCGTTGCCGAAATAGTAGCGGATGATTTCGATGGCGGAATATCCCTCGTCGGCCAGATATTTGGAGCCCCACTGGCTTAAACCGTTGCAGCTGACGCGATTCCCGTCGCAAAAGGCGGTAAAGATCGGCTGGCGCACGCCCGGTCTGGCCAGATAGTTGGCAAAGATGGTGTCCACCAGATAATCAATATTTTCAAAAATATTCCGTCCGTATACCCATTTCTGGTCGTACGCGGTGGAAGAGGTGATGGTAAACGGGTAGCCTTGATTCCGGTACCATTCCGTATAAACCCTGTTCAGGGTGAAGGACATGATGGCCAGAATGTTGGCGTAGATCGCGGCTTCCGGCCAGGTGGAATAGATCTCGCAGGAGGCGACGTTCTTGATGTAATCTTTATAGCGCACCCAGTAGTTGGTGGCGGTGGCGTCGGAGGGCACGCCGTCGTGCACAATGATATATTCGGGGATGACCACACGGCTCAAGACGATCTCGCCGGTGTCGGGTAAAACCTTGATCTCATCCTCGGGTATCTTGGGCGGATAGTCTCCGAACAGTGTGTGCACCGGTATGTCCACGACTTTTTCTTCCTCGTCGGAGGTCTCGGTGGGGTTCATCACGATGGGCTGGATGGACAATTCTCCGGCAAGAAGCTGGGAGCCGGACACATATACCGGCTCATAGCCGGCGGCGCGCACGGTGACATTGTATTCTGCGTAGGGCAGACGCTGCGTGTCCGGATTTAAGGACAGCGCGACGGGCGGTGCAGTCAAGGCAATGTCTTCCGTCTGACCGGAGCTGTCGGTGGTAAGCGTTTTGATCGGCGGTTGCGGATCACCGGTGTAGGCGATGGTGACGGTTGCATTCTCGATGGGGATCATTCCCAGAGCGGATATGACAGTTACTTTCATATCGCCGGTAGACATAGCGGCAGTGTCGGTCTGCAATTCATTTTCGGGCATGATAGCACCTACTTTTTTTTAGTTGTTTTATGGTATGCTTTGTAGTAGAATCTGTTACAGGAGGAAGAGAAAATGGATCATTTGATTGATTTGACAGATGTTACAAAGTCCTATAATGCGCGTTCTGCAGCGGTGGATCATGTGATGCTCTCTCTGCCGCGGGGCAAGATTATCGGACTGCTCGGGCCGAACGGAAGCGGGAAGACCACGTTGATCAAGATGTTGAACGGGCTCCTGGTGCCGACATCCGGCCAGATCCGGATCTCCGGTATGCCGATCGGGCCGGAGACGAAGGCAAAGGTTGCGTATCTGCCGGACAGAACCTATTTGGCCGGCAATCAGACCGTGACGCAGATTCTGGACTTTTTTGAGGATTTCTATCAGGATTTTTCGAGGGAGCGGGCAGCGCAGATGCTGCAGAGTCTGCACATTGATCCCAAGGCGCGGATGAACTCGCTTTCCAAGGGCACCAAGGAAAAGGTGCAGCTGATTCTGGTCATGAGCCGCAATGCGGAGCTGTATGTGTTGGACGAGCCGATCGCGGGCGTGGATCCGGCGGCCAGGGATTATATCCTGCGCACCATTTTGAACAATTACAATCCGCAGTCTACGGTGCTGATTTCGACGCATCTGATCAGCGATATTGAACAGGTGCTGCATGAAGTTGTGTTTATGCGCTATGGCAAGATCGTGTTGTACACTTCTGTGGAGAACATTCACAAGGAGAAGGGAAAATCTGTGGATGCATATTTCAGGGAGGTGTTCGCATGTTAAAGAAGCTGATGAAGTATGAATGGAAGGGTACCTTTAAGATCTGTCTGATCCTGCTGGCAGTGGTGGCCGGCGCGACGTTGGTCGGCGCGTTGGGATGGAGTGTGATGATCCGCTATCTGTCACGGGGATCCGCAGAGTACCACAACGGCAACGAAATGGCATCGGTGGCGGTCACCATGATGGGGATGGGAACCTTTTTTGCGTATATCCTGACAATGGCGGGTGTGACTTATCTGCTGATCGGTTATTTAGGTGTACATTTTTACAAGACGATGTATACGGATGAAGGGTATCTGACCCATACGCTGCCGGCGACCCCGAAACAGATTCTGTTCAGCAAGGTGTTTGTGGCCGGCTGCTGGAACCTGATCATACTGGGGGCGATGGGGATCTCAGTCGTGGTTCTGGTCATTACCATTTTCGGCTCCTTTTCGTCTTCTTACAACGGGCTGTACAATCCCTGGGCAGAGATGTCCAGAGATTTCACCCAGATGTGGCGGGAGCTCAATGACACGGGGCTGAAGGTGGAGATTGTGCACACGATCGTCTCGACGATTCTGGCGTATATTGTGTCTCCGTTCAGCGGCGTGATTATGCTGTTTGGCAGCCTGACCATCGGACAACTGGCCTCCAAGCACAAGCTTTTGGTCGGTATTCTGACCTATGTGGGGGTATTGTTTGCCAATTCTATCCTGGGACAGATTTTCCGTTTTGTGTTTACGCTGCCGTACCTTGTGCGGGTTTCGACAAGCAGTTCGTCGAACGTCGCTGCCCGGAGCGTTGCGGGGAATATGTCGAGCACGCTGGACGCTTCGCTCGCCCTGGCGGTTGTGACCGGCGCGATCATGTATTTTGTGATGATTCAGATTTTGTCGAAAAAGTTGAATCTGGACTAGAAAATCATTTGCCCTCTGCCTCTATTTTTGGTATACTGAAAGATAGTGTAGGAGTACGAGGCAGGTGAAGGCAATGCAGACTAATCTGGAGCAGATTTTAGACGGAAAATATGATTATGAGAGCAGCTCTCTGGACTTTTCATGTGCAAAGGTGGAGCTTTCCATGCACAGTGGGGAAGTGGTTGAGGGCTCTTTTCATGTCTATTCTGCGGAGGATTGCTTTACCAAGGGCTATGTCAGTTCCACAGATATGCGGATGGAGTGCCTGACAAAAGAGTTCTCTGGAAGTGGGGAGGAGATTTTATTCCGTTTTCATGGGGAGCATCTGACGGAGGGAGACGTGGTCAAGGGGAGTTTCTGCGTTGTCAGCAATCAGGGAGAGTATTATCTGCCGTTTGTGGTGTCGGTGGAGTATGAGGTGCTGGATTCCTCCGTCGGCGGGATCAAGAATCTGTTTCATTTTGCCAATCTGGCCAAGAGCAATTGGCAGGAGGCGGTGAAGCTGTTTTATTCTGCGGACTTTGCGCGGGTATTTGCAAATGGCGACGGGCAGTTTCTGGATTGCTACAGAGGCTTGTCGGCAGTGCCCGGTAACGAGCAGAATGTGGAGGAATTCCTGATCCAGATCAACAAGAAGCAGAAGATTCAATATCTGGTGCGGGAGAGCGAGATCAAGAAAGAGCTTCCGGACAATATGGCTGACGCCGTGGTGGAGATGGAGCTGAACATCACGCGCAACGGCTGGGGCTATACAACCCTGCAGGCAGAGTGCGAGGGCGATTTCCTGTTTGTCGCCAGGGAGACGCTACGGGATGAGGATTTTCTGGGCAATAAATGTGCGTTGCCCGTTTTTGTAGATATGACGAAATGTCGGGTCGGCCGCAATTTTGGCAGAATCTATCTGTACAATTCTTATGTATCGATCACGGTTCCGGTGATGATCCGGCGCGGTGAGCGTTCCGTGATCCGGCAGGGGCGCCGCAAGAGAAAGCAGGAAATTGTGGAACTGATGGAGGTATACCAGAATTTCCGGGTGAAGCGCATGGACGCGGCAGCCTGGATGAAAGAGACGGAGAAGCTATTGGAGAGCATGCTCGCCAGAGATGAGGACGATATTGCGGCGCGGCTGTTCCATGCCCAGCTGTTGATCTCCATGGAGCGCTACAATGAGGCGGAGTGGACGCTGGATCACGCGGTGGATCTGATGGAGAGCAGCGAGGGAGATCACGACGTCTTATATGCGTATTATCTGTATCTCACGACGCTGATCGAACGCAGAGAGGAATATGTGAATCAGATCACGGAACAGGTAAAGCGGATCTATGCGCAGCACCGCGAGGACTGGCAGCCGGCATGGCTGCTGCTTTATCTGTCGGAGGAATACAGCAAGACGCCTGCGGCAAAGTGGGACTTTTTACTGGAGCAGCTGGAGAGCGGCTGTAGCAGTCCGGTATTTTACATAGAGGGGCTGCATGTGCTCAATACCAATCCGACGTTTCTGCGCAGATTGGATGATACCATGCTGCAGATGCTCTATTATGGGGTGCGCAAGGATATCCTCGGCAAGGAGCTCACAGAGCAGATTATCTATCTTGCGGGGCGCAGCAAAGAGACGACGCCGATCCTGTGTAAGCTGTTGGAGCGTTTGTACGAAAAACGACCGGACGAACGGATTCTGCAGCAGATCTGTACGATCCTGGTGCGGGACAATTGTGTAGGGCGCAAATATGCCCCCTGGTATGAGGCGGGGGTGGAGGCGCAGCTGCGCATCACAAATCTGTATGAGTATTATCTGATGTCTGTCGATCCATGGCAGACACCCAGGCTCCCCAGAATTCTGTTGATGTATTTTTCATACCAGAACAATCTGGATCTGACGCATCGCGCATTTTTGTACTGGTACGTGGAGCAGCATAAATTGGAGCTGGGCGAGCTGTACGACAGCTTCCGCCCGCATATGGAGCATTTTATTGTTGACCAGATCCGCAAGGAGCGCATCAGCAGGCATCTGGCATTTTTGTACCAGAGACTGCTCACGCCGGCGATGATCGATGAGCAGACGGCGCAGGTGCTGGCCAAGCTGTTGTTTGCGCACCGCATCTGTGTGGAGGATCTGCGGCTGAAGAAGGTGATCGTCTATCAGCCGGGCAATCTGAGCGAACACAGCTATACGCTGCAGAACGGGGTGGCCTGGGTGCCGATTTACGGCATGGATACCACGCTCTTGTTTGAGGACGCCTACGGCAATCGGTTTGTCAAATCGGCGGAGCATACGATGGAGAAAATGATGATCCCCGGGAAATACCTGCGGGGAGTGGCGGCACTGGTACAGGATTGCAGAGAACTGGATCTGTATATTCTGCACAATTCGCCAGAGCATATCACGTTCACAGCGGAAATGACGGATCGGGTGCGCAGACTGGCCGCGGATGAGCAGGTGGAGGAGCGGATCCGGCGCAGTCTGTATCTGAAGCTGCTGCAGCATTACTATGACGCGGACAATATCAAAGCGTTGGATGAATGCCTCGCGGAGCTGCCGGCGCAGATGTTCGAGCCGCAGGAGCGGGCGCAGATTCTGCGCTATACGGTGCTGCGCGACCGGATGGAGGACGCATGGGAATGGCTGATCACGTACGGGCCGTTTGCAGTGGATCAAAAGACGCTGATGCGGCTTGTGGATGACCGGATCGACCATGCGCAGGAGGAGGATCCGTATTTGACGGATGTGACGCTGTATACCTTTTTCCGCGGAAAATACGACAGCCGGATGGTGCAGTATCTTGAGCAGTATGCGGATTGCCCGACCAGAGAGCTGCGGGATATCTGGAAAGCGGCCTGTTCCTTTGATGTGGACGCCTACAGGCTCAGCGAACGGATTTTACAGAAGATGTTGTTCTCCGGCGCGTTTGTGGGCGAAAAGATGGATATTTTTGCATATTATGTTGCCCGCGGCACCACAGGGGACGTGGAGGAAGCGTTCCTTGCCAGATGTGCGTATGATTATTTTGTGAAGGATCGGGTGACTGAGGATATCGTGTTCCGCCAGATCGGCAGGATGGCGGAGGAGAAGGATCCTGCGCGAGTGTGCAAGCTGGCTTATCTGAAATATTATGCGGAAAACGGTGTGGATATCACGGACCGGGAAGGCAGATGGATAGCGACCTTCTTGCATGAGCTGCTCACGGAGCGGATTCATTTGAACTTTTTCCGCAATTATCTGGGCAATGACAAGATTCATGAGCCCATGCTGTCGGAGCTGATGGACAAGACCATCGTGGAGTACCGCGCGAGTGCGGGCGGGAAAGCGACCATTCATTATGTGATCATGCGTGAGGACGGTGTCTCGTCAGAATATCTGGCGGAGCCGATGCGCGAGGTGTTCGGCGGTGTGTGTTACAAGGAGTTTGTGCTGTTCTTCGGAGAGACGCTCCAGTACTATATCATGGAGGAGCGAAACGGTGAAGAACAGTTGACGGAGAGCGGCAATCTGCAAAAGAGCGATATTCACAACCGGAACACGGATTGGCGCTATGAAATGATCAATGACATCCTGATCAGCCGGACGCTGGAGGATTTTGATACGCTGGACGGACTGCTGGATGAGTATTATCGCAGAGCATATCTGGGTGAGCATCTGTTTGCACTGCAATAGGAGGTGAGAACGTGGGACTGTTACATCATGGGAGACTGTTGTTAGGGATTGATCTCGGGGAGGAGTACGCGCAGATCAGCTACAACACAGGCGATCGCGAGGTCGAGACGTTATCGCTCGTCGCGGGCGAGGAACAATATAATATTCCCACGGTACTGTGCAAACGGGTAGGAGCGAACCAGTGGTTTTTCGGCAAAGAGGCGCTTGCCTACGCGCAGGACGAGCAGGGCATTCTGGTGGAAAATGTGCTCGGCCTGGCGGTGCGGGGAGAGCCGATGCTGATCGACGGCACGACCTTTGATCCGGTGGCGCTGCTCACACTGTTCATGAAGCGTTGTCTGGGACTGCCTGCCCAGGCGGGCATCCATGAGAAGCTGTACGCGATCAATATCACCTGTGAGAAGCTGGACAGCCGGATGGTGGAGGTGCTCAATCAGGTGGTGCAGCGGTTGCAGCTGCGCACCGAGAAGGTGTTTTATCTAAGCCATGTGGAAAGCTTTTATCATTATGTGACCAAGCAGCCGAAGGAGCTGTGGCAATCCCACGCACTGCTGCTGGAATATCGCGGCACGAAGGTGATCAGTTATTGCATGGGCAGTAATCCAAGGACCACGCCGGTGGTGTGTTATGTGGAGAAGTGGGAGTACAATATGCCGCCCTATGAGCCGATGCCGGAGGAGGAAGCGGCGCGGCGCGAGAAGATGGAGCGGCTGGACAGAGAGTTTGACGATATTGCGACGCAGGTCTGCAGGCGGACGCCGGTCACCTCGGTGTATCTGATCGGCGAGCATTATTCAGAGGAATGGATGAAGGAATCCCTGCGCAATCTGTGCATGGGAAGACGGGTGTTCCAGGGGAATAACCTCTACAGCAAGGGCGCCTGCTACGCGCTGATCGAGCGCGCCCAGCCCAGCGAGGTGGGACAGGCACATATTTTCCTGGGAGAGGAAAAGCTGCAGTCCAACATCGGTATGCGCATTTTAAGTCAGGGAGAGGAAATCTATTATGCGTTGCTGGACGCCGGCATCAACTGGTACGAGGCCGCGCAGCAGTTTGAGTTTTATATGCGGGGCGGCAACGAGCTGCAGATTGAGATCACACCGCTCACAGGGCGCGAGAGCCGTGTGGAGACGGTGGTGCTGGAGGATATGCTGCCCGGAATGAGCAGGTTGCGGGCAAAGCTGTTTTTGGAGGATGAGAGAAAGCTGAAGCTGGAGATTGAAGATCTGGGCTTCGGCAGCTTCCGGGCGGCGACCAATTATGTGTGGCACAAGGAAGTAGCGCTGTAGAGACGTCAGAAAGGAAGAGAAATGATGCGTGTCAGCTTATGTGTGGGCGAATATGCAACAATTCCATACTATATCGCCGGTCTGGAGATACCGGTCTACTCTATGGAGGAGCTGTCTTTCTGTCTGAAGGAGAACGCGTTTCTGCTCGACATGTCGCTGATGCGGGACGAGCTTGTGGAGTGGGTGGATACGCAGTGCGGCCTGCCGGATCTGGCGGGAGAGCTGCACAGACTGATCCACAGGCAGGGGACGCTCAGCGGTTTTGTGCTGACGATTCTGCAGTATGTCGGATTTTACGATGCGGACGAGATCGCTGAGGTGGACGAGATCCTGCGCAAGGGCGCGGGATTGTCGACGATCGAGCGCCGCAAGGGACAGGTGGATTATCTGGTGCGCCAGAAAAAATACGAGGCGGCTGTGCGGGGGTATGACGGCCTGCTCGCCGCGTGGGAGGAGAGCGCCCGCTCGCAGGGAGAGCTTCCCGCTGCGAAGGTGAAGGGAGCGATTCTGCACAACAAGGGCGTTGCACTGATCGGTATGATGTTCTATGACGAGGCCGCCAATCAATTTCGGGCGGCATATGACGTCGACGGAGAGATGGCGCATTACAATGCATATCTGGCCACGAAGCGGCTGCAGCTGGATGAGAAGGCCTACATTGCCTTTGCCGCGGAGCAGACCATCGGCTATGAGCAGACGCTTGCGCTGGAGCGCCGGATGGAGGGGCTTTTGGAGGATTGGAAGATACAGCCGGAGTTCCAGGATATCCTGACGGCAAAGGAGCTGCGCAAGGATGGCAAGCGGCAGCAGTATCTGGAGGAGACCGACCGTCTGTTGTGGGGACTGAAAGCAGCCTATCGCAACAGTGTGGGGGAATAAGCTATGGGATTTTGGAACAGGTTATTGCATCCGGTTTTTCACAAGGTCAAGGAGGAACCGGAGGAAAACTGGAATGAAATTATCTATGACTACGAAGCGGTTGATTTCTACGATGAGGAACAGAGAAGCAGGTACATCACCGGCTGCATCGAGCAGATGGGGGAGGCCACGCGGGAGATCAACCAGTTAAACGGCGAGTACGCGCTGGTGACGTCCTATCTTACGGACATGGAGGAGATCGAGGCGCTGCCGGACGAGCCCCGCAAGGAGCTCGACCAGATTGCCAACCGGCTGATGACGCTGGAGAAGGAGCGACAGCAGTATCTGGGCAAGACAAACCGTATGTCGGACGGAGACTTTTATCGTATGCGCAAGCAGGAGAACGAGGTCACAGAGGGTATAGAGAAGCTGAAGGAGGCAGAGCGCTATCAGAAACTGGTCAAGTCGGATTTGAAGCGCCTGGACGTGGAGAAGCACGCGTATTATTACCGCCAGAAAGAAATGATCACCATGCAGGCGAACCTGCGAGGAATGGCGGTCATCTTTATCTCCGCCATGGCAGCCTGCATGGTCATGTTGGCGGTGTTGCAATTCGTCTTTGAAATGAATACCATCGCGGGGTATATGATCACAGTGCTCGCCGGCGCGATTGCCATCACGGTGGTATGTGTGAAATACATCGATTCCGACAGGGAGATCCGGGTGGTGGAGCGTGCCATCGGCAAGCTGACCCAGCTGCAGAATAAGGTCAAGATCCGCTATGTGAACAATACGAATCTGCTGGAATATCTATGTATGAAATACGGAACGGAATCCGCCAAACAACTGGAAAAGCGCTGGAATCTGTACCAGGAGGAGAAGGAACAGCGCAAGCAGTTCGAGGAGGCGGAGGCCAAGCTCGAGCATTATCAGCAGGAGCTGATCAAGCTGCTTGCCCGCTACAGGGTGAGCGATCCGAACCGCTGGATCAATCAAGTGGCGGCGATTCTGGATCACAGGGAGATGGTGGAGATCCGGCACGAGCTGATCCTGCGCAGACAGGCGCTCAGACAACAGCTGGATTACAACCAGAAAATCAAACGCACTGCCCTGGACGAGATCGAGCGCGTCAAAACAGATTATCCGGTGTATGCGCAGGAGATTGCGGAGATGGTGGAAAAGTGCATACACAACTGATGCGGGTAAAACTGAAATTGCCTATTGAGTTTTGTGCAAAAATGTGGTTAGCTAGTAGATAGTAATAGAAAAATAAGCGAGGTAGAGACATGAGTGTACAGGAAATGAAACCCATCAAAGAGGGAAAGGTTCGTGAGATTTATGACAACGGAGACAGCCTGATCATGGTAGCGACAGATCGGATCAGCTGTTTTGATGTGATACTGAACAACACAGTCACCAAGAAGGGGACGGTGCTGACCCAGATCTCCAGATTCTGGTTCGATATGACGAAGGACATCCTTCCCAATCATATGATCTCTGTGAATGTGCAGGATATGCCGGAGTATTTCAGACAGCCGAAATTTGACGGCAACAGCATGATGTGCCGGAAGTTGAATATGCTGCCCATCGAGTGTATCGTGCGCGGCTACATCACAGGCAGCGGCTGGGCGAGCTATCAAAAGGACGGCACGGTATGCGGCATCAAGCTGCCGGAGGGCCTGCGGGAGTCCGACAAGCTGCCGGAGCCGATCTACACTCCGTCCACGAAGGCAGAGATCGGTGATCATGACGAGAATATCTCCTATGAGCAGAGCATTGCGCATCTGGAGAAATATTTCCCCGGAAAAGGCGAGGAGTACGCGGCGAAGCTGCGTGATTACACCATCGCGCTGTACAAAAAATGTGCGGACTACGCGCTGACCAGGGGCATCATCATTGCGGATACCAAGTTTGAGTTTGGTCTGGACGAGGACGGCAATATGGTGCTGGGCGACGAGATGCTCACACCGGACAGCTCCCGTTTCTGGCCGGCAGACGGCTACGAGCCGGGACACGGACAGCCTTCCTTTGACAAGCAGTTTGCGAGAGACTGGCTGAAGGCGAACGAGGGACATAACTGGACATTGCCCCAGGAGATCGTGGACAAGACCATCGACAAGTACCTGCAGGCGTATGAGCTTTTGACCGGACAGAAATTAGAGGCATAGAGAATCAGATGTTAATCAAGATATGCGGTCTCACCAGAGTGGAAGAAGCGGCGTATGTCAATCGCAATCAGGTGGATTTCGCGGGGGTTGTTCTGTTTTTCCCCAAAAGCAAGCGGAACCTGACGATAGAAGCGGCAAAGCCCATCATGACGGCGCTTGACCCGCGGATCAAAACAGTGGCGGTGACGGTGCAGCCCACCGTGGAGCAGGTGCGGCAGATCCGGGAGGCCGGCTTCGACTATGTACAGATTCACGGTATACTGGAGGAGGGCGTCTTAGAGCAGATACAGGCGATGATGCCGGTGCTCAAGGCCTTCAATCTGACAGATATGGATCGACTGGCGACATACGAGCGGTTTGCAGGGATCGTGGGGTATGTGTTTGATGCCGCAGAGCCTGGAAGCGGCAAGACCTTCGACTGGAATCTCCTGCGCGAGCTGCCCCGCGGTAAGAAGCTGTTTCTGCTGGCAGGCGGATTGCATGCCGGCAATGTGGCGGAGGCCATCCGTGTGGTGCAGCCGGACGGCGTGGACGTGTCCTCCGGTGTGGAGTATATCGCCCGGCCGGAGGAGCCAGACGGCGACTGGCCGGCACGAACCGGCAAGGATCCCGACAGGGTGGACGCTTTTGTGAGAAATGTGAGAGCCTGACTTCCGGTCAGGCTCTTATAGCGTTCTGGAGAAGCGGTGCATCTGACTCTGTAGTGCAGACGGCATTTCATGGAAGTTGTGGTTGATATTGTGTATGATCGTGATATGACAGTCGACGGACAGTATGCGGGTGCTTTTTTCTTGACTAATCCCCCAACATATCTTATGATTTATAAGGTGAGATGTCTACATAACCATGTAAAAAGGAGAAAATCAAATGAGTACAGATTGCTATCAGAGCCCGTTATCCGAGCGCTATGCCAGCAAAGAGATGCAGTATATTTTTTCGCCGGATATGAAGTTCCGTACCTGGAGAAAATTGTGGATCGCCCTTGCGGAGACCGAGAAAGAGCTGGGACTTTCCCAGAGCGGTAAGCCCGTGATCACGGATGAGCAGATCGAAGAGCTCAAAGCCCATGCCGAGGATATTAATTATGAGGTGGCAAAAGCCAGAGAGAAGGAAGTGCGCCATGATGTGATGAGCCATGTCTACGCGTATGGACAGCAATGCCCCAAGGCAGCCGGCATCATTCATTTGGGTGCGACCTCCTGCTATGTGGGAGACAATACGGATATCATCGTGATGACAGAAGCGTTAAAGCTGGTAAAGAAGAAGCTGATCAATGTCATGAAGGAGCTCGCGGATTTTGCGGACAAGTATAAGGCGCAGCCCACACTGGCATTTACCCATTTCCAGCCGGCCCAGCCGACCACGGTGGGCAAGCGTGCGACACTGTGGCTGCAGGAATTTTCTCTGGATCTGGAGGATCTGGAGCACGTGCTGGGCAGCATGAAGCTGCTGGGTTCGAAGGGAACCACCGGAACGCAGGCTTCTTTTTTGGAGCTGTTTGACGGAGATCAGGAGACGATTGACAAGATCGATCCCATGATCGCAGCCAAAATGGGCTTCAAAGAGTGCTATCCCGTATCCGGACAGACCTATTCCAGAAAAGTGGATACCCGCGTAGCCAACGTATTGGCTGGCATTGCGGCGTCCGCACATAAAATGAGCAACGATATTCGTCTGTTACAGCATTTGAAAGAGGTGGAGGAGCCCTTTGAGAAAAGCCAGATCGGGTCTTCCGCCATGGCATATAAGAGAAATCCCATGCGAAGCGAGCGCATTGCTTCCCTGTCCAGATATGTGATGATCGACGCGCTCAATCCAGCGATCACATCCGCTACCCAGTGGTTTGAGCGGACGCTCGATGATTCTGCGAACAAGAGATTGTCTATACCTGAAGGATTCCTTGCGATTGACGGTATCCTCGATCTGTGTCTCAATGTGGTGGACGGGCTGGTGGTGTATCCGAAGGTCATCGAGAAGAGACTGATGAGTGAGCTGCCGTTCATGGCGACCGAGAATATTATGATGGATGCAGTGAAACTCGGCGGCAACCGCCAGGAGCTGCATGAGCGCATCCGTGAGCTTTCCATGGAGGCGGGGCGCAATGTAAAGGTGGAAGGCAAGGACAACAATCTGTTGGAGCTGATCGCAGCAGATCCTGCATTCAATATGTCTCTGGAGGATCTGAAAAAGTGCATGGAGCCGTCCAGATACGTGGGACGTTCCAAAGAGCAGGTGGAGGCATTTTTAAAGAACGTCATCCGGCCGATTCTGGATGCCAACAAGGAATTGCTGGGTGTGAAAGCCGAAATCAATGTGTGATATTGTGTATTATGCATCAGAAATTTTGTAAACTATGGATAAAGGAGAACGCAAATGGGCGGATTTTTTGGAGTAGCAGCGAAAGAAGACTGTGTATTTGACCTGTTTTTCGGGACAGACTATCATTCGCATTTGGGCACGAGGCGTGCCGGTATGGCGGTATATGACCGTGTGAAGGGCTATGACCGGGCGATTCACAACATCGAGAATTCCCCGTTTAGAACCAAGTTTGACAAGGATGCCAATACGATGAAGGGACAGTTAGGGATCGGTTGTATCTCGGATTTCGAGCCGCAGCCGCTGATCGTGCGGTCCCATCACGGTACCTATGCCATCACCACTGTCGGGAAGATCAACAACACGGAAGAAATTTTGAAAGAGATTTTCTCCCATGGTCATTCTCATTTTCTGGAAATGAGCGGCGGCGATGTGAATCCCACGGAGTTGGTGGCGGCGATCGTCAACCAGAAGGACAATCTGGTGGAAGGCATGCGCTATGTGCAGGAACTGGTGGAAGGTTCCATGACGTTCCTGATCATGACGCCCAAGGGAATCTATGCGGCGAGAGATCGCATGGGCAGAACACCCGTCGCCATCGGCCGAAAAGAGGGAGCGTACTGTGTCTCCTTTGAGAGTTTTGCCTATCTCAATCTCGGCTACACGGGCGTGCGGGAGCTTGGCCCCGGGGAGATCGCGGTGGTGACGCCGGAGGGCGCGCAGACGCTGGTGAATCCGGGCAAGGATATGAAGATCTGCACATTTTTGTGGGTGTATTATGGATATCCCTCTTCGTCCTACGAGGGAATCAGTGTGGAGAAGATGCGTTACAACTGTGGTGCCGGACTTGCCAAGCGAGACAATGTGCAACCGGATATTGTGGCCGGTGTGCCGGACTCCGGTACAGCACATGCGGTGGGATATGCCAATGCGTCCGGAATTTCTTTTTCCAGACCGTTTATCAAGTATACGCCGACCTGGCCCAGATCCTTTATGCCGACGATCCAGACGCAACGCAATTTGATCGCCAAGATGAAGCTGATTCCGGTGCACGACCTGATTCAGGACAAGAGCCTGCTGCTCATCGACGATTCTATCGTGCGTGGCACCCAGCTGCGCGAGACAACGGAATTTCTGTATGAGAGCGGTGCGAATGAGGTACATATTCGACCGGCCTGCCCGCCGCTTTTGTTCGGCTGTAAATATTTGAACTTCTCCCGAACCTCTTCCGAGATGGAGCTGATCACGCGCAGAGTGCTCAAGGAGATTGAGCAGGAGGGCAAGAAGATCGATCTGAAGGCCTATGTAAATCCGGATACCGTGGAGTACAATGACATGGTGGAGCGCATCGGAAAGCAGCTGAATTTCACGAGCTTACGGTTCAACCGTCTGGACGATATGATGGATGCGGTGGGAATTGATAAGGACAAACTCTGTACCTACTGCTGGGATGGCAGGGAGTAAACGGTAGCCTTCGTGATACGGGGAGTGGACGGTATGCGCAAAAAAGGCAGTGTGATTCTTACGGTATTGGGTATCGTGTTCTTGATTGCGGCGATCGTGCTTGGAATCAGCCTTTGCACGATACATACCTATGTATATACCTCAACCTTGGGATTTTATGCATCCCCGGGTTATGTCTATGCGGCCGGCCCGATCCTGCGGCTGAAAACAGACGCGGATCCGCAGATGATACAGGAGATGGGGGACAGAAGGGCCGTGGAGCTGCAACGCGCGATATTGGCCGTTGTCGCAGTAGATCCGGCTGTGTACAGGAACCAGTACGCGCCTCTTGACAGGCAGGTTTTTCCTTTGGACGGCCAGATCTATTATTACAGGGAGAATGTGTTTGACGGTTTTTTTTGCCTGGATATTGCCACGGAGACGGTCAGGAAATGCCAGTTTTCTGAGTATTCCAAGTATGTGCATGTGCCGGATGAGGAGAAGGCCACTGTCAATCATATCGGGATGCATAGTTTTATCCTGGGCAATTCTATTTTGACAGAAGGGATCCTGGAGCATTACCCCACAATGGAGGCAGCCGTGAAACGCGCCGGACTGCCTTTGTATACCTCGTGGACTTATTGGGACAACGGCAGGATCTTTTTTGTCGCGGATCATATGGTCTATGAGTATCTGCCGGGGAAAGACAGGGTGAGGAAGATTGCTCGGGTAGGACAATCTGAAACCGTGGGAATGGTGTGGGATGCCAGATGATCCTGTGCGGGAAAATATGAGAAATAATAGGATGGAAAGCCGGCCGGACGGATGCGTCGGCTTTTCTTTTGACGAAATACATAAACAAAATTTATATTACTTATAAAATATATTGATTTTACTTATGCAAAAAAATGTGTTATAGTACTATCGTAGGCTTCCCGTTTGTCTGTTTGCAGCGGGGATGTTGAGGCAAAAAGCAGTGGGCCGGTAAAAGGCGGAAAACGGAGGAAAGAATGGTCAAAGCAGTAGTGGGCGCCAACTGGGGCGACGAAGGTAAGGGTAAGATCACAGATATGATGGCGGAGGAAGCGGACATTGTAGTGCGCTTTCAGGGCGGAGCGAACGCAGGGCACACCATCGTCAATGACTATGGGAAATTCGCGTTACATACCCTGCCGTCAGGTGTGTTTTACAATCATACAACCAGCATCATCGGAAACGGTGTTGCACTGAATATTCCGATTTTGTTTAACGAGATCAAGTCCATCACGGACAGGAATGTGCCGATGCCGAAGATTCTTGTGTCCGACAGAGCACAGATCGTGATGCCGTATCATATTCTCTTTGACCAGTACGAGGAGGAGAGACTGGGCGGTAAGTCCTTCGGTTCCACGAAGTCCGGTATCGCACCTTTTTATTCCGATAAATACGCGAAGATTGGTTTTCAGGTCAGCGAGCTTTTTGATGAAGAGCGTTTAAAAGAAAAAGTGGAGCGGGTGTGCGAGATGAAGAATGTGCTCTTGGAGCATCTCTATCATAAACCGGCGATTGATACGAAGGAGCTTTTCAATACATTGCTGGAGTACCGTGATATGGTGGCACCTTATGTGTGCGATGTGTCCGCTTTTTTGGATAAGGCATTGAAGGAAGGCAAGACGGTTCTGCTGGAGGGACAGCTGGGTACCTTGAAGGATCCGGATCACGGCATCTATCCGATGGTGACTTCCTCCTCCACATTGGCGGCTTACGGTGCGATCGGTGCCGGATTGCCCCCTTACGAGATCAAACAGATCGTTACCGTCTGCAAGGCATATTCTTCCGCAGTGGGAGCCGGCGCATTTGTGTCCGAGATTTTTGGGGACGAGGCAGATGAGCTGAGACGTCGCGGCGGTGATGGCGGAGAGTACGGCGCTACCACGGGACGCCCCAGAAGAATGGGCTGGTTTGACTGTGTGGCTTCTAAATACGGTTGCCGTCTGCAGGGCACCACGGATGTGGCGTTCACGGTGCTGGATGTGCTGGGCTATCTGGACGAGATCCCCATATGCGTAGGCTACGAGATCGATGGCGAGGTGACTACAGATTTCCCTGTGACCTACAAGCTGGAGAAGGCAAAGCCCGTACTGAAGAAGCTTCCCGGCTGGAAGTGTGAGATCCGCGGCATCAAGAAGTATGAGGATCTTCCGGAAAACTGCCGCAACTATGTGGAGTTTATCGAGGAGCAGATTGGCTATCCCATCACCATGGTCAGCAACGGACCGGGCAGAAAGGATATCATCTATCGCGAGAGTCCGCTGAAGAAGTAAACGGTTCGGATTTGAAGACGATTTGTCAAAGCTGTAATTGAAAACAGTATGAAAAAATGATCAACAATTTAGAATCTTACAAAGTATTTTATCATGTGGCAAAGACCGGCAGTGTGACGGGAGCGGCGAAGCTGCTTTCCATCTCACAGCCGGCAGTCAGCCAGGCGATCAGGCAGTTGGAGACAAACCTCGACACAAAGCTTTTTTATCGCGTGTCGAGAGGCGTGAAGCTCACGCGGGAGGGACAACTGCTTTTTTCGTATGTAGAAAAAGGGTATGAGCAGATCGAGCTGGGGCAGGTCAAGCTCATGCAGCTGCGCAATATGGAGAGCGGAGAGATTCATATCGGTGCCAGTGACATGACATTGCAGTATTTTTTGCTTCCCTATCTGGAAAAATTCCATGAGAAGTACCCCGATATCAAGGTCATGGTCACCAATGCGCCCACGCCTGAGACGCTGGCGCTTTTAGAGACCGGCCGGATCGATTTCGGCGTGGTCAGCACACCCTTTGCGGACGGGAGAAGCTTTGGTGAAAACGAGGGCGCCCAAAAGGCACAGGCGACGGCTTTTGCCGGTGTGAAAAATCTGGAGATCGTGCCCGTGAGGGAGATCCAGGATGTGTTCGTGGCGGGCAGACGCTTTATCTCCTACAAAAACAAGATGCTCGACCTGCAGGAGCTGGAAAGGCTTCCGCTTATCTGTCTGGAACCAAATACCAGTACCCGGAGCTATATTGATGGGTATCTGCAGAAAAACGGCGTATCTATCCGGCCGGAATTTGAATTGGCCACGAGCGATATGATCGTGCAATTTGCGCTGCGCAGTCTAGGCGTGGGCAGTGTGGTGCGGGATTTCGCCGCACCTTATCTGGAGTCCGGTGTTTTATTCGCGCTGCGGTTTAATCAAATGATTCCGAAACGGAATATCTGCGTGGTGCGCACCACCGGCGTTCCTATGTCGGCAGCAGCCGGGCGTCTGTGGGAGGATGTGACCGCGCAGTTAGTGTGAGGCTGTATGACAGCCCGAAGGAGGAAACGAAATGATTCGGCATATCATTTTTGATATTGGCAATGTCTTGGCAGATTTTTGCTGGAAGGAGATGTTGCGGGACAGAGGATTGGAGGAGGACATGATCGACCGTATCGGTCGGGCATCCGTGGATACGCCGCTGTGGTATGAGTTTGACCGGGGCGTATGGACGGCAGAAGAGCTGATGCAGGCGTTTATAGAGAAGGATCCGGAGATCGAAGCGCAGCTGCATTTGGCATTTGATGATGTCCACGGGATGGTAAAGATCAGGGACTACGCCATCGACTGGGTGAAGGAGCTGAAGGACAAGGGATATCACGTGTGGTATCTGTCCAATTTTTCCCGCAAGGCGGAGGTGGAGTGCGCGGATTCTCTGGCCTTTCTGCCCTATATGGATGGAGGTATCCTGTCCTATCGGGAGAAACTGGTAAAACCCGATCCGGCAATCTACCGGCTGCTTTTAGAGCGCTATGCATTGACCCCGGAGGAGTGCGTGTTCATCGATGACACTGCTAAAAATATCGACGCGGCGAGGGCACTTGGAATCCGGGGGATCGTATTTACCGGCAAAACGCAGGCACAAGCGGCGCTGCGAGCGCTGGGGGTTGCGTAATTTTATGTGGAAACGGAGCCGGATATATAGTATAGTACAAGCAGGATGATAGCTCAGCAGGGAGGTGTACTGATGAAATGGGGAATTATGGCAACGGGGAATATCGCGGCAAAATTTGCACGGACGATACATGAGATGTATTCGTCGGAGGAGACGCTTGTGGCTGTGGGATCGCGGGATGCCGAAAGAGCGGCAAGATTTGCGAAGGAGCATGATATTCCGAAAGCATATGGTTCTTATGAGGAGCTTGCGGCAGATCCGGAGGTGGATGCTGTCTATATTGCGACGCCCAACAATCTGCATTTTGAGAATGCGATGCTCTGTCTGAAGGCCGGAAAACATGTATTGTGCGAGAAACCGTTTACCACCAATGCGGCGGATGCACAGATTTTATATCGGGAAGCGGATGAGAGAGGTTTATTTGTGATGGAAGCCTTTTGGATCCGCTTTCTTCCGTTGTATGAAAAGCTGTTGGCTATCATTGCGGATAAAGAATATGGCGAGCTTTTCCATGCCAGATGTGACTATGGATTTATTGCGCAGGGCACAAGGCGGGAGCGGAAGTTCAAGTCGGAGCTGGGCGGTGGTGCGCTGCTGGATATCGGTATTTACAATCTTGGTTTTCTGTATATGATCATGGGGAGTCTACCCGATTCCTTTACTTCGGAAGTGCATCTGAATGAATACGGAACGGATGCGTTCAGTGCGTTGCAGCTCCATTTTCCGGAGGGCAGAACCGCACATTCTGTGCAGAGTATCGGGCTGTTGATGGAACGACAGGCGGCGCTCTATTTTGAACGGGCGACCATCTATCTGCCGGATTTTCAGGGTGCGTACGCCATGACTGTCAAGCCGGTGGAGAGTGAAGCTGTTACGCTGCAATGCGCGCCGGAGGTGAATGGGTTCGAGTATGAGGTCAGAGAGGTAACGAACTGTGTGAGAAACGGACGGACACACAGCGATATCTGGCGGCCGGAGGATAGCATGGCGGTGCTGAGCCTTTTGGATGAGATCCGAAGAAGCTGGGATATGCGGTTTTCATTTGAATAAGACGGGCATGATCTAAGATATTGCTGCGGTATGTGGACTGGGAGGTGTGGTATGAAGATAGCGGTGATCGGCCCCGGGGCAATGGGGCTTTTGTACGGCGCGAAGCTTTCCCGAAGCGCGGAGGTTGTATTGGTCGGACATCATCCGGAGCATGTCCGGGAGATCAGAGAATGCGGCGTGACGATCAAACGGGGAGAGGCGGAAACGGTCTATTCTGTACCGGCCGTTGTGAGCGGCGAGGTGACAGATCCTGTAGATTTGATTATTCTGTTTACCAAAGCGTACCTGACGGAGGAGGCATTGCGGCAGAATCGCAGCATGATTGGGCCGGAGACGATGCTTCTTACACTACAAAACGGGGTCGGCCATGAGGAGATATTAAGAAAGTTCACGGATGAGGTGCATATTTTGATTGGAACGACGGCGCAGGGAAGTTACAGAGAGAATTCCCATGTGATCGTCAACAGCGGCTTGGGGGACACCACGATCGGTGCGATTGCACAGACGGCAGGGAGCGCGGAGAAGCTTTCCGGGGTTGCGGCTGTCTTCGAACAGGCAGGTTTTCCCTGTGTGATCAGTGATCATGTGCGTCAGGCTGTATGGAATAAGTTGATGATCAACGCGTCCTCCAGTGTGCTGTCCGGCGTGCTGCAGCAGGCACAAGGATATGTAGTCGCCAATGCGTATGCCTGGGAGATCTGTCAGGATCTGATTCGGGAGATCTGTGACATCGCGGCGGGAGAGGGATGTTCATTTGATCCCCGGGAACAGATCGAACGCATCCGCACGCATTTGCAAAATGCACCCGGGGGATACACCAGCATCTACGTGGATATCCAAAACAGTCGCAAGACAGAGGTGGATTATATCAGCGGTGCAGTGGTGCGGGCGGCACAAAAACAGGGGAAATCGGTTCCGGCGCAGACCATGATGGTACGGCTGGTACACGCAATGGAGCGATGAATCGGAAAAACGAACCAATCAAAATGGACTAATAAAAACAGACCATAAAAACGGATATAGCTAGAAAACAGATGAATCAGAAAACCGGATTAAATCCAGAAAACAACAGGAGGCTACGGATGAAGACAGCGGTGATTGGTGTAGGGAACATGGGCAGCAGATATGCGGCGCTGATACAGGACGGCAAAATCGACGGGTTAGAGCTTACGGCACTCACCAGAGTGCGCGATGCGTGCAGAGAATTGCTGCTTCCGTCCATCGAGGCGGGGATTCCGGTGTTTGAGAGCGCGGACGCACTTTTTGAGGCGGTGGAACGGGGAGAACTGCAGCTGGATGCAGTGATCATAGCGACACCACATTTTGCACATGAAGAGCTTACGGTGCGGGCATTTCGGAATGGGCTGCATGTGCTCTGTGACAAACCCTCCGGCGTGTACAGCAGGCAGGCGCGAGTGATGGAAGAGACCGCACAGGAGACGGGGCGGGTATTCGGCATGGTATTCAACCAGCGCGCGCTGCCGATTCATCAGCAGTTGTGTGAGCTGGTACAGAGCGGGAAATATGGCGCCTTAAAACGGGTCAATTGGGTGGTGACGGATTGGTATCGGCCCAATCAGTACTATACCTCCAGTTCTTGGCATGCTACCTGGGATAAGGACGGTGGCGGCGTGCTGCTCAATCAGTGCCCGCATAATCTGGATCTGCTGCAATGGATCTGCGGTATGCCGGCGCGGGTACAGGGCTTTTGCAAAGAGGGTCATTTTCACGACATCGAGGTGGAGGACGATGTGACCGCATACATGGAGTGGGAAAACGGGGCGACCGGCACGTTTATCACTTCCACGGGAGATGCGCCGGGCATCAATCGTCTGGAGATCTCGCTGGAGGAGGCGATGATCGTCTGCGAGGGCGGAAAACTGCGCATCGGAGAACTGCAGCAGGAAATGGGCTGCAAGGAGGCCGAGTACCGTGCGAATTCCACGGATTACTTCCGGAAGATCAAGGGAACCTGGACGGAGCTTACACCGCCCAAGGAGGAAGATCCTTACCGGAATGTGTTGCAGGGCTTTGCGGATGAATGTCTGGGAAACGGCCATAATATTGCTCCCGGTACCGAGGGCAGAAAGAGCCTGCTCATCGGAAACGCCATCTATCTTTCCTCCTGGGAACACCGCATGGTGGAATTGCCCAAGGCCGGTACAGAGGAGGAGCAGGCATTCGAACGGCAATTTGAAGAGCATTTGCGCCAAAAAATTGTGGGAGAAATGTAATGTTTGAGCGGGCTTTGTCCTGTTGAGGAGTCTGTTTGTGATAAGCTGTGGGCTGTTTGGAGGTGCGTATGAATTATCGGAAAGATCGTTACGGGAATGAATTGTCTATTTTGGGATATGGCTGCATGCGATTCAGTACAAAGGGCGGCAAAATTGATCTTGAAAAGGCGGAGCAGGAGATTCTTGCGGCCTTTCAGGCAGGAGTGAATTATTATGACACGGCCTATATTTACTCCGGCAGCGAGGCAGCGCTCGGCGAGATTCTGAAGCGCAATAACCTCCGGGATCAGGTGTATATTGCCACCAAGCTGCCCCATTATCTGATCAAAAACAGAGAAAGTCTGGATAAGTATTTTGAGGAACAGTTAAAGCGGCTGTGTACGGACCATGTGGACTACTATCTGATGCACATGCTGACAGATGTGAAAACCTGGGATCGCCTTAAAGCGCTCGGCATTGTAGAGTGGCTGCAGGAGAAGCAGAGAAAAGGTGCTATCCGGCAGGTGGGGTTCTCTTATCATGGCAATTCAGATATGTTCATAGCGCTGTGCGACGCGTATGACTGGGATTTCTGCCAGATCCAATATAATTATCTCGACGAACATTCCCAGGCCGGGAAAAAGGGACTGCACTATGCAGCGTCAAAGGGGCTTCCGGTGGTGATCATGGAGCCGCTGCGCGGCGGAAAGCTGGTGAACCTTCTGCCGCCTAAGGCGAAAGCGTTGTTCGCGGATTACCCGGTAAAGCTTTCCCCTGCCGCATGGGCGTTCCGGTGGCTGTGGAATCAGCCGGAGGTTACCTGTGTATTGTCCGGTATGAATTCGCTGGAGATGGTGCAGGAGAATGTGCGGATCGCATCGGAGGCAGAGGCGGACAGTTTTACGGAGGAAGATCATGCATTGATTGCGAAGGTCGTGCAGGAGATCAACGCAACGACCAAGGTGGGCTGCACAGGATGCAGATATTGTATGCCCTGTCCGAAGGGCGTGGACATCCCCGGCAGTTTTGCAGCTTATAACCGCATCGCATCCGACGGGAAAATGGAGGCCTTTCGGGAATACTTCATGTGCACGGGTCTGCGGAAGGATTCGGCGGCAGCCTCCAATTGCATTGCGTGCGGCAAATGCGAGCAGCACTGTCCTCAGTACATCGAGATCCGCAAGGAACTCAAAAATGTGCGCAAGGCGTTTGAGGGACCGATCTATAAGCTCGCCCGCAGAGCCATCAAGCTGTTTAAGGCGTATTGAGGGGCGCCTGGGAAGCGGAAAGGTCTTCCAGCTGCTGCATAAATTGCTCCAGACTGCCGGCTTTTATGGCAAATTTAAACAGTTGTTTTAACGTAGTAATGTTGGTGATCGCGCGGATGCGTTCTTTCAAGGAATCCGGAATCTCTCCGTATTCGGAGAGAAGATCCAGGATGTCTGCAATGGTAGTTTCGATTATAGCCTCTTGTTTTGCATCCCTGCGTTGCCACGCAATGATATCGTCAAATTTCATATAACCATTCCTCGCTTTCGGAGTTATGCTCTGCCAATATTCAATTATATAGTTGTGTGAAAAACTGGCGAAAAGCCTAACAAAAGTCATAGATACAGTAAAACTGTTTTCAGATTTTTCACTTGATTAATATGGGAAAAGCATAGCATGAAAATAATGGAATGTCAAGATTGCATTAAGGCTTTCTGGAAGGGTATGGGGTCTTTCGATCCGTCAGCTCCAATATATAGTCAACACTCGTATGGTGAAAATGAGACAACTTGATTAAGACACTGGTAGGAATATCGTTTTCGCCGGTCTCATATTTAGAGTAACCGGTTTGCGACATCCCCAGTACCTGAGCCATCTGTTTCTGGGTCATATCTTTGTCTTCCCGCAGATCCCGTATCCGTTTGTACATAATTTTCCCTCTCGTCTAAATCATAGTATATATAACCTGTTTCAGATTATTGATTTTTAACCTGAAACAGGTTATAATTATTAGTAGATATTTGTCCTAAAATTAGAAAGAAATTAGTAGTGTTATAAGGAAAGTAGATTCTGTAGCTATGAAAAGGAAGGAGAGATTCACGTCAAGAAGTCAAGATAGAAGCGACAAGATAACGGAGATGTATAATATTGATAATAAGCGAAGAAATATTTTAAGCGAGGAGGAAATATGATGAGAAAAAGAAAAATCTGGGCTGTATTGATGGCTTTTACATTGTTCTTGTGTGAGTTCGATATTCATGCAGTACAAGCAGAGAATTATTTTCCAGCAGATGTCGAGGAGACTGTCGACACATCAGATGGAGAGGATATTGTATTATCTGATGAGAGCAGAGAAGTCGAACCGATTCTTGCTTCAAACGATGAGTATATGAATCAAACTGCAAATTCTAGTAGTTTTTCGCCAAGGTTCACTGCTCCCACGAGCGATAATCATTGGTATTATTCAAAAGATAACGTGTATTACGGTACTGTGTATGGACCACCTACAACAAATAAAAATTGTACTTGGTATGCATACGGTAGAGCATGTGAAATATTGGGTAAAAAAGCCCAGTGTGGTATTAATGCAAAAGGTGCGTCTTTGGCAGCTACTGCATGGTACAATAACACAATAGATGGCTATGAGCGTGGTACTATACCAAAACTTGGTGCAATTGCGTGTCGAGGAACACATGTTGCTGTTGTGGAAGCAATTAATACCAGTAAGAATACAATGACGATGTCAGAATCTGCTTGGCAAAAATATGAATTTGCAGTTAGGGAGAACGTGGATTGTTCTAAGTATACGTATATCTACATTGGTGAGTATGCTTCATCAAACAAAGCAGCTCCGAGCATTACAAATGTAGCTGTTTCAGATATTAGTCCACAGAATGGCACGTATAAGGTCACTGCGACGATAGTGGCAGAGGCTGGTTTAAACCGAGTGCAATTTCCAACATGGACAACTGCTGATGATCAGGATGATCTGGCGACAAATTGGAGTACATCTCAAGCTTATTCCGGAAGCTTGACGGCTCTTGGAAACAATACATACCAAGCGGTATATATAGTTAATATTGCTGACCATAATAGCGAATATGGGTATTATAACACGCATGTCTATGCATACGACAATGAAGGCAGATATGCCATGAAAGAATGTAATGCGATTGACATGAACAAGGCACCTGTTATTACCAAGGTGACAATTAAGGATATCAATTACGTAAAAAAATTCTATAAGTTGGAAGTGTATGTAGATGACTGGCAAAATGTAGACAGGGTACAATTTCCGACATGGACTGACATGAACGGACAAGATGATCTTGCAAATGATTGGTCAATAAATGAGTCTGTTCGAGGTGTGCAGACAGGGAGTTATTGGTCATATACCGTTAATGCGAGCCAGCATAATGACGAAGCAGGTATATACCATACACATATATATGTTTACAATAAAACAGGACAGAGTACTTCTTATGCTTTGTCAGTTGACCTGACTGCGCCAACAACAGGAACGTGGGGAGATAATGTTCAGTGGGCGTTGACACGAGAGGGAGCTTTGACAATTTCTGGTGAAGGCCCAATGGAGCGTGGATACATTTCAAGTGAGCTCGGGTATCAGAACTATCCGTGGGCACCTTATGTCGATCAAATAAAGAAAATTTATATTGCAGAAGGTATTACAGCAATAAACAAATATGCATTCGCAGGTGCAAAAAATGTAGAATTGATTGAATTGCCGACTTCATTGAAAGTCATATGCGAGAATGCGTTTGGTGATTGTGAATCATTAAAGGGAACATTAGTTTTACCACCGAGCATAGCTGGGATATATGCAGGCGCATTTCAAGCAACGGGTATTACAGATGTTGTGTTTACGGGTGATGTGATATTGCAAGCTAGCTCAGCAGTTTGTGCACCGGAGCACGATAGGGGCTATGAACAGATATCTATGGCTGGCATGCTTGGTGATAATCCTCCGAATACTGTTCTAGAAACTAAAACGGAATCCGTGACAAGCTATTTGAAGAAATATTATAAAAAATACACAACTGATTCGGCGACAATTGAGGTTGTGGAAATCAACGGCGAGGGAGGATCTTTCCCTGACAACACTATACTTCACTATCCCCAAACATGGAGTACTAAAGAGGAATGGGACGGGTCACAGACAAATTGGTATGGTTATGGGTGTGCAGCGCAGGATATAACGGGGATCGATCGTTATGGCTACGGATTAGAAGTCTTTCCGGTTAGTATTAATTTAAATAAGCATTCAATCGAAATGGTGATAGGTGAGGAAGCAGAGACTCTTACAGCCACGGTTCTTCCTGCTACAGCTACCAATAAAGCAGTGACTTGGAAGTCCAGTAATAGCAATGTGGCAACTGTAACTAGCGCCGGATGTGTGACACCAAAGGGAAAAGGTGTGGCTCAGATATATGCATATGTAGGAGATCCGGATACGAGCGATTTATATGCAGTGTGCCAAGTGACCGTGTATGAGGGATACACAGTTTCCTTTTTAACGGGATTTGAAGAAGAAACGATTGTTGTAAGTAATATTGAGCCAAACACAGCCATGGAAATGCCTGAACCTACGGAGCGAGATGGATATGATTTTGTGGGGTGGTTCACAAAGGAAAATGGAGAAGGTGAAGAATATACAAACAGCACTGCTGTGACAGGAGATGCCACGGTATATGCGTATTATAAAGCAAAAGAATATACATTGACGTATGATGTGAATGGTGGAGAAAGTTTAACAGAGACTCAAAAGAAAATTACTTATGACAGCGCTTATGGCGAATTGTTAACGCCTCAGAGGACCGGATATACATTTAGTGGTTGGTATACTGCAAAAGAGGGTGGAGAGTTGGTTACTGATCAGACAATATGCAAAGGATCAGCAACAGTCTATGCTCATTGGGAAGGTATTGAGTATCGGTTAACTTATGATGTGAACGGTGGAGATAAACTGGAGAATACTGAGAAAAGCGTATTTTATGGAAAAGAATACGGAGAATTGCCAGTTCCTATACGTGAGGGATTTAGTTTCGTAGGTTGGTATACATTGCGAGAAAATGGTATTAAAGTTACAGAGCACACAATATGTGAAGGATCTGCGACGATTTATGCAGTTTGGATGGAGGAGTCGAATAGCACCACAGAGGTTGTGGTGGTTAAGCAGAAGGCAGACCTGAACGCACACTTTACCGGCACTTATAAAAAGTTTACGGTAGACAATAAGAAACTGGCGGCAGTTTCCGCTAAGGGTATCCTGACGGCGAAACAGCCCGGCACAGTACAGGTGACCGGCTATGAGAAAAACGGCAAAGTGTGGGAGGCGAAGGAGACCATATCAGTCCTGATCGAGAAGCCGCTGATCACAGAGAAAACCATCATCCGGACTCGCCCGGAGCTCACCATTGATGGCAGTGCGAACATCACCGGCGCTGAAAAGAAACCGACCACATGGATTTCTTCCAAGCCTGCGGTGGCGACGATTGATCCGGAGACAGGGCTGATTACTACCGTAGGGAAGGGATCGACCAAGATCACTGCGGTATACGGAGAAGGCAAGTTGGCAGCCAAGTACACCTTTACGGTCAAGGTTGCCTATCCGGCGATGAGCAAGAAGACTGCGAAGTTACAGACAGGCGCAACCCTGGCACTGAAGTTAAAGAATACTAAGCTGGTGCCGGAATGGACGAGCAGCGATCCGTCGGTTGCTTCTGTTGAGGCGGGCAAGGTGACTGTACATACCATCGGAACGGCGACGATTACCGCGACGGTGGAAGGGATGGGATATACTTGTGTCATCACTGTGACAGAGCCGACACTTAGTAAGAAGGAGGTTACCCTGAAGGCGGCCGGCAAGACTGCAAAGCTTGCGTGGAAGAACACGAAGTTAAAGGGTGACAGCATCACTTGGTGTTCTGAGGATCCCACAGTTGCGACAGTCGATGCCAACGGCAAGATCACCGCAATTGCGGCGGGGACGACCAATATCACGTCCACCGTTGGCGGCGCGACCGGCGTGTGTGTGGTGACGGTGAAAGGAAATGGCAGCTCGCAGGGAACCGGCGGCTCCGGCGGAGATACCACCAAGAAACATTTGTATGTCATGGTGGATGGCACATTTAGAGCAAATGTTGATAACGGACAGGCTGAATTTATTTCGCAGTGGGAGACTGCTGTCTCCAAGAAACTGGGATATACAGTGAAACTGCATATCAATCAGCCGGATCACTATGAGTATTCTGATGTTGTGGATACAATTCTGACCAGCGGGAAGGTCGGAGATGGCACGTATCCAGATGCACTGATTATGAGTCGCTCGATGTGCAGCAAATATGCAGCTCAAGGCAAACTCTGGGATATGGCAAACGCGTATGATAAGGTGGATTTTCGAAAACGCATTACCCTGTCGGATGCCGGCAATCCCAACAAGAAAGATGCCAAGGGGCAGATGTACGGTTTCGCGCCCTCATATGGAAACGGGTGTGTCACGTACATTAAACAAAGCTGGCTGGATGCCATAGGTAAGTCTGTGGATGATATTAAAACCTATGATGATTACTACGCATTATTAAAGGCTTTCCATGACGGTGACCCCGACGGGGATGGCATTACCGGAAAGACCTATGGCACATATGCAGCTGGTTTTGCCGCTTCCTTCGAGCCTCCGTATATTTATTATTTGCCTGAATTCTGGCAGGGCGGATATCCAGACTTCTATCAGAAGAACGGAAAGTGGGTAGATGGTTTTCAGGAGCAGGAGACCCTAGACGCGCTTGATCGATTGGCGAAGGCGTATGCGGATGGTCTGATTGATCCTGATACAGGGTATCAATCTACGAAGTATGTGCGAGAGCGTTTCTATGACAACGATCAGAGCATTTCCAGTGGCGCATTTTCCTATTGGGCAGGCAACTGGTGCAAGGTTCTGTCTGATAATCTGGCGGGGAATGGAGTGGATTCCAAACTGGTAGAACTGCCGCCGATTCAGGAGATTCAGGATACTTGGGGTGGGTATCTCAACCGTGAGGCACCCGTTTGGGTGATTACTGATGATGGCGATGGGGACAGCGCTCGTGAGCAGGCGATTTTTGATGCATTACTTGAGACCATGATGGACGGCGGTACGGTGCAGACTCTGTGGACTTATGGTGCAGAAGGCGTGCACTGGAGCACCAAGGCTGAGACCATTACACTGTATAAAGGTACCGAAAGAGAAGTAACATATGTCTACAAGGATGGGGAATTCCATTTAAGGATATCTCCGCAAGACCCCAATACGCTGTGGCAGAAAAATTACCTTGATCCGCTATTGACGATTGTACCGCTTACGAATGGATATTTGACGATTGATCCGATGGTGGCAGAGAGTAAGAAACTCTTTGAGGAGCATTGTGTGGATGCGCCGGCTCAGGCGTCTTGCAAGACCCTTGATGTGTATCGTGGGGATATTAGTACATTTAAGGACGATTATGTGAATAAAGTGGTTCGCGGAGAAATGACTGGTGCCGAAGCAATCGCGGCATATCAGAAGGAATATGGAGAAATTGTAAAAACAATTCTCGCCGAGTTGAATGCACAATGATGAACAGAAAATAGTACATAGCAAATGAGAAGATCAGGGAGGAAGTTGTGATTATGCCACATTTTCTTTCCTGATCTTTGCGTTGTCCTTGCTTTTAGGTAATAGATGTCAGAGGTATTTATTCATTTGCCGGATAAATCGCTCCATGCTACCGGCTTGTGTAGAGGAACGTACGCGCGAATATCACTATTTCCCCGTATCGTCCCCATCCTTCGGCACTGCCGTCTCCGGATCCCCAATGGTCTTTTTGCCGGTCAGTCTCGCCCACATCCAGCTATACAGGAATACGATGATAGGCACGACCAGCGTACAGCACAGGCTCAGCATGAAGAAACCGCCGGTAGCGCTGTTATCCACGATGGCCAGAACCAATGTGACGATGTAGAGCATGACCAACAGCACCACGCCGATGAGCGCGACAACCTGTCTGGAATGCAGTTTCTTTTTCTTCGTTTCCTGTCCCATTGCTATCTCCTTCTGTGCATTATGACACACCGCGACTTGTTCCCAATCCTTTTTGCGTCTGACGCTGGACCGTAATGATAAAAATAATCATACCATATATTTCGCTGCTTGCCAAACAAAAAAATGCCAAATTGTGAGGCCGTCTTGCGCATCCGGAACAAAAATCCCCCAAAATATTGTATTTTCCCGAGATTTGTTATATACTTATTACTATAATTTTTTCAAAAATACGAATAAGGATGGTATTTCATATGGCATTATTAGACCAGTGGCGCTCAGTCGCATACAATGAGACAGCAGACAGACAGGTACTCCAGAACCTTTGGAACGCTTATTTCAAGGAGGAGAAGGGCATCTATGCCAAGCTGCTGAAGAACCCGGACGAGGTGGTATCCGGCACAGTGAAGGAGCTCGCGGACAAGTTCGGCGTTACCGTGATGTCCATGACAGGCTTCCTGGACGGCATCAACGACAGTCTGAAGGAGAAAAACCCGATCGAGACGATGGAGGAGGATACGCCGGTTCAACTGGGCTTTGACAAGGAGCTGCTCTATAAGAACATGGTGGCCGCTGAGGCGGACTGGCTCTACAATCTGGAGGAGTGGAACGCGATCTTTGACGAGGAGAAGCGCAAGGAGCTTTACAGAGAGCAGAAGTCCTCTACGACCGTGAAGAAGGAGAAAAAGATTTATCCCAATGATCCCTGTCCCTGCGGCAGCGGCAAGAAGTATAAAAAGTGCTGCGGCAGAAAATAGGGTTCGCGTACTTCCTGCAGGGAGCCTTGGGGGAACGTGTAATGGCAGGTTGCCGTTGTTTTAATATAAAGGAGTATAGCATTGAACATAGCAGCATTTATTACGCCGAAGGCGGAGGTTACTTATCTGCATGATCATATGACCATACGGCAGGGGCTGGAGAAGCTTCGCAGGAGCGGATTCAGCGCGGTACCTGTGATTGACAGGGAGGATCGCTATGTCGGTGTGGTCAGCGCCAGTGATTTTCTGTGGAATATTCTGGATCACAATGAGCCGCTGGAACATGTGACGATGAAGCAGGTCGAGCATATGACGCTGCGAGATATCATTCAGGGAGGAAAGGTGCGCCCTGTTTGCATTGACACGAATATGGAGCAGCTTCTGGGCCAGGCGCAGATGCAGAATTTTGTCCCGGTGGTGGATGATCGCAATGTATTTATCGGGATCATTACCAGGCGGGAGATCATACGATATTTTGTGAAGAAACAGTTGGATATTGTCAATAATAAACAGTTGATGCAGAGTCTGGAACTGGAGATTACCAGAGACCATCGGTAGGCAACGGGATAGGGAGGTTTAGAAATGAAGAAACTGGAGGAGTATGTGAGAAGTATTCCGGACTTTCCGGAGAAGGGAATTATCTTTCGGGATGTGACCAGTGTGCTGCAGGATGCGGATGGTCTGCATCTTGCCATCGATACCATGCATGACCTTGTGTAGG